>JBDHVK010000065.1:0-21253 GCA_039809645.1 Gemmatimonas sp.
CGGCCGGACCGGCGGCGGCCAAACCCGGCGCCCCGACGGTGGCCGGGCGCGGCGTCGTCGGCGCCCCCGCGGGGGCCCAGGTGCCCGACAGCACGGTCGCGCCCAGCGAGGCGCTGCGCCAGAAGCTCCAAACGGCAATGCAGGGCGCCACCAAGTACCTGTTCTCATTCGTGAGCAACACCGTGGCCGTGCTCACCTCCCTGGTGCTGCTGATCTTCCTGGCGATCTACATCGGCGCCGAACCCGAGGTGTATCGCGGGTGGCTGCTGGCGGCGGTGCCGGCCACCTCGCGCGCTCAGGTGCGGCTCGTCATGGGTGAGATGGCCACCGTCCTCCGGAAGTGGCTGGTGACGCAGCTCATTGCCATGGTGGTGATTGGCGTGATGAGCATGATCGCGCTGCTGCTGCTGGGCGTGAAGGCGGCGTTCGCGCTGGGGTTCATTGCCGGTCTGCTCGAGTTCATTCCGACGGTGGGGCCGGTGCTGAGCGCGGTGCCCGCGGTGCTGATGGGCTTCGTGGACTCGCCAGAGAAGGCGCTGGCCGTGGCGGTGGTGTACTGGGGCATTCAGTTCGTCGAGAACAACCTGCTGATCCCGTACCTCATGCGCGGCGAGATGGACCTGCCGCCGGCCATCACCCTCGTGGCCCAGACGTTGATGACGTTGGTCTTTGGATTCATCGGGCTGATGGTGGCGGTGCCGCTCACCGCCGCGCTGCTGGTACCGCTGCGCATGATCGCCGAGCGCGAGAATGCGCGCGAGAAAGCCCTGGTGAAGCAGAGGAAGCTGGAGGCCTGAGATGATCGCGCAGCTCCCCGGATTTCAGATGGGCTATGACGACAGCGGCGATGGGCTGCCGGTCGTCTTTCTGCACGGGTTTCCGCACGACCGCACCCTGTGGACGGCACAACGGCTTTCGCTGGCGCCGCGCGTGCGCTGCATCGTGCCGGACATCCGGGGGTTCGGACACTCGTCCACGCATGGCCCCTTCTCCATGGACCAGTACGCCGACGATGTCGTGCAGCTGCTCGATTGGCTGGGGATCGATCGGGCCGTGATCTGCGGGCTGTCGATGGGGGGCTACGTCGCAATGGCGCTCTGGCGCCGCTACCCCGACCGGGTGCGCGGCATGGTGTTCTGCGATACGCGCGCCGGCGCCGACAGCGACGAGGCCAAGGGGCGCCGCGACGACATGATTGCCCTGGTGAAGCGCGATGGCGCCCGGGCGATCGCCGAGCCGCAGTTGACCGGGATGGTGGGGCCGGCCACGCGCGAGCGGCGTCCGGAGATCATGAAGACGCTTCGGGCGATGATGGCGCGACAGCCCGCCGCGGGGATCATCGGGGCGCTGCAGGCGCTGCGGGACCGTCCGGACTCACGCGAGACGCTCAGGACGATTAGCGTTCCTTCGCTGGTGGTTGTGGGTGAGGACGACGTGCTGACCCCGATCAAGGAAGCGCGCGCCATTGCGGAGGCTCTGCCCTCGCAGGCCCGGGTGCGCCTCGAGATCATTGCCGGCGCGGGGCATGTGCCCTGTCTGGAGCGTCCGGCGGCCACTACACACGCCCTGTCCGACTTCCTGTCCACGCTCGACCCGTCGATCGCCGGACCGCCCGTTTCGTAGCCCTCTCTGATGACTGCTTCCCCCACGATCTCCGAAGCCGAACGCTCCACCGCCGCCCGCATCGGGCAGGTGCTGTTCAAGAACCGCGGCTGGCTCCCGGTCCCTTTCCTCGCCGTGCCGCTGCTGGTGCCGGGCACGCAGTCGCGCATGACGTGGATGGTCGGCCTCGCGATCGTCCTGATCGGGGAACTGGTGCGCACGGCCGGCGTCGCCGCCGCCGGCACCGTCACGCGCCGCCGCTCCCGCGATGTGCAGCGCCTGGTCACCTACGGGGCCTTCGCGTGGTGCCGCAATCCGCTTTACGTCGGCAACTACCTCGCGTGGATGGGCTTCACGGTGGTGAGCGGCGTCTTCTGGTTTCTGCCCGTCGCCACGCTGATCTTCGCGATCGAGTACACGCTCATCGTGCGCTACGAGGAAGGCGTGCTCGAATCGATCTTCGGGCAGGAGTATCTGGACTACAAGCAGCGCACGCCGCGCTGGTTCGGCCGGCCGCCTGCAGGTTCCACGCAGGGGCAGCACGATTGGGGCGAGGCGATCTGGAGCGAGCGCTCCACCATTGGGCAGTACATCGTGCTCGGCGCGCTGTTCTGGCTGAAGGCGCGCGGCTGGCAGCTCTAAGCAACCCACGACTCAGAACCAAAACCCCGGAACCCTGAACTGATCAGTTCAGGGTTCCGGGGTTTTGGTTGTGGGTCGTGGGTGCGGACCGCGTCAGCTTACCGCGTCGGCCGCCCCGGCGGGTTCGGGCCGTTGAAGACATCCTTGTTCTTGCCGATGAAGCTCTTGAGCTGCACGGGCACGTCTTCTTCGGGGAAGATCGCGGTCACCGGGCACTCCGGCTCACAGGCGCCGCAGTCGATGCATTCGTCGGGGTGGATGTACAGCTGGTCCTCGCCCTCGTAGATGCAATCGACGGGGCAGACGTCCACGCACGACTTGTCCTTGACGGAAATGCAGGCTTCAGTGATGACGTAGGGCATGAGCGGGGTCTCGGATCGAACGCGACCGGACGATGACTCTCTGCAGAGAATCCCGGTCGAGGGAAGATAGCTCAGCAGCAACGCGCGACAAGCGCGGAAGGTTGCCGGGCCATCGGACGCACCGATGGCGGAATCACTTCCGCCAGGCGGGGGTGTCGCTCTTCTTGAGCTCGGGGTTGTGCCGGTAGATCGTGAAGGTCCGGCCGATCACCTGGATGACTTCGGCACCCAACGCCGGCGCGACCTCGTTCACGGCGGTCTTGGCCGACAGCTCGCCGCCCTTGGCCACCTGCACCTTCACCAGTTCGTGGGTGCGAAGGACGTCATCGAGACTCTGGAGCAGCGCGGGGGTGAGCCCCGCGTGCCCAATGTGCACCTGCACGTCCAGATGGTGTGCTTCGGCGCGCAGTTCCGCGCGCGCCTTGCCCGTCATGCTCATGAAAGCCTCGTTACCGCCCCGTGGAGGTCCGGGGCGCCTCTACGGCGAAAAAGGAGTACGGGTTGATCGGCGGGCCGTCCCACCAGGCACGCCCCGCGCCGCGCTTCATCACCTGAAAATGCAGGTGGGGCGTGTCGGGTGGCGCATTCCCCGTCGTTCCAACGTAGCCGATCACCGAACCCTTGGCGACTCGGTCCCCCACCGCGAGCCCCCGGCGATAGCGCTCCAGATGCGCGTAGTAGTACACGAAACGCTCATCGGCATCGTACGCATAGATCACGATACCGCCCACCGGTCCCTCGAAGAGCCGGCCGATGATGCAATCGGCCGCGGCGACGACTGGGGTCGATCGCGGGGCGAGCAGGTCGAGCGCGCCGTGAATGCCCTTGTCGCGTTTGGCGGTGAAGGTGTCGGGCACTCGCGCCCGGGAGAGGCCTGCTACCGGGATCATGAGCTGTCGAGCCCAGAGCGCGTCGAGGTCGTCGGCGGTCACCGCGGGATTCAGCGGCCCCACGTGCGCTGGCGTGGGGCCCAGCATCGGACGCGGCGACGGGCCGGGCGATTCGCCGGGGCCTTCGACCGGCGCCGGCGACACGATGGGCGTCAGTCCCCGGGAACAGGCCGTCGTGATGACGACCAACGCCAGCAGCAGCCGGCGGATCAACTCACCCCTTCACCACTTCCGGGCGGAAGAACGGCTCGAGGTAGCGCAGGAGGTCATCGACATTGCGGACGCGTGTCTTGAGCGCGTCGAGTTCGTTGGCCTTCGGAAGGCGGGCGCCGGCGCGATCGGCGATGACCAGCACGGCATCTTCGAGATCGAGATCGATCAGCCCGTACACCCGCTCCAGATCATCGCCGGGGTTCACGATGTAGTGCGGTTCCATCGCGCCATGCCGCTCGGCGAGATAGGTGTACACCTGCGCCAGCAGCACTTCGGGATACTTCCCGCGGAAGGCGTCGCGGAACCGCGACAGCCCATCCCGCTCAATGGACGCCTGATTGATCCGCTGGGCGCGGAACAGCGCAATGAGCCCCACCACGAGCACGGCAATGGCCACTATGACAGTCAGTTTCACGACTGCAACGGTCCTCGGGCGGGTGGGAACGGGAAAGTGCCGTGGGGAGAGGCGTCCGATGTAGGACTTCGCATACAGTATCACGCGCGGACTCATTCCGAAACGGCTAACACCTAAAGATGAGGTCGCCGCGATGTGCCGGCGAATTCGTTTACACTTTCGTTGACGTATCCAGCAAAGCCGATGTAAATTCTCGGCATGGAGGACGTCGTCGGAGCGCTGGGGGGATTTCGCGGGGTGCGCGCGGAGCTGCTGGTGGCCTTGAAGAAGGCCCAGCCGCTCTCGGCGCATGAGCTCGGGGAGCAGTTCGGCCTCACGGCGAACGCCCTGCGCCGGCATCTCAAGGCGCTCGAAGACGACGGGCTCGTGCGGTACCAGCGGGAAGTGCGGGGGGTGGGAGCGCCGGTATTCACCTATTCGTTGACGCCGGCGGGAGAGGCGCTATTCCCCCGGAGTTACGTGCAGGTGCTCGCCACGGCGCTCGAAGCGCTCCGGGCGCAGACGGGCGATGCCGCGGTGGAGGCGGTGCTGGAATCGGAATGGAAGCGGCTCGCGGATGAAGCGGTGCCGGTGCTGGAAACCTTGCCCATCGAGGAGCGCGCACCGCTGGTCGCCGAGCTCCTCACGGCCAAGGGCTACATGGCGCAGGTGGATGACTCGCACACCCTGCGCATTCACAATTGCGCGGTGCGGGAGATCGTGGAGCGCTTCCCGGAGGCGTGCGCGGTAGAGGCGAAGTACGTGGAGAAGCTGCTGGGTGTTCCGCTCGTGCGCGGTGCGCATCGGCGGGATGGCTGCAGTCACTGTGAATACGGCGTATCAGGTCACCTTTCTTCGGTGAGACAGGAGCAGGCATGAGTTCGACCATCGAGCAACTGGTCAATCGCGAGTACCAGTACGGCTTCACGACCGACATCGAAGCCGAAACGCTCCCGCCCGGGCTGACCGAAGACACGGTCCGCTTCATCTCGGCGAAGAAGCAGGAGCCGCAGTGGCTGCTCGACTACCGCCTCAAGGCGTTCCGTCGCTGGCAGACGATGACCGAGCCGCACTGGGCCAATGTGCAGTATCCGCCCATCGACTATCAGGCCGCGTCGTACTGGAGCGCGCCCAAGTCGGTCAAGCCGCTGGCGTCGCTCGATGAAGTCGACCCGGCGCTGCTCGAGACGTACAACAAGCTGGGCATCTCGCTCACCGAGCAGAAGCGCCTCGCCGGCGTGGCCGTCGACGCCGTCTTCGACTCGGTGTCGGTGGGGACGACGTACAAGGAAGAACTGGCCAAGCACGGCATCATCTTCATGTCGTTCGGCGAGGCGGTGCGCGAGCATCCGGACCTCGTGCAGAAGTACCTGGGCAGCGTCGTGCCCTACAGCGACAACTTCTTCGCCGCGCTCAACAGCGCCGTGTTCTCCGACGGCTCCTTCTGCTACATCCCGAAGGGGGTGCGTTGTCCGATGGAGCTGTCGACGTATTTCCGCATCAACTCGGCCGACACCGGCCAGTTCGAACGCACGCTCATCGTGGCCGATGAAGGCTCGTACGTGAGCTATCTGGAAGGGTGCACCGCGCCCAAGCGCGACACCAACCAGCTGCACGCGGCCATCGTCGAAATCGTGGCGCTCGACAACGCCACCGTGAAGTACAGCACGGTGCAGAACTGGTACGCCGGTGACGAAAACGGCGTGGGCGGCATCTACAACTTCGTCACCAAGCGCGCCAAGGCGATGACGAACGCCAAGGTGAGCTGGACGCAGGTCGAGACCGGCTCGGCGATCACGTGGAAATACCCGAGCGTGATCCTGCAGGGCGACAACTCGGTGGGCGAGTTCTACTCGGTGGCCGTGGCCAGCAAGAAGCAGCAGGCCGACACCGGCACGAAGATGATCCACATCGGCCGCAACACGAAGTCCACCATCGTATCGAAGGGCATTTCGGCGATGCAGGGGCAGAACAGCTACCGCGGCAAGGTGCAGATCCTCCCCAAGGCCGAGGGGGCCCGCAACTACACGCAGTGCGACTCGATGCTGGTGGGCAACGCCTGCGGCGCGCACACCTTCCCGTACGTCGAAGTCGGCAACAACAGCGCGACGCTCGAACACGAAGCGTCGACGTCGAAGATCGGCGAAGACCAGATCTTCTACCTCAAGGCGCGCGGCCTCGACGCCGAGCAGGCCGTCTCGATGATCGTGAGCGGCTTCTGCAAGGAAGTGTTCAAGGAGCTGCCGATGGAGTTCGCGCTTGAGGCGCAGCAGCTGCTGGGAATCACGCTTGAAGGCTCGGTCGGCTGACCGGGCGCTTGTGTTGTAACCGATCAGTTCTGGGTTTCGGGTTTTTGGTGATGGGTTGTGGGTACCCAATACCCACAACCTAGAACCCGAAACCCATCACCAATTAGTTGTTCATTCCGACACTCGCCCCTCCACGGGACTCCACGCATATGCTCCAAATTCGCGACCTCCACGCCAGCATCGACGGCAAGCCCATTCTCAAGGGCATTTCGCTCACCGTGAACGCCGGTGAAGTGCACGCCGTGATGGGCCCGAACGGCTCGGGCAAGAGCACGCTCGCGCAGGTGCTCGCGGGCCATCCGGCCTACGAGATCACCGGCGGTGAGGTGATCTACAATGGCGAGAACCTGCTGGAGATGGATGCCGAAGTGCGCGCACAGAATGGCGTGTTCCTCGCGTTCCAGTATCCCGTGGAAATTCCGGGTGTGACCAACGCGTACTTCCTGCGCGCGGCGTACAACGAGATCCGCAAGGCGAAGGGGCTCGAGGAAGTCGATCCCATGGAATTTCTCGATCTCGTCGAAGAGAAGCTCAAGCTGGTGGACATGGACCCGTCCATGCTGAACCGCTCGGTGAATGCCGGTTTCTCGGGGGGTGAGAAGAAGCGCAACGAGATCCTGCAGATGGCGGTGCTGCAGCCGATGCTGAGCATCCTCGACGAGACCGACTCGGGCCTCGACATCGATGCGCTCCGCATCGTGGCCCAGGGGGTGAACGCGCTCAAGCGCCCGGACAATGCGGCGATCGTGGTGACGCACTACCAGCGCCTGCTCAACTACATCGTGCCCGACTACGTGCACGTGCTGGCCGGCGGTCGCATCATCAAGAGCGGCGACAAGTCACTGGCGCTCGAACTCGAAGCGCGGGGCTACGATTGGGTGCTGGAGACGGCCGCGTGACCACGGGACTGCGTTTCGCCGAGCAGGCCATCGCGGCGTCCGCGTCGGATGCCCCGGGTACGCTCAAGGCGCTCCGCGTGGCCGGCGCTGACGCGTTCAAGACGCTCGGCTTCCCCACCACGCGCAACGAAGACTGGCATTACACCAACGTGCAGGCCATCGCGCAGGCGCAGTACGAGGCGGCGGTCGATCGGGCGCCGACGTCGGGTGCGACCGACATCGTGGCGCTCGAACCGTTCCTCCTCGATGCGCGGTGGCCGCTCGTGGTGTTCCTGAACGGCCGCTACGCGCCACAGCTCTCGAACCTCACGGCGCTGCCGGACGGGGTACGGGTGCTGACGTTGGCCGACGCCGCCGAGCAGGCGCCGGAGCTGCTTGGCAAGTATCTCGGCACCGCCGCGCCGGCCGATCGTGATGGCTTCACCGCCCTCAACGCGGCATTTGCCGGCGAAGGGGTGCTGCTCCACGTCGCGAAGGAAATGGTGAGCGACACCCCGGTGCACATCCTGCACGTGGTGGACGCGCACGGCGCCAACCTGATGAGCCACCCGCGCCACCTGCTGGTGGCCGAGCGGCATGCCAAGGCGAGTGTGGTGGAGAGCTATGTCGCGCTCGCCGACGTGCCGTACTTCACCAACGCGGTGGTCGAGGCGTTCACCGACAACGGCGCCACCCTGCAGGTGGTGCGCATCCAGCGCGAGTCGCGCCAGGCGCAGCACGTCAGCACCGTGGAGGCCCGCCAGGGGCGCGACAGTCACTTCGTGACTTTCACGTTCCAGACCGGCGCGAGCCTGTCGCGCAGCAACGTGTACACGGTGCTGAACGGCGAAGGGTGCGGTTGCACGCTCAACGGCCTCTACATGCTCGATGGCCAGCAGCATGGTGGCCACCAGACGCGCGTGGAGCATGTGAAGGAAAACTGCTTCAGCCGCGAAGTGTACAAGGGACTGCTGGACGACCGCTCGCACGGCGTCTTCAACGGCAAGGTGTACGTGCACCCCGAAGCCCAGAAGACCGACGGCAAGCAGACGAACCAGACGCTCCTGCTCTCCGAGCAGGCGCAGATCGATACCAAGCCGCAGCTCGAGATCTTCGCCGACGACGTGAAGTGCACGCACGGCGCCACGGTGGGGCGCATCGACGAGACGGCGTTGTTCTACCTCAAGAGCCGCGGCGTGGGCAAGACGCTGGCCCGCCAGCTGCTGATGTATGCGTTCGCCGCCGATGTGCTGGAGACGATCGAGAATCCGACGATCGTGGACGCGCTGGAGCGGCTCACCATCGAGCGGTTTACCGGCTCGGCGAATCACTGAGTCACATGCAACCGATCAGTTGAGGGTTTCGGGTTTTTGGTGATGGGTTGTGAGTCCGCGAACCCGCCACCCAGAACCTAGAACTCGGAACCCAGAACTGATCGGTTAAGCGTCTGCTTCGAGGCGAGATGTCCGACCTACAAGAGCTCTACCAAAGCGTCATCCTCGACCACAACCGCAAGCCGCGCAACTTCGGCGCCCTCGAGGGCGCCAATCGCGAGGCGGACGGGCGGAATCCGCTGTGCGGCGACGAAGTGCACGTCGCGCTGGTGGTCGAGAGCGATGTCATCAAGGACGTGAAGTTCACGGGCCACGGCTGCGCGATCTCCAAGGCCTCGGCGTCGCTCATGACGGCGGCGGTGAAGGGCAAGTCGCGCGCGGAGGCCGAGGCGCTCTTTCATCGTTTCCATCAGCTCGTGCTCGGGCAGGACGAGAACGGTGGCAAGGATTTGGGGCAGCTGGTGGTCTTCAGCGGTGTGTCGCGCTTCCCGGTGCGCGTGAAGTGCGCGTCGCTCTCGTGGCACACGCTCAAGGCCGCGCTCGAGAGCGAATCGGACGTGGCGTCGGTCAGCACCGAATGACGGGGATCCAGGGGAACACGGGATTTGTGCGCGTAGCACCCGTGAGCGACATCGAGCCGGGTTTTCCGTTGGGTGTGCAGCTGGAGGACGGTCGTCGCCTCTGTCTCGTGCGGGACGGCGATGCGGTGTATGCGGTGGATGATCGCTGCCCGCACCGCGACTTCGCGCTCTCCGGCGGTGATGTGGTGGGCCCGTGTGTGCTCGAGTGCCCGTGGCATGGTGCACAGTTCGATGTGCGTACGGGCGAGGTGTTGCAGGGCCCTTCGACCGACCCGATCGGGACCCATGCGGTGAAGGTTGAGGATGGTGATGTCTTTGTCGGCCCACGCCTGACGTAGTTCCGCACTACGTATGCGCCGTACGTATGCGCCCCACGTATGCGCCCCACGTATGCGCCCCACGTATGCGCCCCACGTATGCGCCCCACGTATGCGCCGTACGTATGCGCCGTACGTATGCGCCGTACGTATGCGCCGTACGTATGCGCCGTACGTATGCGCCGTACGTATGCGCCGTACGTATGCGCAGTAAGTATGCGCAGTATGCATGCGCAGTGAGCATGCGCCCCACGTATACGCTCTTAGAGTCCCCCCCATGCGGCACAGCCTCGCTCCCAAGTCCGACTTCCCGCTGCTCGCGGCCAATCCGTCGCTGCACTACCTTGACAGCGCCGCCACCTCGCAAAAGCCCCGCGCCGTGCTCGACGCGATCACGGGCTTTTACGAAACCGCGAACGCGAACCCCCACCGCGGCGCCTACGCGCTCTCGGCGAAAGCGACGGATCTCTACCACGACGCCCGGGCGACCATCGCCCGTTTCGTGGGGTGCGCCGACAGCGACTGCGTGATCTTCACGCGGGGCACCACCGAGGCGATGAATCTGGTCGCATCGAGCTGGGGACGAGCGTCGGTGAAGGCCGGTGACGAGATCGTGGTCACGGCGCTCGAGCATCATGCGAACTTCATCCCCTGGCAACAGCTCGCGCTGGCCACCGGCGCGACGCTGCGCATCGTGGAGCTCACGCCGCAGCAGACGATCGACGTGGATGCGCTGCGCGATGCGGTGAACACGCGCACGCGCCTGGTGGCCGTCACCCACGTGTCCAACGCCGTGGGCGCCATTTCGCCGCTCCGCGAGATCGTGCACCTGGTGCGCGCGCGCTCGAGCGCGGTCATCGTGGCCGATGGCGCCCAGGCGGTGCCCCATCTGCCGGTACAGTTCGATGATCTGGGCGTCGACTTCTACGCCTTCAGCGGCCACAAGCTCCTGGGCCCGATGGGCATCGGCTGCCTGATCGGCCGCCGCGCGCTGCTCGAGCAGATGCCGCCCTATCAGTTCGGTGGCGACATGATCGAGTGGGTACGCGACTTCGACTGCACGTGGAACGTGATTCCGCACAAGTTCGAAGCCGGCACGCCCAACGCCGCCGATGCCGTGGGGCTCGCCGCCGCCGTGCGTTATCTTGAAGGGCTCGACATGAGCGCCGTGCGCGCGCATGAGCTGGCGCTGCTCGAGCTCGCCGACGCGAAGATCCGTGCCCTCCCCGGCGTGACCGCGTACGGCCCGCCGCCGGCGCAGCGCAGCGGCGTGGTGAGTTTCTCGGTGACCGATGTGCACCCGCACGACCTGGCCACGATCCTCGACCAGCATGGTGTGTGCATTCGCGCCGGCCATCATTGCGCGCAGCCGCTCATGCGTCGCCTGGGCGTGAGCGCCACGGCGCGCGCGAGCTTTTACGTGTACAGCGACGAGGCCGATGTCGACGCGCTGGTGGGCGCACTGCAGGCGGCGCAGTCGCTGTTCGCGGTGACGGAGTAGCCAGCATGTCGGCGCCGAGTGACAAGCGCAGCAGCGCATCGCTCGGCGCGATGTATCAGGAGGCGCTCCTCGCGCATCACCGCGCCCCGCGGAACAAGCGCGAGATGCCTGGCGCGTCGACGAGTGCGGTGCAGAGGAATACCGTCTGCGGCGATGAGCTGAAAGTGATGGTGCGCCTCGACGGGGGGCGTATTGCCGATGTGTCGTTCATGGGTCAGGGGTGCTCCATTGCCACGGCCTCGGCGAGTCTCATGACCGATACCGTCCTGGGCATGTCCGTGCGCGACGCGCTGCGACTCGTCGACGCCCTCGAGGCCATGTTGGCCGGCGACGCCGAGGTCGAGCTGCCCGAGAGCCTGACACCGTTGCGCGGGGTGGCGCCTTTTGCGGGGCGACACGGGTGTGCAAGAATGGCGTGGAGCGCGCTGCGCGAGTCACTTTCCTAGCGTCTCCATTGCTTCGATGCTCCGCCCCTCCGCACATCAGGCACTGCGCGCTTACTGACGCACCGCGGTGGCTGATCTGCGGAGGGGCGGAGCATCGGAGCAACGGAGTCCTTGCCTGGAACGCTGCCTTGGAGAAAGTCGACGTGCGGCGCGAGGCAGTTGCGCCGTATCTGCGCGACTTCGACGGATGGCGCCGCATGGGCCTGGGGCACTTTGCCGACTCCACGGTGCTCTGGACCTTGGGCGACAGCGGCGACTGGGCGCAAAGGTTTGTCGAGCGGGTGCCAGGATTGCAGCTCAAGTCGTACGGCGGCAGCCGCGCGTTTGCCTCGTCACGCGGCGTGAGCTCGTTCAAGGGGTTCATGGCCCTCGATCCCACCGACCGGCGCCGCGGTGCGCAGCGGGCGTGCTACGTGCGCATCGTCGTGGATGGGGTGCTGATGTACAACGGCTTCGACGGCGAGCCGTTGTTCGACGTGATGGAGCGTGTCGGCCGGCCCGTAGTCGCCGCGGCCTATTTCACACCCGCTTAGCAGCCGGTCGAATTCAACCGTCTGGCGGCCGCGTCGTGCGGTACGCTGGCGCTCTGGACGCAACGGTAACGCGCCCAGTTGACGCCACCCGTACAGCCGCGTTCGTTTCATGGCATGTACGCCATGGCCATCATCCGCTATCGCCGCCCCTTCGAAGAGGTGGCGCCCTACGTCGACGAACACCGCGCCTATCTGCGCGAGCTCAAGGCCGAGGGGACGCTGCTCGCGTCCGGCCCGTTCGACCCCCGATTCGGCGGCGGGTTGCTGCTTCGGGTGCCCGATGCCGATGGACAGGCGGCGCTCGACCGCATTCGGAACGGCGATCCGTTCACGCGACTGGGGCTGGCCCAGTACGAGATCTGGCCGTGGAATCCGGTGATCGGGAAGGAAGACCTGGACCGGTTGTAGGATTGGCGCGGGGTGACGGGGTTTAACCCCCCAGGCGTCAGTGGGCAGGAAAAGAGGGAGTGGGCGTCAGGACGGCGTGAGAACGCCGCGGTCCTGATGCCCACTCCCTCTTTCCCTCCCCACTGATGCCTGAGGGGTTCCGCCGTCCTACTTCTTCCCCTGCACCGTCACCAACTTGATCTGCCCGCTCGCTTCGCGCTGACGCAGTACCGCCAGCACATCCTTCATGGGCAGCGGGGTGAACTCCCCGCTCAGGAAATCGCGTAGCTCGAGCGCGGTGAGGTTCTTGCGGAGCAGGAGACCGAACTCGGCGGTGAACTCGTCGGGCAGTGTGACCGCTGGCGCGCCACCGGGGGCGCCGCTGCCCTGACCGCGACCGCCGCCTCCCGCGCCGCCTCCGGGCGCAGCCGGCGCGGTACTCGACGGCGCCTCAACGCGCAGCATCGCGGCGGCTTTCTCGTCATCCGTGAGCACCGGTTCGGCCGCCACCACGTTTCGCTGCAGCGCCTGCAGCTGATACGCCGCCTTGACCTCGTTGAGTAGCGAGGCCGCTCGCTGATCGAGGAGCGGCTCAAAGCCGGCGACACGCTTGGCCCCGACAATCGTGTCCGTCCACAGCACCTTCGCGGAACGCACCACGGCCTTTTCGATCGTCGTCTGATGGCGGATCGCCACACGCGCCTCGTGATAGGCGCGCGTGAGCGACGCGGCGTCCTTGGCGTCGGCCATGTAGCCGAGCCCCTTCACGTGGCTCTCACCCATGCGTGCGAGCCCGCGCCCGAGGTTCTCACTGACGACCCGCGCGGCCATCTCGTCGGTGCCGACGGCCAGCACAGTGAGCGAACCGAGTCCCACCGAGGCGGCGCGCTTGTACTGCGTGGGATCCTGCTTGTCCGGCGTGTCCTCACTCGAGTGATACCACATGTCCGGCCAGGTGATGAACATGACCGCCGGCACGCCGTTGCTCATGTACGCCACGTGATCGCTCGAACCGTAGTGCTTGTCGATCTTGATGTAGAACGCGTCCTTGCTGCCGCGCGGGCTTTCGACGGGCTGCGTGGGCGCATACCCCGAGAGTGACCGACGGAAGCGTACTCGCTCACGAGAGACATCGGCGATGTACTCCATCATGCTCTGCGCGATGTCGTTGAGATAGCTCGGGAAGGTGTCCGGCGTGCGCTGCAGGATCCAGAAGCTGCGGCTCATCGCGACGCGGATCCCTTCCATGTCGAAGTTGAGCGTGCCGATGATCGTCTTGCGCTTGTCCGGATTGGCCTGGAAGAACGCGTTGGTGCCCTGGATTTCGGGCACAAAGAGGAAGTTGATCGTGCGCTTGGGGCGCGGGAGTTTGCCTTCGTTAATGAGCTTGATGTAGGCGCGGCCGATCTCGAGGATGAGCGCACAGCCGGAGTTGTCGTCGTTCGCGCCCTGCTTGATGACGCCCTCGTAGAGATGGCCGCTGATGGCGACTTCCTGCGTCGTGCTGCCGTCGCCGGGAATCTGCGCCCACACGTACTCGGCCTTCATCGGCACCTGCGCGCTCTTCACGATGGAGCGAATGGTGATCTTCTCGCCGCGTGCGAGCAGCGCCGACAGATTGCGCTGCACTTCGGGCGTGACGCTCCAGGCGACCGTGCCCGGCTGCGCCTGCACCGTGGCGCTCACGATCTGATTGGGGTAGTCCACCGAGCGCTGATACCCGATGGCGCTCACCGCGAGAACGCCGATCGCACCACGAAGCATGGCGAGACTATACACCGCGCCGGTGGCCCCCGAGGAGACGAAAAATTTGCCCTTTACGTCCTTGCCCTCGAAGTCCTGCGCCCGACCGGCACCCACGTCCACGAGCTCGGCGCTGAGGTCGCCGTTCGCATTCAACGACGACAGCGACAGCGCGAGGTCATGAATATCAAACAGCTTGGTCAGCTTTGGCGTGGTCATCCAGAGCTCGCCCTGCGTGGGCTGCCACGCGGTGCCGCCGCTCTGATACACCACCGTCTTCACATTGCTGAAACCGTACTCCTTGGCGAACTGCTCGATGACGCGGCTTTCGCGGAACGGCCCGTTGTACTCCTCGGGCAAGCGCACACGCTGATAGGGGACGAGCTCCATGATGTGATGCATGGCGCGCTCGCCCGAAACTTCGTTGATGATGGCGGTCATCTGCTCCTGCGTGAGGAGCGTGCGGTCTTCGCGTTCCTGGGCGCCCACGACGGGCGTGACACTGAAGACCGCGGCGGCGCAGACAGCGGCAATACCGAGAGTTCGCATCCGAATGTGAGTGAGGGGGCCGGATGTCCGGTCCCCTCAACCCTACCGACAGGTCTGTCGCACCGCCAGCGCATTGGCCACCGCACGTTCACCACCGGCATCGCTTGGCTTGTTCACCGTGCGTACAGGTCCCGTTGGTGTGCGCACGTCAAGCGCCGACGATCCGCCGCCGTCGAGATTGATCGCGCGCGTGGCCCCGAGCGCAAGCATCAGCGCCGCCTCCTGCCGCAGCGTCATCCCCATGCTGTAGTCCTTCTGGCGGCCGTCGACGACAGCAAGCCAGGCGCGACGCCCCTTGCGGTCGAGGCCAAGGAGCGTGCGCGGGTTGAGGTCGCGGAAGCTCGCGGCGCCATCCGTGTCGACGTCTCTGGCGACGGCACTGTCGGCTACCAGCATCGGGCGCCCGCCCACGACCTCGCTGAGCGACGTCCGCGCTGCCGTGGCACCACGTCCGGCGAGTTGGACCGTGAGCGTCATCGCTTCGCCCTCGATCGGCGCGGCTTCGCGCGGCGCGAGGTGGAGCAACAGCGTGTCACCGCGCACGAGCGTATCGCCGGCGCGGGGGGCGCGCACGACGTAGCGGCCACTCAGCGTGATCGCATTGGCGCCACGCAGCGGTGCACCGAGGGGATCGAGCCGCCAGTAGCGCTTCCGTACGGCGGTATCGAGGGGCGCCCCCCACTTGCTGTCGATCACCCCGTTCGTCCGTACCGCCGGGCGGTTCCATGCGGTGAGCTGCAGCGTGCGAGTGCCTGCGGCCAGGGCACCGGTGACGCGGAGCGTGTCAAAGCCCACGGCCCCGTTCGCGCCCTGCCAGAAGACGGGCCGGTTGTCGGGGCCGGAGATCATCACGCCACGCTCGACGTGCGCATTCGTCGGCACGCCGGGCGGGGCGAAGAGAAAGAAATCCGCGTTCACTGCAGCGACGGCACGATCACTCGCGGGCATCGCGGCGAGCAGCTGATTCGTCGTGAGTCGCCCCACCGCGGTGGGCGCGCCCTTCACCGCCTGCAGCGTGTTGCAGCGCAGGTCGACGTCGAGCACGTACGCGCGCCACGGCGCCGCCACCTTGACGAGCGTGTGCAACGTCACCCCGCGAGCGACGGACTCGCTACGGATGGAATCGACCGTACCCACGGGAAGCGTGAGCGGCCGGGGGGCGAGCGACGGCGCCCGCTGGCAGGCCGCGGCCAGCACGATCGCCGCCGGCGCCCATCGCAGACGGTATCTCATACGCGCTTGGTATCGCGTCGGAAGAGCACCATCGCCAGCGATCCGAACACGAATGCCCAGATTGCCACGCTCAAGACCGCCTCGATGTGGAAGTTGTGCCGCAAGGGCGCGCGAGCCAGCTCGCCCACCCCGTACATGGGGGTGAGCTTGGCGACGCTTTGGACCGCCGGCGGCAACGTCTCGACCGGCATGAAGATGCCACCGAACAACGCCATGATAGCCATGGCCGGCCCGGCGAACTGCATCACGTTTTCCGAGGGCACCAGGAAACCCATGAACAGCCCGAATGCGGCAAAGACACACGAACTGCCCCACGCGGCCAGCCCGCACAGGATCCACTGCTGCGGCTCGAGGCGCACGTGGCCGATGAGGGCGCCCACCGTGAAGGTGGAGAGAATGGCGAAGAGGCCAAGCGTCATCGCCACGATGACCTTCATGGCGATGTACGCGGGGGGTGCCAACGGCGTCAGGCGCAGCTGGCGGCTCCATCCCAGGCTGCGCTCCACGGCAACCGCGGCCCCGCCGCTCGTCGCGCCGATCATGGCACCATAGACCGCCATGCTCACCATGACATACCCCAGAATCGCCGCGCCGCCGGGTCGGCGAGCCGCGTTGCCGGCCATGCCGAAGAGATAGAAGAACAGGCTCGGAAAGACGAAGATGAACATCGTCGTGCGGCGATTGCGCAGCACGCGGCGCAACTCGAGCGAGAGTGCCGTGAGATTGAATCCGCCCATGGGCGGCGCGTTGCGCGCCGGGAGCGCGCTGCTGGCCAGACTGTTGGCGATGCTGTTGCTCATCGGGCGGCTCCAGCGGGGGCGTCGTCGCCGGTGAGGGCCACGAACGCCTCCTCGAGGTTCTTGGCGGTGATCTCGAGATCGCGCGCGTCGGTGTGCGTGAGGAACCAGCGGGCGATGGCGTCCGAGTCGGTGCACTGCACGATCACGGCGTCGCCGCGCGACTCCACGTGGGTCACACTGGGGAGCGCCTCGATGGTCGCGAGTGGCGCGTCAGGGAGATAGGCGCGCACCGTTCGGCCGGTCGCGAGCGCCTTGATCTCGGCGGTGGTGCCATCGGCCACGATCTGCCCCTGCCGCACGAGTATGATGCGATCGGCGTAGGCGTCGGCTTCGTCGAGATAGTGCGTCGCGAAGAGCACGGTCCGCCCACGGCCGGCGTCGGCCCGAATGGCGCCCCAGAAGTCACGTCGACCCTCGACGTCCATACCGGTCGTGGGCTCGTCGAGGATTAGCAGGCGCGGATCGCTCAACAGCGCCATGGCAAAGCGGAGCCGCTGCTGCTCACCGCCGGAGCACTTGCCGACCTGTCGATCGGCGATGTGCGCGATGCCGGCGCGCTCCATGCACTCGGCCGCCGGTCGCGTGTGCGCAAACAGCGACGCCGTGAATCGCACCGTTTCCCCCACGGTGAAATCCTTGAGCAAGCCGCCGGTTTGCATGACGGCGGCCACGTCGCCGCGGGCAATGGCGTCGGCCGGTGTCTGGCCGTAGACCTTTACACTGCCTTCATCGGGACGGGCCAGGCCGAGCAGCATATCGATGGTCGTGGTTTTCCCGGCACCGTTGGGGCCCAGAAAGGCGACGATCTCGCCCGGCTCGATCTGAAGCGAAAGATCACGCACGGCCGTCACGGGCCCGTAGCGTTTGGTGAGGTGCTGCAAGTCGACAGCGTACACAATCCGATTGGCGAAAGCCGGCGGCGGGGCGGGAGTCCCCTCTGAGTATCCCTTTCGGGACTGCAAAGCTAGCCGCGGGACCGCGGCCTGTCCTTCACGTACGGCGGCCGGCACCGGCGGTTTCCGGTACCGGCGCGTGGCTATCTTTCGAGAATGTCTTCGACCCCCATACCCGCTGGGCGACTTGCGCGCCTGCATGCCCGCCTGCAGCAGTGGGCCGATGCGGGGTGGGCCAACAGTGTGGTGCTCGGCTGGGGCCTATTGCAGGGATTCATCTTCCCCGGGCTGGCGGACCTCTTCTTCCTGCCGCTGGCGCTGGCGCGGCCGGCGCGTGCGTATGTGCTGGCGATCGTGGCGACCGCGGGCACGATGATTGGCTCGGTCGGTTTGTATTGGCTGGGGCACGAGGCGTTGTCGGTCCTGCAGGGCCCGTTGTCCGACTTCTTCGATCTGTCACCCGCGTCGATCGATCGCTATCGCGGCACGCTCGCCGAGTGGGGTGGCTGGGCGATCTTCGCGAGCACCATGAGCCCGTTGTCGACCAAGCTCACGAGCATTGCCTCGGGGATCGCGGGTGTGCCCTTTGTGGAGTTCTTTCTGGCCTTGGCCGCGGGTCGCCTTACCCGCACGATGGTGTTCGCGTGGCTCGTGCGTCATGGTGGCGCGCAGGCGGTGGAGCGATGGACTGGCCGGAGCGTAGCATGACGATGCAGCCGATTGATCCCGTGGAGCTCGACGGGATCCTCACGTTCCTCCGCCGCGCCGAAGCGCTCAAGATGACGACGCGCACGTCGTGGACGTCCGACGGCGCGCCGGAGACCGTGGCGAGTCATACGTGGCGTCTCTGCCTGATGGCGATGGTGCTCGCCCCGCGGGTACCGGGCATCGACCTCGGCAAGCTGCTGCGCATCTGTCTCGTGCATGATCTGGGCGAGGCGATCGGCGGCGACATCTCGGCAGTGCTGCAGGCGGGTGCGCCGAGCAAGGCGGAGCAGGAACGGGCGGACCTGCTCGAACTCACCAAGGAGTTGCCGGCCTCGCTGCGCGACGAGCTGGTGGCGTTGTGGGATGAGTACGAGCAGGCCTCATCGCTGGAGGCGCGACTGGCCAAGGGGCTCGACAAGCTCGAGACGATCCTCCAGCACAATCAGGGGGCGATGCCGGCGGGGTTCGACTTCCGCTTCAACATCGGATATGGGGCGAAGTACACGAGCGCCGAACCGGTGCTTCGGCAGGTGCGCGCCATCCTTGACGATGAGACGGAAGCGCGGGCACGCGAACGTGACTGAGTTCGCCTTTCGCACGTCGCACGCGAACGGCGCGGCGCGGCTGGGGTGGTTCACGACGCCGCACGGGACGATCGAAACGCCGGCATTCATGCCGGTGGGAACGCATGCCTCGGTGCGTGGGCTCGCCATGCAGGAATTGCGCGGTGCGGGCGCGTCCATGATTCTCGCGAACGCCTACCACCTGTATCTCCGTCCGGGCGACGAGATGGTGCGCGCCCTGGGCGGCGTGCACGCGTTTGCGCGGTGGGACGGGCCGATGCTCACCGACTCGGGCGGGTATCAGGTATTCTCGCTCTCACGCTACCGCGAGGTGAACGAGCAGGGGGTGACGTTCAAGAGCAAGCTCGATGGCTCGCTGCATCAGTACACACCGGAGCGCGTGATGCAGATCGAACGCAACATCGGCGCCGATGTGATCATGCAGCTCGATGAGCTCATCGAGGGCGGGTCCCCGTATCGCGCGAGTGGCGCGGCGATGGAGCGGAGCCTGCGCTGGCTCGAGCGGTGCCGCGTGGAGTTCGAGCGCATCGGGCGCGAGGGACGTGCGCCGCTCCCGGCGTTCGCCGTGCCGGAGGGCGCACCGGCCTTGCACGATACGATGGAGGCCCCGCCGCAGGCGCTCTTTCCCATTGTGCAGGGCGGCACCTACGACGATCTGCGCGCGCGCAGCATCGGGGGCATTCTGAGCACCGGCGACTGGGTGGGCATTGCCGTCGGCGGGCTGAGTGTGGGCGAAGCGAAGGAGGCGATGTACCACACGTTCGATACGTGCGCGCCGCTGTTGCCGTGGGACAAGCCTCGCTACCTCATGGGGGTTGGCTTTCCCGACGATCTGCTCGAAGCAGTGGGGCGCGGCATGGACTTGTTTGATTGCGTCGCGCCCACGCGCATGGGACGGCATGGCACTGTGTTTACGCCATTCGGCAAGGTGCAGATCACCAGGAGCAGCTATCGCACCGATCGCCGAGCGCTGGTGGACGGATGTCCCTGCCCGGCCTGCACGCACTATGACCGCGCCTACCTGCGGCACTTGCATGTGACCGAAGAGCCGCTCGGACCTCGGCTGCTCGCGCTGCACAATCTGACGTTCCTGCTCGAGCTCATGCGCGAAACGCGCGAACAGCTGCGCAGCGGTTCGTTCGGCGCCTGGTCGTCCGAGTGGCTCGTCCGGTATCGCGGCTCGCGACGGGGCTGACCAGCCGCGGCGAGTCGGCGGCACCGCCGGGTTTGCGCTCGGGCCCCGCAGGCAGCAAGTTCGCGGGATGCCTGCCACTCTTTCCTCCCGCTGGCGCGGCCTCGCCGTTCTTGGCGCCGCTGCCCTCCTCGCGGCCACCGCCCTGCCCGCGCAGACGCCTGTCGTGCGCACCGCCTTTCCCGAGGCGCGGGGCATTCCGCTCACCGCGTTCCCGCGCTTCGTGAAGCTCGCTGATCGCGTGTACGGCTACGAAGAGATCCGGAACCCGGGCATGACCACCGTGAGCCTGGTGGTGATCGGCACGAACGGCGTGCTCGTGGCCGACGGCCAGGGGTCGGTGCAGGCCACGCAGACGATGGTCAACAAGATCAAGGAGCTCACGCCGCTCCCCATCAAGTGGTACGTGGTGGGCTCCGATCATGGCGATCACACCGCCGGCAACAGCGTCCTCCCGAAGGACCTCAAGTATGTCGTGAGCCCGGCGTCGCTCGCGCAGCTCAAGAAGGACTCCGCTGCCGCCACTCAGGGGCGCGTCGTCGTGGTGCCACCAGCCGCGATGACGAGCAACGAGGAGACGATCGATGTGGGCGGCACCACCGTGAAAGTGCTCAACCTCGGCCGCGCCCACACCGGCGGCGATCTCGTGGTGCAGCTGCCTCGCGAGAAGATCCTCTTCATGAGCGAGGTCTATCTGAACCGCGTCTTCCCGGCGATGCGCTCAGCCTATCCGAGCGAATGGGTGAAGACCGTGGACGCCGCGCTCGCACTCAAGAACGTGGACCGCTTCGTACCCGGGCACGGCTTCATCGAGGAACCGAAGGTGTCCCGCGAAGAGCTCGTGACGTTCCGTGACGCGCTCGTGAGCGTGATCGCCGAAGTGAAGCGGCAGAAGACGCTCGGCGTGAGCGTGGACGATGCCGTGAAGCAGGCGCAGTGGGGCGCGCTGAGCAGCTGGATGCTGGCGGATCAGCAGGGGCCGATTGCGGTGCGGAGGGTGTGGATGGAGCTGGATGGGACGCTGAAGTAGAAAGAGAACCCACCACTCACAACCTAAAACACGAAACCCAGAACTGATCGGTTCTGGGTTTCGTGCTTTAGGTCATGGGTCGTGGGTTTGCCTACGACTTTCGCTCGGCCAACCTTCCAATCCCCCCCGCCA
>JBDHVK010000066.1:0-21213 GCA_039809645.1 Gemmatimonas sp.
CAATCATGCGTGATCTGCTCGACTTCTACACGAACGCCCCCCTGCTGGAGCTCGGCCAGGAGGCCGATCGCGTCCGTCAGGCCAAGCATCCGCACGGCGTCGTGACCTACATCGTCGACCGCAACATCAACTACACGAACGTGTGTGTGGCCGACTGCGGCTTCTGCGCCTTCTATCGGCGACCGAAGAACGGGGAAGGGTACACGCTCTCGTTCGAACAGATCGGCGCGAAGATCGAGGAAACCAAGGCGCTGGGCGGCGTGCAGATCCTGATTCAGGGCGGACACAATCCGTACATCCCGTTCGAGTGGTATCTCGACCTGATGCGGTATATCAAGCAGTACCACCCCATTCACATTCACGGCTTCTCGCCGAGCGAGGTGGACTTCTTCGCCACGCGCTTCCGCATGGAGGCGCGCGATGTGATTCGGGAGCTCAAGGCAGCCGGACTGGACTCCATTCCCGGCGGCGGCGGCGAGATCCTCGTGCAGCGCGTCCGCGACATCGTGGCGCCCAAGAAGGCCGGCGCGGATCGCTGGCTGGACATCATGGAGATGGCGCACCAGGAAGGAATGAAGACGTCGGTCACCATGATGTACGGTATCGGCGAAACACTCGCCGAGCGCATCGAACACCTCCAGCGCGTCCGGGACCTGCAGGCGCGCACCGGGGGCTTCACTGCGTTCATCACGTGGCCGCTGCAGCCGGAGAACACCCCGACGCTGTCGCACATGCCCAAGACCGATGCGGTGACGTACCTGCGCACGGTGGCCATCTCGCGCATCGTGCTCGACAACGTGCCGAACCTCCAGTCGAGCTGGGTCACGATGGGCATGAAGGTGGGGCAGATGGCGCTGCGCTTCGGTTGCAACGACTTCGGCTCGCTCATGATCGAGGAGAACGTGGTGTCGGCCGCGAACACCACGCACCGCACGACCACCGATGAACTCGATCGCCTCATCGTGGATGCCGGCTTCACGCCGGCGCGCCGTCGTCAGGACTACTCGATCATTGCGCCGTCGCCCGCCACGGCTGCCGCGTGAGCACGCGACTGCCCATGCGCGTGGGGATCGGTTACGACTCGCACCGCTTCGGCGACGGCGGCCCGATGCGTCTTGGCGGCATCGACATTCCGAGTGACCGCCACTGCGCCGGCCACTCGGACGGCGACGCCATCTGTCATGCGGTGACCGACGCCATCCTCGGCGCGGCTGGGTTGGGCGATATCGGCGAGATGTTTCCCGATACCGACGCCGCGAACAAGGGGAAGGACTCCATCGTGATGCTCGACGCCGCCGTGCAACGGCTCCACGCCGCCGGGTGGCGCGTGGGCAATGTGGACATCACCGTCATCACGCAGCGCCCCAAGATTGGCCCGCATCGGCAGGCCATTCGCGAGCGGATCGCGGCCGTGCTGCAGGTCAGCCCGGCCGAGGTGTTCGTCAAGGGCAAGACCAACGAACAGCTCGGGTGGATCGGCCGCGAGGAAGGGCTTGCGGTGATGACGACGGCCAGTCTTCTCCCGCGCTGAGGCGACGGCCGCGCGGATGGTTCCGCGCGACTGTCGGCCTCGAGGTTGCACCGACGTGAGCATGACCGATCTCCTCGACTGGCTCACTGGACTGCCCGATCCGCTGCTGTACGGCACGCTCGTGCTCGCGGCCTTCGCCGAGAACCTCTTCCCGCCGTTGCCGGCCGATACGGTCATCGCGCTCGGGGCATTCGTCGCCGCGCGGGGCAATGGCACCGCCTTTGGCGTGTGGGCCGCCACGATGCTCGGCAATATCGGCGGCGCCATGGCCATGTACGGCGTGGGGCACCGATATGGGTTGCCGTTCCTGCAACGTCGTGCCCCTCGTCTGTTCCCTGCCGGCGCTGCCGAGCGCGTATCGGAACAGTTCACCACCCAGGGCATGGCGGCCGTTGTGGTGAGCCGCTTCCTGCCAGCGGTGCGGGCTGTGGTGCCCCCGGTGGCCGGCGCGCTGGGCATCGGGGCGCTCCGATCACTGCTGGCGATGTCGCTCGCGTCAGGCGCCTGGTACGGCCTGATCTGCGTGCTCGCCTTCCGCGCGGGCGCCAACAGCGACGCGCTGCTGCGCCGCATTGCCGAGCAACAGCGGGCGATTGGGCTCGTGGCGGTGGGCGTCGCGCTGGTGGGCCTGGGCTACGTCCTGTGGCGCCGGCGTCGGGGGACCCGATGAGCGAGCCGCTCGCGACCGACGAGAAGGCCCTGCGTCGCGGCTTTCACCTGCAGGCCTTCGAGGACGCCCTGCAACTCGAGGATGGCGCCTCACCGCGCACGATCGAGGCGTATCGGCGGGATGTCATACGTTGCGCCGCCTGGCTTCGCGCGCAGGGAGTCACTGCCGCGCAGGACATCGCGCCGGCGCATCTGCGCGAGTTCGTCTATCACCTGAAGGACCTCGGGTTGGCCGGCAGCTCCATTCGCCGCAATATCTCGGCGCTGCGTACCTGGTTTCGCATTCTCGTGGCGGAGGGGCTCGTGCACACCGATCCCACCGAACGGCTGGATTCTCCGCAGCGCTGGCGGACCCTGCCAGAGGTGCTCAGCGTGGACGAGATCACGCGCCTGCTGGCGGCGCCACAGCTCGACGAGCGGCTCGCCTTTCGGGATCGCGCGATGCTCGAGCTCGCGTATGGCGCGGGTCTGCGCGTCAGCGAATGGATCGGACTGGCCGTGAAAGACGTCGTCCTCGAGGAGGGGTTGCTCCGCGTGTTCGGCAAGGGCAGCAAGGAGCGGCTCGTGCCCATCGGCCGGTCCGCGATCGGGGCGGTCGCGGTCTACCTGCGCGAGCTGCGCCCCGTCCTCGAGCAGGGGGCGGGCAAGGGAATTCTCTTCCTCAACGGCCGTGGGAAGCCGCTCACCCGCATGGGCGCGTGGAAGATTCTGCGCAAATACGTGGAGCAGGCGGGCATCGAGAAGGCGGTCTCTCCCCACACGCTTCGACACTCATTCGCGACGCATCTCCTCGAAGGGGGCGCCGATCTCCGTGCCGTGCAGGAGATGCTGGGCCACGCCGACATCGCGACCACGCAGATCTACACGCACGTCGATCGTGAGTATCTTCGGAGTGTCCACAAGCAGTTCCATCCGCGCTCCTGAGGCACCCCGGCGCATGCTCCTCGTCATCGACAACTACGACTCGTTCACCTACAACCTCGTGCAGTATTTCGGCGAGTTGGGCGAAACGCTCGAGGTGCATCGCAACGACACCTTGTCGGTGGACGACGTCGGAGCCATGCAGCCCGAGGCGATCGTCGTCTCCCCCGGGCCGTGCTCACCGCGTGAGGCCGGCATCTCGGTGGACGTCATTCGCCGCTACGGATCGCAGATCCCGCTGCTCGGCGTCTGCCTTGGCCACCAGGCCATCGGCGAGGCGTACGGCGGGGTGGTGACGCGCGCCTCGCGCGTCATGCACGGAAAGATGTCGCAGCTGCGGCACGACGGGACGCGTCTGTTCGCGGGCGTGCCGAGCCCGTTCGGCGTGATGCGCTATCACTCGCTCATCGTCGAGCGGGACTCGCTGCCGGCCGAGCTCGAGGTGACGGCAACGGCGGTGGATGACCCGCGCGAGATTCACGCGCTGCAGCATCGCACGCATCCCGTGTGGGGCGTGCAGTTTCACCCCGAATCGATTCTCACCGAGCACGGGCGAGAACTGCTGGTGAACTTCCTCGGCATGGCGCGCGCGCACCGCCGTCAGCGCTGAGATCAGGCGCACGCCGCGCGGAGCCGGCGCCCCGCCGCCCGGCTACTCCGGGTCGTGCTCCACGTACGTCTCCGCGATCTCGGCGATCTGCTCGATCTTGGCGCTCGGCTTGATCACGAGCGAGAGGAGCACGCTCGTGATCAACACGCCCGCCACGACCCCGAGGGAGATGCCGATGCCGATCGGAAACTTCTCCGAGAGCAGCATCTTCACGCCCACGAAGGCGAGCACCACCGAAAGACCGTACTTGAGCAGGTGGAACTTGCCGATGACGCTCGCGAGCACGAAGTACATCGACCGCAGCCCGAGAATGGCAAAGACGTTCGACGTATAGACCAGAAACGGGTTGCGCGTCACGCCGAAGATGGCGGGAATCGAGTCGAGTGCGAACACCACGTCGGTGGTTTCCACCAGCATCAGCACCACGAAGAGCGGCGTCGCTGACCGGCGCATCACGCCACCGGGGCCGGGCTCCCGGATGAAGAAGCGCTCGCCATGGAACCGCGTGGTGACCGGCATGACCCGTCGCACCAGCTTGATGACCGGATTCGCCTCCGGCTCGATCTCGCTGTCGCCGCCGAAGGCCATCTTGATGCCGGTGTAGACGAGAAATGCACCGAACACGTAGATGATCCAGTGGAAGCGCTCGATGAGCACCGCGCCGGCCCCGATCATGGCGCCGCGCATCAGCAGCGCGCCGAGAATGCCCCAGAAGAGCACACGATGCTGGAGTTCCGGCGCAATGCGGAAATAGCCGAAGATCAGGATGAATACGAACAGGTTGTCGACTGAGAGCGCCTGTTCCACCAGATAGCCGGCGTAGAACTCGAGCATGGAGGCGCGCCCCATCTCGACGCCGATCCACGCCCCGAATCCCACGGCGAGGCTGATCCAGACAGCACTCCACCCCAGCGCTTCCTTTACCGAGACGGCATGGGCCTTCCGGTTGAAGACGCCCAGGTCGAGCGCCAACAGCAACAGGACCATGGCGTTGAAGCCGATCCACCAGGACGTGGGCATGCCGAATGGTTGGAAGTGACGTCGTGCGGCCCGTTTGCCTTCGGCCGTCGAACCGGGTATCTTAATTGGCGTGAATTTTGCTGCAACCACGCCCCCTTTCACCGGCCCATGCCCGTCCTGGCGGTGATCCCGGCGCGCCTTGGCGCGACTAGGCTTCCCCGCAAGCCGCTTCGCCTCCTTGGGGGCGAACCTCTGGTGGTCCGGGTCTATGAGCGGGTCGTGGCACTTCAGGTGGCCGACGCCGTCGTCGTGGCCACCGATCATGAGGATGTGCGGGCCGCCTGCGCCGCCCGGGATATCCCGGTGGTCCTCACCAGCACGAATCATCCCAGCGGCACTGATCGGGTCGCCGAGGTCGCGGCCCATCCCTCGTACGCCGGCTTCGACGTGCTGCTCAACGTGCAGGGCGACGAGCCGTTCGTCTCCGCCGAAGCCCTGCGAGGCGCGGTGTACGTGGTGACCAGCGGGCTGGCGCCCATCGGCACGGCCGCGGTAGGTGCCGGGCCCGACGTGCTCGGCCGTCCCGACGTGGTCAAAGTCGTGCGCACGGATGACGGCCGCGCCCTCTACTTTTCGCGAGCGCCCATTCCGTACCTGCGCGAAGCCGCCGATGCCTCGGTGCGCGACCCGCTCGTTCGGCAGCACATCGGGGTGTACGCCTACACTCGCGACGCACTGCAGCAGTGGGTGGGCTGGACCCCGCATCCGCTCGAACTCACCGAACGGCTGGAGCAGTTGCGGCCGCTCGCACATGGATTGGCCATCGGCGTGGCGGATGTTCCCCATGCCGACGGCGGTATCGATACTGAAGACGACCTGGTGCGCGCGAACGCGCGCTGGGCCTCCACTGAACCGGGACTGCACTCATGACCATGCCACTGACGCCGGGCCAGGCGACCACGCCGAAGTACATCTTCGTGACCGGTGGCGTCGTGTCTTCCCTCGGCAAGGGCATCGCTGCGGCGTCGCTCGGACGCCTGCTCGTCGAGCGCGGGTTCCGCGTCACGATGATGAAGCTCGATCCGTATCTCAACGTCGATCCGGGCACGATGTCGCCGTTTCAGCACGGCGAAGTGTTCGTCACCGATGACGGAGCGGAGACGGACCTCGACCTCGGGCACTACGAGCGCTTCCTCGATCGTCCCCTTTCGCAGGCCAACAACATCACGACCGGGCGGATCTACTCGAACGTGATCACCAAGGAGCGCCGTGGCGAGTACCTCGGCTCCACGGTGCAGGTGATTCCGCACATCACCGACGAGATCAAGAACGCGGTCAAGCGCATCGCCCCGGGCAACGATGTGGTGCTCGTGGAAATCGGCGGCACGGTGGGCGATATCGAGTCGCTCCCGTTCCTCGAGGCGATCCGTCAGTTCCGTCGCGAAGTGGGGAAGGAGAACGCGCTGTTCGTACACCTCACGCTGGTGCCGTACATCGCGGCCGCGGGTGAAGTGAAGACGAAGCCCACGCAGCACTCGGTGCGCGAGCTCATGGAGATCGGTATTCAGCCCGACTTCCTGATCTGCCGCAGCGAGAAGCCACTCCAGGACGACGTGAAGCGCAAGATCGCGCTCTTCTGCAACGTCGACTTCGGGGCGGTCATTGAAAGCCCCGACGTACCGACGATCTACGAGATCCCGCTGGTGTTCGAGCAGCAGGGCTTCGCCGAGCGCGTCATGGACCGACTCCGCCTCACCGGCCAGACACCCGACCTCGGCGCCTGGCGCACGATGGTGCAGCGCATCACCCATCCCCGGGAGAAGGTCCGCATCTGCGTCGTCGGCAAGTACACCGACTACGTGGACAGCTACAAGAGCGTCCAGGAAGCGCTCATTCACGGCGGCATCGCCAACGATGTCGGCGTCGAACTCGCGTGGACATCGAGCGACCTGTTCACCTCGGCCGAGCGCGCGCGAGAAATCCTCTCCCAGTACCACGGCCTGCTGGTGCCGGGCGGCTTCGGCGTGCGCGGCGTGGAAGGCATGGTGGAAGCGATCCGCGCGGCTCGCGAGATGCAGCTGCCCTTCTTCGGGATCTGTCTCGGCATGCAGGTGGCCATCATCGAGTTTGCCCGGCACGTACTGCAGCTCGGGGACAGCCACTCGAGCGAGTTCGCTCCGGAATGCAGCAACCCCGTCATCTCGCTCATGGACTCGCAGCGCGAGGTCACCGACAAGGGCGGAACCATGCGACTCGGGGCCTACCCATGCCGACTGCAGCGCGGCTCCAAGGCCGCCGAGATCTACGGTCAGCCCGAGGTCAGCGAGCGTCATCGTCATCGGTACGAGGTGAGCAACCGCTACCGTGAGGCCTTCGAGAAGAATGGCATGCGCCTGAGCGGACTCTCTCCCGATGATTCGCTCGTCGAGATGATCGAGCTGCCTGCCGACACGCATCCGCACTTCATCGGCTGCCAGTTCCATCCGGAGCTGCAGTCGCGTCCGCTGCGCCCGCATCCCCTCTTTGCGGCCTTCGTCGCGGCGGCCGACCGACGGCGCCGCAGCGAAGCGGCCACCCCGGCGGCGGCGAGCGCCGCCGCCCCGGCACTCGCCCACGTGAACCAGTGACCGACGTGTCCGCCCCGCTTTTCCCCGGTGATCGGCTGTTCCTGATCGCCGGCCCGTGTCAGCTCGAAGACGATGCGCTCAACCTGCGGGTCGGTGAGGCGTTGGCCCGCCTCGCCGAGCACGTGCCGGGCGGCGTGATCTACAAGGCCAGCTTCGACAAGGCCAATCGCTCCAACATCGACGGCGTACGCGGTCCCGGCATCGACGCCGGACTCGCGGCCCTCGACCGCGTGCGCGCCGCCACTGGCTTGCCCATTCTGACCGACGTGCACGAGGCGGGGCAGTGCGCCGCCGCAGGGCAGGTGTGCGACGTCCTGCAGATCCCGGCGTTTCTCTGCCGGCAGACCGATCTGTTGCTCGCCGCCGGCGCCACCGGGCGCGCGGTGAATGTGAAGAAGGGACAGTTTCTGCATCCGGAGGGGATGCGCGGCGCCGTACGCAAGGTCGAGGCGGGGGCCGCCCTCGCCGGTACCGAAAGCGGCGCGCTGGCCGTCACCGAGCGCGGCACGTTCTTCGGCTACGGCGATCTGGTGGTCGATATGCGCAGCTTCGCCCGAATGCGCGAAGCCTGCGGTGTCCCCGTGATCTTCGACGCCACGCACAGTGTGCAGCAGCCGGGCAAGGGGCAGGGCGGCGCGAGCGGTGGCGCCCGCGAGTTCATTCCGCCGCTCACGTTTGCGGCGGTGGCCGCCGGCGCACAGGGATTGTTTCTCGAAACGCATCCCACGCCCGAGTCGGCGCCCAGCGACGGGCCCAACATGATTCCGCTCGATCAGCTCCCCGATCTCATCGCGCGCGCGGTCGATATCTGGGATCGGACGGTTCGGTGATGACCTCGACGGAGGGCCTCGCGCCGCTCGTGGTGCACGCACCGCGCATCGAACCGGCGATCGCCCGTCGCATCAAGGTCGTGGGCTTCGATGTCGACGGCGTGCTCACCGATGGCGGCGTATACCTCGGCAGTGCCCGCGAGACCGATGCGTGGCTGCCGTTCGAACTCAAGCGCTATGACATCCAGGACGGCCTGGGGATGACCTTGCTCCGCGATTGCGGGCTCAAGGTCGTGATCATCACCGGTCGCGTCTCGGAGAGTGTGGCCACGCGCGCGCGCGAACTGCGCGTCGATGCCTGCATCCAGGATCCGCACGCGCGCAAGCTGCCCGCGCTACGGCGGCTGTGTGCGGAGTGGGGCGTTTCGCTCGATGAGGTCGCGTTCGTCGGCGACGATCTGCCGGATCTCGGCGTGCTGCGTGAGGTTGGGCTGCCCGTCGCGGTGGGCAATTGCGTGGCCGAAGTGGCGCGAACGGCGCATCTGCAGTTGACGGAGCGCGGCGGCCGTGGCGCCGTGCGCGAGTTTGCCGAGGCGCTGTTGCAGGCCCGTGGTGAGTGGACCGACGCCGTGGAGCGGTACGTGAAGAGTCGCAGTGAGGATGAGGGAAACCCCTCGGAGGTTCGGGCATGAGCGCCGACATCATCGCGCGCGGACAGCGCGTGCTGGCGCTCGAGGCCGAGGCCCTGCGCAATGTGGAGCACGCGCTCGGTGCGTCGTTCGTGACGGCCGTGCGACTGCTGGCGGCGTGCCGCGGCCGCGTCATCGTGGCGGGCGTGGGCAAGTCCGGGCTCGTGGGCCGCAAGATGGCCGCGACGTTCACCAGCACCGGAACGCCGGCGATGTTTCTCCATCCCGTCGAAAGCCTGCACGGCGATCTCGGGATGGTCGGCCCGGACGACGTGGCCATTCTGATTTCGAAGAGCGGTGAGAGCGATGAGTTGCTCGGCCTCATCGAGGCGCTCGCCCGCATGGGCGTGAAGATGATCGCGATGACGGCGGGGCCGGAGTCACGGCTCGCGCGCCTCACCGACGTCACGCTGGACCTGCTGGTGAAGGAAGAGGCGTGCCCGCACGATCTCGCGCCAACTACCAGCACCACGGTCACGCTGGCGCTCGGCGATGCGCTCGCGGTGGCGCTGATGGAGGAGAAGGGGTTTCGCGCGGAGGACTTCGCACGCCTGCATCCGGGCGGGGCGCTCGGACGAAAGTTGCTGACGCGCGTGGCCGACGTCATGGAGACGGATCGTCTGCCGGTGTTGCGGCCCGACGCCACGATGCGGCAGGCGGTCGTGCTGCTCGCCGAACGGCGCGGCATCGCCATTGTGGTGGAACAGGACCGCGTCTGTGGGGTCGTCACCGCGGGCGACCTGACTCGCTTGCTCGAGCGGCATCAGGACGTGCTGTCTGTACCGGTCACCACTGTGATGACCACCACCCCGCGCCTCGCGCAGGAGCATGAGTTGGGGAGTGCCGTCGTACACCGCATGGAAATGCATGGCATCATGGCAATGCCCGTGACCTCCGCGAGCGGCCAGCTCGTGGGCGTCGTGCATCTGCACGACCTCATGCGCGCCGGAGCCGTGTGATGCGGGGCGCCCGGGCCGTAATGATGGGCATAGGCGCAGTGTCCCTTCTGGGGGCCGCCGCCTGTCCGAAGAAGAAGGCAACCGCCGTGGCGCCCAAGCGCCTCACGATCCCCGACTCGGCCGAGACCATTGCGTTTGGTACGCGCGTCGTACTGACGGATCGGGGGATCAACAAGGGCGAGCTGCTGAGCGATACCACCCTCACGTACGAGGATGGCACGCGCCTTGTCCTGTATCCGGTGAATCTGCAGTTCTATACGAGCACCGGAGCCAAGGACGGCGTCATGACGGCCAAGTGGGGCACGTACAATCAGCGTCTGCAGCGACTGGAAGTGCGCGGCAACGTCGTGGTGGTGCGCGAGGATGGCAAGCGCCTGAGCACGCCGCAGCTGGTCTATGATCAGCAGCGGAACCAGTTCTTCACCGACTCGACGTTCACGCTCAACGAACCCAAGCGCACGGTTACCGGAATTGGCTTCGAGACCGACCCGAAGCTGTCGAACTTCCGGTGCTTCAAGACGTGCAAGTTCACCGGCGCCGTGCAGGTGCCGACCAAGTGAGCATGCGCCCACGGCGGCAGTTGACGGTCACGCATCGCGCGGCCATGCGACTCGCCCTGCTGGCGATCATCGTCGCGGCGGCGTGCCGTGGAACGCCCAAGCCCCCCGCGCCCAAGCCGGTCGCCAAGCAGCCGGCGGGCGCTTCCGATTCGGCCGCCAAGCCGCTGCCGCCGAAGGACAGCGTGGCGCGCCCCGCCGGGGTCACGCCACCGGCCTTGCCCCAGACCGCGCCGCCGACGAAGGCGGACAGCACCAAGGCAGACAGTGTGAAAGCCGCGGCGGTGGCGGATTCGGCCATGAAGGCGGCCGCCAAGACCCCGCCCAAGAAGAAGCCCGCGCCAACGAGCCGGAACTGTCTGCTCGACATGACCGAGTCTCCGCCGGAAAATCGCATGCAGTATCAGCGCATCAGCGATGGCGTGTCGAACATGTTCATCGGCGGCGGCTTTGTTGGCCGGTGCCAGGGCGAGAACAATCGCCTGATGGCCGACAGCGCCGAGCACTTTGAAGGGCCGGGGATCATCAACCTGTTCGGCAATGTCGTGTACGAGGAGCCCAGGAAGATGCAGGTCCGGGCGACGCACGCGATCTACTTCACGCGCGAGGGGCGCCTCTTCGCCGACGGCGGCGTGATCGCCACCGCCCTCGAGTCGGGCAGCACCTTTTCGGGCTCCAGCATGGAGTACTATCGCGCCACGACCGAGCGTCCGGTGGCCAAACTGGTCGCGCCGAATCGTTCCACGGTGACGTTGATCGAAAAGGACAGTGTCACGGGTAAACCGGGGCCGCCGACCACCGTCATGGCCAATCGCTTCGAAGACGCCGGTGACTCGCTGCTCTACGCGTGGGGCGACGTCGTGATCACGCGCGAGAAACTGACGGGCCGTTCCGACAGCGCGTCCTTCGACAAGCTTTCGGAAATGTCGCGCCTCATGCGTGCGGCGCGGATCATCAACGCCGATACGGCCCGCCGATTCACGCTGAACGGCGATACCATCGACCTCTACAGCACCAACCGGCAGCTCGATCGCGTCGTGGCCCTGCACAAGAGCCACGCCACCACGTCGGACATGCAGCTCGATGCGGAGCGCATCGACCTGCGCCTCAAGGCCCAGCAGCTCACCGACGCCTATGCGTTCGGACCCGGTCGTGCCCGTGCCACGACGCCGCAGCAGGATGTGGAAGCTGACTCGCTGCGCATTCGGATGGTCGACAAGCTCGCCCGCGAAGTGCGCGCAGTGGGCGGCGCTCGAGCGGTCGGCGCCGTCGACTCCACCAAGATCCGCACGCCCGAGAAGGACGTACTGCGGGGCGACAGCATCTTTGCCTTCTTCGACAGCTCCGCAGCGGCGATGAAGGACACCGTGAAAGGCCCTCCGATCAAGGAGATTCGGGCGCTCAGCAACGCGTCGTCGCTGTTCCACATGCCGAGCAGCAAGGGGCGTGACGGCAAACCGTCCATCAACTACGTGCGCGGCGCGCGCATCTTCGTGAGCTTCGACACCGGTGCCGTCCGAACGGTGCGAGTCGACGAGCAGGCCTCTGGCCTGTATCTCGAACCCGAGGACAGCATCATCGTCGACACGCTCGCCGCGAAGGACAGTGCCGGGAAGGGTGGGAAGAAGAGCGCGAAGCCCGCGACGCCGCCCAAGGGAAAGACCACCGCGCCGGCCAAGCCTCCCACGCCCATCAAGCCGCCCGCCGGACCCGTTGACGCCATGGTACCGCCGCTCACCTTGTTCGCTTTCCGGTCACGCCGCTCATGAGCCACCCCGACGCATTCCCGCCCGCTTCCGACCACGACGCGGTGCTGGAGATGGTCTCTCGGGCGGTGCACGGTGATCGCGCGCTGGCCGTGGTCGTCCAGGCACTGATCGAAAGCGCCGACGTCGACGGCGCCGCACCGGTCCAGGCGCTGGCCAGCCGATATCTCGCCCAGCTTGCCGACGACCAGCGGCTCACCCCCGATGAAATCCGCAGCCATCTGGCGGCGGCGGTGCTGCCGCGGCTGGCTGCGAGTGGCCTCATCGAGCCGTCCGCCAGCCCCTCGCTGCCCGCCGACGCCAGCGTGCGCTTCACCCCTGCAATCTGGACCGCGTTGCAGTCGCATCGTGCCGAAGTGGCACAGCAGCTGCGGGCCACCGGCGAGCACCGGCGGCCCACCAGCCCGGCACCCAAGCCCTCGGGCGCTCCCGCGTCGGTGCTGAGCGCCGAAGGGCTGGTGAAGGTCTACAAGGGACGCCGCGTCGTGAACGACGTGGCCCTCCGCGTCGCCCAGGGCGAGATCGTGGGCCTGCTGGGACCGAACGGCGCCGGCAAGACCACGACGTTCTATATGCTGGTCGGGTTGATTGCCCCCCAAGTCGGGCGTATCCGCTTTGACGGTAACGACATCACCGACATGCCCATGTACCAGCGGGCTCGCCAGGGGATCGGTTACCTTTCGCAGGAGCCGTCAATCTTCCGTAAGCTGACGGTCGAACAGAACATTCTGGCCATTCTCGAGACGCTGCCCATCACCGCCGAGGAGCGGAGGACGCGGCTCGAGACCCTGCTGGACGAACTCAGCATCAAGCACCTGCGAAAGAGCAAGGCCTACCAACTCTCGGGCGGCGAGCGTCGTCGGCTCGAGATCACCCGCGCTCTGGTCACGCAACCCAAGTTCATGATGCTCGATGAGCCGTTCGCCGGCGTGGATCCCATCGCGGTCCACGACATCCAGACCATTGTGGCGGACCTCCGCCACCGTGGCATCGGCGTGCTCATCAGCGACCACAACGTCGAACAGACCCTCGACATCGTCGATCGGGCCTACATCATGTTCGAGGGGCAGGTGAAGGTCTCCGGTACAGTTCGTGAACTCGTCTTCGACGATTCCGTCGCGGAGGACTATCTCGGGCCCACCTTGGCCGCCCGACTCCGCCGACGCTTCGCCGAAGCAGACGAGGGAGTGCTGACCGAATGAAGACAGGTCTCCAGCAACACGCGGGCCTCCGGCAGGAGCTCAAAGTCAATCCACGCCTGTATCAGGCGATGGATTTGCTGTACATGCCCCTGCTCGACCTCCAGCAGCATCTCAAGCAGGAGCTGCTCACCAACCCCTTCCTCGAGCTCGTCGAGCCCGAGGACGAGGATGAGGACGCCCCCGATGCCGAGGAGTCGTCCGAACCGGAGGATCTGACGGAGCCGGAGACCACCTCCGAAGCCGCCGTCGAGCCCGAGAAAACGGGCGACGACGACGTCGATTGGGAAGCGGTGCTGCTCGATGGATTCGAAACCGGTGGACAGCGCGAGGAGCATGAGCAACGGGAGTGGTACGAGCCGGTCACCGTCGACTCCCGCGACCTCGGTGATCATCTCACCGAGCAGCTGTCCCTCTTGGAGCTCTCACCCCGCCAGGCGTTCCTGGCCGAGGAGTTCGTCGGCAACATCAACGACGACGGCTGGCTCTCCTGCCCACTGGAGGAAATCCAGCGCGGGGTGAATGAGCTCCTCAACAAGGAGGCCGAGGAGCGCGATATCGACGGCACGGTGCCGGTGTTCACCGATGCCGAAATCCTCGAGATGCTGCAGATCATTCAGGACCTCGACCCGCCGGGCGTGGGCGCGCGCGACATGCGCGAGTGCCTGCTGCTGCAGCTGCGCGCGGCCGGCATGCGCGAGTCGCTCGCCTATCGGCTGGTCGAGGACGCGTTCGAGGAACTGATCGCCCATCGCTGGAGCGAGCTCTCCAAGCGGTTCGGCATCTCCGCGCAGGATGTGCAGGCCGCGGCCGACGAAATCAAGAAGCTCGATCCGCGTCCCGGTCTCCGCTTCAGCGCCGGTAGTGACAACTACATCATTCCCGACCTCGTCGTCGAGAAGATCGAAGGCCACTACCACATCTTCCTCAACGACGGCAACCTGCCGCGCCTCAAGCTCTCGCGCGCCTATCAGGAAATCGCGCGCGACAAGAAGCGCTTCGATGCCGAAAGCAAGGACTTCATCGCCAGCAAGCTGAATTCGGCGAATTGGATGATTCAGGCCATCGAGCAGCGCCGCCAGACGATGCTCAAGGTCATGCACTACATCGTCGATCGGCAGCGCGATTTCTTCGAGCGCGGCGTGCAGGCGCTGCGTCCGCTCACCCTGCGCGAGGTGGCGGAAGCGGTGGGGATGCACGAAAGCACGGTCAGCCGCGTCACCAACGAGAAGTTCGTGCAGACTCCGCGCGGCGTGCTGCCCCTCAAGTTCTTTTTCTCCTCGGGGCTCTCCACCGCCGACGGTGATGACGTCTCCGCGCGCGGGATCAAGGACCAGATCCAGAAGCTCGTCTCCGGTGAGGACGCGAAAAACCCGCTCACCGACCAGGCGATCGTCGAGATTCTGCAACAGACGGGCGTGAACATCGCCCGGCGCACCGTCGCCAAATATCGCGACCAGCTGGGCGTCCTTCCCGCCCGCATGCGCAAGCGCGTCTGACGGGGACAGTCGCGGACCTCGACGCGCCCGTGTACCCTTCTGCATGGCCGTGAGTACCCGACCCCTCCGCACCACGCCCCGACACGCCCCGACGCCCGGCGTCGACGTGAGCGTGCTCGTGCCCGCCAAGGACGAGGCGGGGAACCTCGCGCTCTTCCTCGAGCTCTGCGAGGCGATGATCCGCGAACAGTCGGCCAGCTATGAAGTGGTCGTGGTCGATGACGGCTCCACCGACGGCAGCTGGGCGCTGCTGCAGCAGTTGCGCGCGCGCTTTGCGTTTCTGCGTCCGGTGCGCCATCGCGCGCAGCGCGGCATCGCCGAAGCCCTCCGCACCGGATACCTGCATGCGCAGGGACAGGTCCTGGTCTTCTATCCGGCCGACCTGCAGTTCAAGCCGGAGGACATCCCGAGCCTCGTCGGACCCATCCTGGCCGGCGAGTCGGACATGGTCACCGGGTTCAAGCAGGGCAAGTACGAAAAGGCGTTCGTCTCACGCATCTACAACGGCCTGAGTCGCACGCTCTTCCACGTCCCGGTGCGTGACCTGAACAACGTGAAGGCCTACCGGCGCGAAATCATGGCCGCACTCCCGATGCGCCCTGATTTCCATCGCTACATGATCGTGATGGCGGCCGCGCAGGGCTTCACCGTGACCGAAGTCCCGATCCCGCTCTACGCGCGCCACAGCGGCCGCTCCAAGTTCGGCCTGTCGCGTATTCCGGTCGGTGTGCTCGACATGGTCGCCGTCTGGTTCGAACTCCGCTTCGGCCAGAAGCCGCTGCTGGCGTTCGGCATGCTGGGCGCCGCACTCTTCGCCGTGGGGCTGCTCGCGGGACTCACCGCCCTCGGCTGGCTCGCCGTGACCGGTGTCGGGCAGCGCTGGGTGTGGACGCTCATTCAGACCTGCCTGCTGCTCGGCTCCGTGTTCTTCGCAACGGGGCTCCTCGGCGAACAGATCGCCCAGCAACGCGCCGAGATGCGCGAGCTGCGCCGCGAGCTCGACGAGCTGGCCACGCGCGCCGCCGACGCGGACAGCCTCGACGCCGGCACGACCGACGCGCCCTGATGCGGACGTCCGGGCGCTTCGCCCCGCGCGTCCTCTTCGTCACGCACAACGTGCCGCGCGCGGCCGGTGACATCGCGGGGTCCTTCGTCCTTCGGCTCGCCGTTGCGCTGCAGGCGGCTGGTGCGCGCGTCGATATCATCGCACCAGGGGCGGCCGGACTGGCTCGCGATGACGCACTCGAAGGGGTACGCATCACGCGCGTCCGCTACGCGAGCGACGCGCGCATGACGCTGGCGTACACCGGTACCATGGCCGAGGCGGTGCAGGGGAGCTGGAGCGGCCGGCTGGCATTCGTGCAGCTGCTGTGGCAGCTGCGACGCGCGACCCGACGCGCCATCGCCGCGGCGGCGCAGGCAGGCGATCCCTACACGCTGGTGCATGCGCACTGGTGGTTTCCATCGGCGCTGGCGCTCAAGGGGGCGCTCACGTCGGAGACCCCGCTCGTGATCACGATGCACGGGTCGGATGTGCGCCTCGCGGAGAAGACACCGCTCGCGCATCCGCTCATGCGCGCGGTACTCACGTCGGCGCGCGCGTGTACGGTGGTCTCGTCGTGGCTCGCCGATATCGCGCATCGCATCGCACCGACCGCCACGCTCACCATCGCTCCGATGCCCGTCGACGATCGGCTCTTCGCCGACAGTCCGGTCGCCCATGGACGGGACGGCGTGCTCTTCGTGGGGCGCCTCAACGCGCAGAAGGGCATCGCCGACCTGCTGGACGCGATGGCCGATCCGCGACTCGCCAACGAGCGGCTGACGATTGTCGGCGAAGGCCCCGATCGCGCCGCCCTCGAGCAGCAGGCGCAGCGCCTCGGGCTCGCGTCGCGACTCACGTGGATCGGCATGCTGCCGCCACCGGCGCTGGTGGAGCGGTATCGTGCCGCAGCCGTCGTGGCGATGCCGTCGCGCAACGAGGGCCTCGGACTCGTGGCCGTGGAAGCGCAACTCTGTGGAACTCCAGTGGTCGCCTACGCCGAAGGCGGACTGCTCGACGTGGTGCGTCCCGAGCATGGCGGCACGCTGGTCACCGCTGGCGATCGTGCCGCCCTCGCCACCGCGATCGCCCGCCTGCTGCACGATCCGGTCGCGCGAGCACAGGCCGGCACCCAGGGTCACGCCTTCGTGCAGGCGCGATTCACACCGGCGGCCGTGGCCGAGCGCTATCTCGCTGTATACGACGAGGCGAGACGATGAGCACGCCCCTGCGGCGGCGCCCCACTTTTCGTCTCACGCTGGTGATCGCGGCCTTCGCGTCCATCGCGTGGGGGTTCTCCCAGCAGTGGCACAACCTGCAGAGCGAAATGGCGGCGTCGGCGCGCGCGCTGACGCTGAACTGGAGTTGGCTGTTCCTCGCGTCGGTCACGGTCCTGGCCACCCACGCCACGCTCGTGCAGAGCTGGCGGATGCTCCTGGCCGGCTGGGGTGGACATCTGGGCTACGGCCGTGCGGTGCAGATCTGGACGATCGCCAATCTTGGCAAATGGATCCCCGGCAAAGTCTGGCAGGTCGGGGTCATGGGTATGATGGCCGAGGATGAAGGGGTGTCCGGCGTGGCGGCCGCGGGAGCGGCTCTGCTCGGGACCCTGCTGAACATCGGCGCCGGATTCGGCATCACGGCGCTCACGGGTGCCCAGGCGCTCGACGCCGTTCGCCCCGGACTGCGTCTGGTCGCGATCCTCGCATCGCTCGTCTTTGTGGTCGGGGTGGCGGCCCTGCCGTTCGTGCTGCCTCGGCTGCTCGGGCGGTTCGCCCGCTGGCGCGGGCTGCCCGCGACCGAGCAGCACCTCTCGCCGGCCGCCGTCTGGACGGCCACGGGCATCAACGTCGCCTCGTGGGTGGGATACGGAATCGCGTTCCACTGTTTCGCCCGCGGCGTCACTCCTGGCGTCAGTGGCGATCCCAGCGCGTTCGTCGCAGTTTACACGGCTTCATATCTCATCGGATATCTGGTCCTGTTCTCTCCCGGTGGGCTGGTCTTCCGAGAGACTGCCCTGGTGGCCTTGCTCGTGGCGCTTGGAATGGCCGGAAAAGGTGACGCAGCGATCCTCGCGCTGAGTTCACGGGTATGGATCACTATTCTTGAGATTCTGCCCGGGGTGGTCAGCCTGCTGTTGCTGTCGCCCCGGCAACGCGCGGCGCTCCGTCGCCCCGGCTGAGGGCCGGCCTCGGAGGCAACGCCCTCCGACCCCGACACCTTCATGGCCCGACCTGACGCGCCAACGCCAGCCCCCACTCCGAAGCAGCCGTTTCTGGTCGCCTCTGGCGTCTGCGTACTCGCCACCCTGCTGCTGGCGTGGCCAGCGCTGGGCGGCGCCTTTCTCGTCAACCCGAACTCCGACCAGTACATCGCCGGCTACTCGTTTCGCGAGTTCGCCGCCCGATCGCTGCGGGAGGGGCACGGGTTCCCCCTGTGGAACCCCTATCAGTTCGGGGGCATGCCGTATGTCGCCGCCATGCACGGCGACATCTTCTATCCGACGTTCCTGCTCCGACTCATCCTGCCCACCGACGTGGCCATGACGTGGGGCTTCGTGCTCCACATGATGCTGGCCGGCATCTTCACCTTCGGGTTCCTTCGGGCCGCCGGCGTGCGCTTTCACGCGGCCTGCGTGGGAGCGGTGGCCTACCTCCTCAGCGGTGCGGTCGCCTCGTACGCGTCGCCGGGACACGACGGCAAGCTGTTCGTGAGTGCACTCCTTCCCGCCGCGCTGTGGGCGCTGACCTTGGGTCTTCGGGACGGCCGACGCGCGGCGTGGGGGGCCCTCGCCGTCGTAGTCGGACTCGGCGTACTCTCTCCGCACCCCCAGCTCCTGCAGTACCTGCTGCTCACCAGCGGTGCGTACGCGCTGTTCCTGGCGCTGCGCCCGGCGGCGGTAACCACCGAGTCCGGCCCGTCGGCCGATGCGAGTCCCCGCGCGCCGCGGCTCGGGCTCGCATTGGGTGCCGTCATGCTCGGGGCGCTGATCGGTGCCATCCAGTACTTCCCGGTCCGCGAGTACGTCGCCTGGTCCCCCCGCGCCGGTGGCAAGGGCTACGACTATGCGACCAGCTTCTCGTTTCCGCTCGAGGAAACGATCAACATGTACCTCCCCCAGTTCTCGGGTATTCTCGACCATTACTGGGGACGGAACGGCATTCACTTTCACAGCGAGTACATCGGCGCGAGTGTCCTCGTTCTCGCCCTGTTCGCGTTTGGCGGGGGGCTTCTGAATCGCCACCGCGGCCACGCCTGGTTCTGGTTGGGGGCCCTCGTGGTGTCGCTGCTGTGGGCCTGGGGCGGCAACACGCCGTTCTACCAGCTGGTCTATGCCGTGGTCCCGGGGAGCAAGTACTTTCGCGCGCCCAGCACCATTCTCTATGTCTCCGCCTTCTCCTGCGCCGTACTCGCCGCCTTCGGTTCCGAGCGGGTGTTGGCAGGGAAGGGATCGACCCGCTACGCCCTGGGGTGGAGCCTCTTTGCACTTCTGGTCGCCGGAATGGCCACCGCCGGCGGTTTCACGAACCTCGCGATGTCACTCCTCGGAGACGCGCGCGGCGATGCGATCGAAGCCAATGCCGGTAACGTGGTGCTTGGCGCCTGGCGCTCGGCGGCCGTGGTTCTCGCCGCCGTCGCTCTGACGCTGGGCATCGCCCGTGGACGACTCACCGGTGCACTTGCCGGCTGGCTGCTCACAGGGCTGGTCGCCCTGGATCTGTGGAGCGTCGAGCGCCACTACTGGCAGTTCTCGGCGCCCGCCAGCCAGCTCTACGCTGAAGACGACATCATCCGGTTTCTCAAGAAGCAGCCCCAACCGGGCCGTGTGATTGCACTTCCGCTCGGTGAGAACATGGCGCCTCACGACCCCTTCGTGCTTGGGGACGCGCTGATGCATCACCAGATTCGTGGCGTACTTGGATACCATGGCAACGAACTGGGCCGCTATCAGGAGCTCTACGGCAAGAACGAAGGCTTCCAGTCGGTCGCCAATCCCAATTTCTGGTCGCTCGTCAACGCGCGCTTCTTCTACACGAATGCGCCGGGGCTCCCGTTCCAGGGCGCCAAGCTCGTGGCCGGCCCCGTCCGCAATGCGGCCGGGACAATGACCTACCTGTACGAACTCCCAGGTGAGCATCCCGTGGCGTGGGTCGCTCCGATGAAGGTGAAGCTGGACGACGCGACGGCGAAGGCGACGGTGCTCAACCCGCTCTTCGACGTCCGGCGGGTCGCGATCTTCGATTCCAGCGCCAGCGTGGCGGCGCAGCCGGTGAATTCGCCGCTCCCCGATCCGGTGCCGTTTGGTGTCACCGCCGGGCGCTACGAACCCGGCCGAATCGAACTCGAACTGGGCGGACCGGCCCCGGCCGGCAGCGCCCTGGTCGTTTCCGAGAACTTCTATCCCGGCTGGACCGCGACGGTGGACAGCAAGCCGGTGCCGGTGGAGCGGGTCGACTTCACCCTGATGGGTATCGAACTACCGACCGGCGCGAAACAGGTCACCCTTCGCTTCGACAGTACTTCCTACGAAACCGGCAAACTGCTTACGTTGCTGGCACTTGGCATCTCTGTACTCTGGTGGATTCTCGGCGTGATACTCGATCGACGCGCGCAGCTGACCCCTCCCACGACGCCTGCCGCGACTGCGGCGGCCGCCTGACGGGAGCGATCCGATGCGCATGGCAACACCCCCGCGGGGGACCTTGGCGACCGGCGAGAAGGGACTCGTCATCGTCCCCACGTACAACGAAAGCGAGAACGTCACTCGCATCGTCCCGCTGATTCTGCAGCAGGATCCCCGGCTCGAAGTGCTGGTGGTGGACGACAACTCACCCGACGGCACCGGTCAGCTGGCCGACGAGTTGGCGGCCGCCGAACCGCGTGTGCACGTCCTCCATCGAGCCGGAAAAGAGGGTCTCGGTCGCGCATACCTGGCCGGCTTTGCCTGGGCGCTGGCGCGCGACTACGACTTCATCTTCGAGATGGACGCCGATTTTTCCCACGATCCGGCGCACCTGCCAGAGTTCCTGGCGGCCATCAAGGGCGCGGATCTCGTGCTCGGCTCCCGGTACCGCGATGGGAAGGTCACCGTCGTGAACTGGCCGATGACCCGGCTGATGCTCTCCTACGGGGCGAACATCTACGCCCGAGCGGTCACCGGCATGCATCTGGGCGACGGCACGGGGGGCTTCAAGTGCTTCCGCCGACAGGTGCTGGAAGCGATTCCCCTCGATCAGGTGCGATCCAATGGTTACGCCTTCCAGATCGAGATGAGCTTCCGGGCGTGGAAGCGCGGCTTCCGCATTGCCGAAATCCCCATCGTCTTCCACGATCGTACGGAGGGCGAGTCGAAGATGTCCAAGCGGATCGTGCGCGAAGCGATCTGGATGGTGTGGCGTCTGCGCTGGTGGGCG
>JBDHVK010000067.1:0-21154 GCA_039809645.1 Gemmatimonas sp.
GCATCGGGCTCCGAGAGCCACGGACGTCCACCGCGGCCACGACCGGCGTCCTGCGCGCTCGCGAGCACCATGGTGCCTGCGGGAGCGCCGGTCGCCGCGAGGGCGTGCACTTCGTCCATCGTGGAGCCCACGCGCTCGCGATACACGAACCGGGAAACCCCCAGGGCCGCGACCACCGTCGCCGGTGGCGCCCCGAGCGGAGACATCGTCACCCGCGACCGCTCACGCTCGCGCGGCGATGGTCGCGAAGACCACCACCGCCAGTGCCACCCGATAGAGCGCGAAGACGCCGAAGCTGTGCTTGCTCACATAGCGCAGCAGCACCGTGATCGTGAGCACCGCGCTGACCATCGCCGCGAGCACGCCCACGACGAGCGGGAGCAGGGTGCTGCCCTGCTCCCGAATCGCCTCGGGCAGTTTCGTCACGACGGCGGCGGCGGTGATGGGCATGCTCATGAGAAAGCTGAAGCGCGCCGCCGACGGACGATCGAGTTGCATGTAGCGGCCGGCGGTGATCGTGGATCCGGAGCGCGAGACGCCGGGGACGAGCGCGAGCACCTGCGCGCAGCCGATCACGATGGCGTCCTTGAGCGTGATCTCCTCGATGGACCGCACGCGCGCACTCCAGCGATCGAATGCCCAGAGGGCGACGCCCATCACCGCGAGTGTGACGCCGATGATCCTAGGGGAGCGAAAGGTCGTTTCCGCCAGATCGTTGAGCAGCAATCCACCGATGCCGCCGGGAACGGTGGCGATCACGAGGTAGAGCAGCCGGCGTTCGTGCACGTCGGCCACGCGCCGCGTCCGCAGGATGCGAAACGCGCTGGCGGTCATCTCGATCCATTCGCTGCGGAAATACCAGAAGAGCGCGAGCAACGTCCCCAGATGCAGGGCCACATCGAACGCGAGCCCCTGCTCCTTCCATCCCAGCAGGTACGGCGTGAGGGCGAGATGCGCGGAACTCGAGATGGGCAGCAACTCGGCAATGCCCTGCACGATACCGAGGACCAGAGCCTGAACGATGGTCACAGCGAGGGGAACGAGGGATCGAGGGCGAGCGACGCTCGCGAGGGCGTGGGGCGGGACGGCGCCGCCAGCGTGCGCCGATACAGTGATTCGTACTGGGCGACGATCGCGTTCTCGGAGAACCGTTGGCGCGCATCGGCGGCGGCGGCGTCACTCATGCGCTGCCAGCGGTCGGGATCCTGCAGCAGGCGCACGCTGGCATTGGCCATGCCTTCGACATCGCCCACGGGGCACAGATAGCCCGTGACGCCGTCGGTGACGACCTCGGGGAGACCGCCCGCGCGCGCGCCGATGACCGGCACGCCACTCGCCAGTGCCTCGAGCGCGCTCAAGCCGAACGACTCCTTGTCGGTCGTGAGCAGGAAGAGGTCGGCACCGGCGAGCAGTGGCGCGACCGCATCGATCTTGCCGAGGAAGTGCACATGCTCCTGCACACCGAGCTCGCGTGCCTCGGCCTCGGCCTCGACGCGCTCGGGGCCATCGCCGACCATGATGAGCACCGACGGTATGCGCTGATTCACCCGGGCGAAGGTGCCCACGATATCGCGCACCCGCTTCACCTTGCGGAAGTTCGAGATGTGCATGAGCACCTTGCGCCCCTGCGTCACCTCGGCCGGAACCGGAAAGACGTGATTGGCGCGATTGTAGAGCGCCGGGTCGATGAAGTTGGGGATCACCTCGACGTTGCAGCCCACACAGCCAAAGGCGCGATACGTCTCTTCCCGCAGATAGTCCGACACCGCACTCACTGCGTGCGACTTCTCGATCGAGAACTTGGTGATGGAGTAGAACGACCGTTCCTGACCCACGATGGTGATATCCGTCCCGTGCAGCGTGGTCACCACGCGCACATCGCTCCCCTCCTCGCGCAACATGGACCGCGCGATCCACGCGCTGGTGGCGTGCGGGATGGCGTAGTGACAGTGGAGGATGTCGAGCTGATGATCGCGCACGACTTCATGCATGCGCACGGCGAGCGCCAGATCGTACGGCGGATACTCGAACAGCGGATACCGGCCGACGTCGACCTCATGGAAGTAGACGCGCGGCAGGAAGCTCGGCAGCCGGAAGGGCTGCGCATAGGTGATGAAGTGCACCTCGTGCCCGCGGGCGGCGAGCGCGATGCCGAGTTCCGTGGCCACGGCCCCGGAGCCGCCGTAGGTCGGATAGCAGGTGATGCCGATGCGCATGGGGGTGTCGGTCACGCGGCCTCCGAGGCGTCGTACCAGGCCAGGGCGCGGGCCAGCGCGTCGGGCGCGCCGGGATCGAGGTGCGTCACGGCGTGCGCCGGCAACTGGTGCCGGAACCAGGTGCGCTGCCGCTTCGCATACTGCCGGGTTTCGATGATCACGCGCTCGATTGCCTCCGCCTCGGAGCGTTCGCCTTCACGACTCTGCCGAAGCACGAGATAGCCACTGGCCTTCCAGGCGGGCGCATCGGCCGGGAGGGACGCCCGCAGCCGGTCCACCTCGTCGCGAAAGCCGGCCGCGAGCATGGTGTGCACGCGCTGGGCGATGCGATCAGCGAGGATGGGTCCCGGATCCACTACAAGATAGCGTACCGGTCGCGGCGGTGCGGTTGCCGTGCCCAACGCGTCGCTCAGGCGGCGCCCGGTGAGCAGCACCGTTTCCACCGCGCGCAGCCGTTGCGTGCGTCCGAGATGGGCTCGGGCGGGATCGAGTCGCGCGCACCAGCGGGCCAGTTCTTCCCCGGAGAGGGTGTCGAGCCATGGCGAGAGATCGGCACGCCCCTGCGTGGGGAGCTCAGGGACGGGATCGAGCGGTTCGACGAGCGCGCGTATGTACAGTCCGGTGCCTCCGACAATCAGCGGCGGTGTACCGCGCGCGCGCGCCGTGTGCATCGCCTGCTCCGCGTCGTCGGCCCAGCGCGCGGCCGAATACCGCTCGGTGGGGTCGACGACATCGAGCAGGTAGTGCGGTACGGCCGCCTGCTCGTCGCACGTGGGCTTCGCGGTGCCGATGTCGAAGCCGCGATAGACCTGCCGTGAATCGGCACTGATGATGGCGAGCCCGCGCGCGGCCGCGAGTTGCATGGCGATGGCGGATTTCCCGGCTGCCGTGGGCCCGACGATGCAGTGCAGCAGGTGCCCGGGCGCGATGGCGTTCACGCGCGACCGAAGCGCCGATCGAGTTCGTCCCATGACAGCCGCACAATCGTGGAGCGGCCATGGACATCGTGCGCGGGGAGGCGGGTGTTGGCGAGCGCGATATAGAGCGCGCGCATTTCCCCCGGGGACAGGGCGTCGCCCGCCTTGATGGCCGCCTTGCAGGCCACCGTTGCGGCGAGGCGTTCGTGACGGCTCGCGTTGCTCGCACGGCGATCCCCGGTGAGCGCGGCCAGCGAATCGCGCAGGCACCGCTCGGCATCGAACCGTGGGTGGGGCATGGGCACCGCGTTCACGAGCAGCGAATGACCGCCAAAGGCCTCGACTTCAAATCCGAGCGCCAGCAGCGCCTCGCGATTCGCCTCGAAGGCCTCGGCCTCGGCGGGGCTCAGATGCAACGTGAGCGGAAAGAGAAGCCGCTGCGACGGCGCTTCGCCGCGCTCCAACGTCCCCATGAACTCCTCGTACAGTACGCGCTCGTGTGCGGAGTGCTGATCGATGAGAATCACGCCGTCCTCATGCTCGAACATGAGGTACATGCGCCGCAGTTGCATGAGCGGCGGCACCAGGAGCGGTTCGGGCTCGGGTTCAACGGGAACGAGCGGCGGCGCGGGTGCGGGCGCGCCCTCGGTGCGGCCTTCGCTCGGCTCGAGCTCCCAGGGCGCATCATCAAAGGCCGGCGCCACGCGTTTGACAGGTGGTGCGAAGAGCCCCTCGCTGGGGCGTGCCATGCGCAGCGCATTGGTATCGATCGCCGTGCCGCCTCCGTACGCCCCCGAGAGCGCACCGCGTCCCGCGTCGGGTGCGACGCCCGGCGCATATGTGCGCCAGCCGATGCCGGCCGTCGCGTCGAACACGCCGAGTGCGCGCCGTACGGCGGCTTCCACGGCGCGTTCGACGGGCCAGCGATCACGAAAGCGAACTTCGGCCTTGGCCGGGTGCACATTCACGTCGACGTCGGCACCGGGCAGTTGCACCTGCAACACGAGCGATGGACGCACGCCAGCGGGAATCGTGGAGCGATACGCGGCCTCGGCGGCGCGAATGAGACCATGGTCGCGCACGAGTCGCCCGTTCACGATGAGCAGCACCCGACGCGTCGCGGTGCCGACGTCGGCGGGCCGTTCGGCGAGTCCGCTGACATGCACCGGGCCCTGCACATCGTCCACATCGAGAAACCGCTCGACCTCGCGCGCACTCCAGAGGGCGGCGAGGCGCTCGCGCAGCGTGCGCACGACCGGGAGATCGAGTGTGACCCTATTGTCGTGACGAACCGTGAAGTGCGCGTCGCGACGCAGCACGGCGATGGCCTGCACGGCCTCGAGAATACCACGCCATTCGCTGCGGGCACTGCGCAGGAATTTCTGACGGGCGGGTGTGTTGAAGAAGAGGCGGTGCACCGACACCGTGGTCCCGCGGCGGCGCGCCGCGTCGGCATGCTCGACGAGCGTGCCGCCCGTGACCCGTACGCGCGAGCCCGCGCCATCGTCGGGGGCGGTCTCGATGATGAGATCAGAGACCGAGGCGATGGCCGGCAGGGCTTCGCCGCGGAAGCCGAAGCTTCGCACGCCCACGAGCTGTTCGGCGCTGGTGATCTTGGAGGTGGCGTGGCGCGAGAGCGCGAGGACGGCGTCATCGCGGTCCATGCCGCTGCCGTCGTCGGCGATGCGAATGAGCGCCCGCCCGCCTTCCTCGACGGTGATGTCCACGGTCGTGGCGCCGGCGTCGAGGGCATTCTCGACCAGTTCCTTGACGACCGAGGCCGGCCGTTCGACCACTTCGCCGGCGGCGATCTGGTCGGCGACGGCACTCGGGAGCACCTGAATGCGGGGCATCCCGAAGCTTACCGCGAGCGGTCGAGGTCGAGGAGTGGGTTCGCGAGACTGACGAGTCGCGCGGCCGGAATCCATCCGCGTCGCCCATCGGCGTGCACGACCTGCTCCCAGCCCTGTCGCACATCGACGACCTTCACCACATCGCCGGTCGCGGCGCCGCCCATGGGATCCGCGTCGGGTGACGGTCCCTCTCGCATCGTCTCCGGGCGACGCACCACGGCGAGCGCGCGATCGTCGAGCGCACGCGTGCCCCAGGCCGCGGCTCCAGCGGCGGTCAGGCCCACCAGCAGCAACACCACGGCGCTGACCCGCCCCGGGGTACTCCCGTCGTGCGCGTCCGCGCGACGACCGCCCCAGAGCCAAAGGCTCCAGCCGAGAATCCACGTCACGAGCGCCAGCGCCGCCAAGGCGAGGACGGGGATCATGGGTACTTCGGCGATGCCAGTGCGAGCGCCCGCTGGCAGCAGCGTCATGCGCTCCTGAATATCGGGCGCCAGCGGATCGAGGCGTGCAGCGCGCTGCCACGCCACCACGGCAGAGACGGTATCGTTGGCAGCCCAGGCCGCAGTGCCCCAGTTGACGAGCAGGTCCACATCGTCGGGACGGCGGGAGACCAGTTCGGCGTAGCGTTGCGCGGCGCGCGGGAAGCGGCGGCCCTGGTACGCTGCCGTGGCTTCGCTGTTGTCGACGACATCGGCGTTGCCCGGCGCGGGCGTCTGGGCGCGGGCCTCGCGCGGAACGCCGCCGAACAGCGCCGCAGCGGCGGCCGTGCTCGCGGGACCGATGAGCGCCACCGACAAACCGAGACCGCTTCCCACGCGGCGCAGGCGTCGCGACCAGAGGCGGGTGCGGCCGTGCGGCACTGCTTCGGAAGCGACGCGCTGCAGCAGGGCGTTTGCGCGCCGTTCCAGATCGGGATCGTCGACGCGCGGCGATCGCGCCGGCCCGAAGCCGATTTCGGCAAGCAGGTCGACGAACGCCAGCACCTCGCGCGTGGTGTCGCGTGACACGCCGCGTCGTCGCAGGACGCGCTGCAGATCGCCGCGAGCCACCAGATCGGCGGTCACCACGTGCAGCCGCGCGGCGAGGGACGCGAGCAGGGTGCGCCGGATTCGACGCGCGGCCGACTCGGGGGTGGCGGGTTCCGGTGTCGCCGGCTCGCGCGTCAGGGTGCGTTCGGCGTCGCGCGTGGTACTGGCCCGCTGCGTCGCCCGTCGCTGCAGGCCGTCAGCCAGTGCTGCCAACGGCAGGAGGACGGCGAGCCCGAGCGCTCCGAGCGTCAGCCAGTCAGGCAGTGTCGCCAGCCGTGCGGCCTGTCGCTGACGCCAGTCGCGGAGTGCGAGCAGGTCAGCATCATTGGCCTCGGCGGTGATGCCTTCGGTGGCACCGCCCATGGCGGCATCGGCGATCATCAGATCGGCCGGCGCTGAGGAGGCGATGGCGTACTGCCCCTTGAATGGATCGAAGTAGGCGTAGCGCACCACCGGCAACACGGCGGCACCGGCCTGCGCCGGCGTCAGGATGTAGTCGAACTCCTTGGCCCCGCGAATGTACGCGCCGCTGCTGTCGACCAGTACGCGTTCGGTGCCGGCCACGATGGAGGCCCACGAGACCTCGACCGTTGGACGCGGCAACAGCTTCACATTGCCGATGCCCTCGACGCGTATGGTGAGCAGGAGTGGGTCGCCCATGCGCGCCGTGGTGGCATCGAGCTTGGTGGAGAGGCGGAACGTGCCGATGGCACCGGAAAAATCACTTGGCCGGCCCACCTCGGGGAGCGCCTTCACGACGACCTTGATGCTCTCGGCCGATACGGTGTAGCGCTCTTCGCGGCTGAAGTAGCTTGCCGACTGTGGCAGACTGTACGTGAGCTGCGGCGCCGGCACGACGACCGTGCCGGGAGCGACGGCGAAGAGCGCACGCTGAAAGACGTGCGCCTCGTAGGTATCGGTCCCATAGGAGCGGGGCGGCACGCGCTGCGGCGTTCCCAGCTCGTAGGCCAGCAGTCCGCGCAGCTCAGGGGGCAGGAACTCCGGATTGCGACGCAGGCGGCTTCGCGCATCCGCGTTGAGCAGCACCGCGACCTGATAGGTCGCCTGCTGCCCGACCCACACGGTGTCAGGAAAGATCGCGGCGTGGAAGTCGATCGGGCGCAGATACTTCGTGCGCAGTCGATCGGTGATGGCCGTGGGTGAGGGCTGTGCGACCGCGGATGCGGCGCCGATCAGGAACGCGCCGAGCATCACCGCGCGCGCCGTCCGGGAGCGCACATCGCACCAGGAACGACGCTCCGTCACCAGTCCTTCCCGCGCGGTGGGGTGCGCCCCTGTCGCTGCTTCTTGCCCTGCACATCCCGCTCTTCGCGAGCGGCGCTGTTGAGCAGTGCTTCCGCCTGACGCTGATCGAGGCCGCCCTGCCCCTGTGGCTTGGGCTGATCGTCCTGCTGGTTGTCGGATCCACCGCCTCCCCCGCCTCCGCCGCCGCCGCTTGGTGGCGGCGACTGGCGGAGCGCGAGCTCATAATTCCACTTGGCGTCCGGCGAGTTGGGGCGATCGGTGAGCAGGGCGCGGTAGGCGGTGCGAGCGGCCGCGAGTGCCTCCTCGGCCTGCGCGTTGCCGGGCTCACGCCCGATCCGCAGTTGGGCGAGGCCTGCGTTGAAGCGCGCACGATACTGCACTTCGCCCTCGCTGTTGCGCCGTACGGCCTCCAGACGATCGGCGGCCTCGCGGAGTGAATCGGCGCCGATGAGCGCGCTGCCGAGATTGTAGAGCGTGCGCGAGGTGGTGTCGCCCTTGGCGACCAGATCGCGATAGGCGGCGATGGCCTCCTTCACCTTGCCTTGCGCAAAAAGTACCGCCGGATCGGGCGGTTGTGAGCAGGACGCGACGGCGATGGGCGCCGCTGCAGCGGCGGCCGCGAGACGGCGACGCCGCCGCCGGGTGGGCGCGCCACGCAGCAGCCGCCAGCTGTCGAACGCCACCAGCAGCAGCGCCGGCACGAGCAGCCAGAGAAAGCGCGGCACATGATCTTCGCGCGTGTCGACCTGCCGACGCGCCGTGCGCAGCGAGCGCAGGGCGCCGCGGATGCGCGTTGCCTTGTCGCTCGCTTCGGCGGGAATGAAGGTTCCCTTGGCCGCCGTGGCCGCCTGTTGGAGGAGGTCGGGCGTATACTTCGTCACGACGACGTGCCCCTCTTCATCCTCCTTCTGACGCACGACCGAGCCGTCACGAATGGGAATCGTGCTTCCCTTGGTGGTCCCGAAACCGACCGTGACGAGGCTGATGCCCTTCTCACCGGCTTCCGTTGCCGCGGTCGTGATGTCTTCCGGCGATTCGAACGATTCGCCGTCGCTGAGCAGCACGAGCGCGCGGTCGGCGCTGCCGTCGCTGGCGAGGAGCAGTTCGGTGCCCTGGCGAATCGCGCGTGAGAGCGCGCTGCCCGCCTGACCCACCACATTGGGGTCGAGGTTGTCGAGGAACAGTTCGAGCGCGCCGTCGTCGCTGGTGAGCGGCGTGAGGATGTAGCTGCGGCCCGCGAAGGCGATCAGGGCGACGCGATCGGCCTGCGACATCGCGCGCAGACGACGCACCTCCTGCTTGACGCGTTCCAGGCGATTGGGCCGTTCATCCGGCGCCATCATCGAGAGCGATGCATCGATGGCGATGGCCATGTCGATCCCGCGCGAGCTCATGGGCCCACGCGCGAGCCCCCAGCGCGGACCGGCGAGCGCGAGGCCGGCGAGCAGCGCCGCGGCGACCAACCGACGCGTGCGAGCGCGCTCGGGGCTGGACTCCTGCACCACGAGCCGCGAGAGCGCCGGCGCATCGGCGAAGCGCGCCAGTCGCGCGAGGCGCTGCCGCGATTGCGTGCGACGCAGCGCCCAGACGGCGAGCGGCAGGAGCAGCGCGGCCAGGAGCAGCCACGGTGCGTCGAAAACGAGGGGTGGCAGATTGGGAAGCGTGATGTTCATGGGCGCCGCCGGCTCATGGCAACAGTCCGCGCCGGGCGCGGAGCCAGAGTTCTCCGAACAACGCGAACAGTCCGAGTACGAGCGGCCAGCGGAACCGCTCCGTGTAGCGAATGAACGCCTTCGCCTCGACGGCCGAGCGCTCGAGTTGATCGATCTGTTCGTAGATCGCCTGAAGTGCCGCCGCGTCGCGGGCGCGGAAGTATCGTCCGCCAGTGGTCGTGGCGATCTCGGTGAGAAGCGGCTCATCGATCTTCACGGGCCGATTCTCGTAGCGCAGACCGAACAGGCCGCGCCCGACGGGCACTGCAGCCATCCCCTCGGTGCCGACGCCGATGGCGTAGATGCGAATCCCGAAGGTGCCGGCCGCCTGCGCCGCCGTGCGCGGATCGATGGTCCCGCGATTGTTCTCACCGTCGGTCAGCAGCACCATCACGCGAGAGCGCCCCGGTGAGTTGCGCAGCCGATTGGCCGCCGTGGCGATGGCGGTGCCGATGGCCGTGCCGTCTTCGAGTTGGCCCACCGCCAGATTGTCGATCGCCGCCAGGACCACCGGATAGTCGGTGGTGAGCGGCACCTGCGTCAGTGCCTCACCGGAGAAGGCCACGAGGCCCACGCGATCACTCTTTCGGCCGAGCACGAAGCGCTTGACCTTGTCCTTCGCGACTTCCATGCGGTTCTGCGGCTGGAAATCTTCGGCCAGCATCGAACTCGAGATGTCGACGACGAGCGCGATGTCGATGCCTTCGCTGTTGACGCGTTCGGCGCGCGCGCCGGAGCGTGGTTGGGCCACGGCGATGACGAGGCCGGCGAGCGCGAGGGCGCGCAGCCACGGCAGCCAGCGCACCCACACGAGCGACGGTCTGGGGCCGGCCGCCAGCACATCGGTGCGGGAGAACGTGATGGTGCGCTGCCGGGCCACGTGCCGCTGGCTCCACCACAGCCAGAGCGCCACCCCCACCAACAACAGCAGCGCTTCAGGATGCGCGAAGTTGATGCCGAAGATGTTGATGAGCCCTGCCCGACCGGTCCACCACTCGCCGCTCCTGAGCGCGGCCACGACACCCTGCCACCAGGCGCTCATCGTGCGCCCGCCTTGGGCCTGTCCCGGCGGCTCGCCTTGCGTGCCGCTTCCTCGGCGGCCGCGCGTTCACGAGCCGCCTGCTGCTCGGCCGCCTGCCGTGCCGCCTCCTCCGCCGCCCGACGCAGCGTTTCGACGCGCTCGATCTCGGTGACGATGCCGCGCGCCTCGGCGGCGAGCTCCCGCGCCCGGTCGGGTGTGACCGCACGCGCCGCGAACTTCACGCCATCGGCGTCGGCGAGCAACGAAATGAGGCGGTCGCGTGGCACCCGATCATCCTCCAGCGCCACCAGCAACAGCTCGGCGCTCGTCAGCGACAGCACCGCGTGGGGCACTCGCGCCGCGAGATAGAGCCGCATGACGTCGGTAGCGAGCGCCACGTAGCGACCACACTCCCCGGCGTCGGCCAGATGCAGGCGTTCGAGGCGCTCGAACTCATGCATGGCGCGCTGGAACGGATTGAGCGGCGCCGGTCCGGCAGCGCCGGCCTTGGTCTTCTTGCGACGACGCCATAGCCACCAGAGTAGCGCGAGCGCAGCGAGCACCAACAGGGCCGGCCACCAGCGTTGCCACCAGGGCACTTCGCGCTGGAAGAGATCACGCGCCGGCTTGGGCACGTGCTGCGCCGTGTCGGCCGGCAGTACGCTGCGCACGAACACGCGGGCATCGCCGAGCGGCACCTTGGTCACCGCGCCACCGGTACGGATGGTGGCATCGGGCACGCCGAGCGGCTGCTGGCCGACGTTCCACGCCGTGAGGGTATATTCGGCACGCTCGCGATGCACGCCGAGCTTGGTGCCCTCATCGACGATTCGCACAGCGCCCATCTGCGCGACCCACGCCGACGTATCGGTAATGGCGCCCCACTCGATGCGCGCCCCTTCCGGTGCGGCGACGGTGACGACGAACGTGAAGCGGTCGCCGACCTCCACAGTGTCCGGACGCACGAGCGATCCGGCCTGCACGCGCGTCGCCGGCGCCTGCGCCGGCGCCTGCACCTGCGCCGGCATGGCAGTGGTGACGCCGACCATCGCCAGGGCGACCATCAGTCGCTTCATCGGGCACTCACCACGGCCGATGCGGCGTCGCCGAGCAGCCCGCGCGGCCCGCTGCGCACGGCGCCGTGCGGACGGCGCGCGCGGGCGCGGAAGAACGCGAGCAGGGCGTCGACGTAGCCATGCTCGGTGTGCACGATGATTTCATCGAGCCCCAGTCGCCCGAAGAGTTTGCGTCGTTCCTCGTCTTCCCGCGCGATGCGCGCGGCGAACGCCTTGCGCACGAGCGGGTGCGACGTGTCGATCTCGACGACCTGACTGGTTTCCGGGTCCTCGAGGCGCGCGGCCCCGATGTCGGGCAGCGCGCGCTCGGCGGGATCCTCGAGCGTGACGGCGATGACGTCGTGCCGTTGGGCGAGGCGCGCCAGCGGCTTCTCGACATCGGGCGCGAGAAAGTCGGAGGCCAGAAACACCACCGAGCGATGCGGCAGCAGCCGCATGAGCCGCTCGACCATGGCCGTGAAATCGGTGCCCCGTCCCTGTGGCTGGACGGTGAGCAGATCGCGAATCAGGCGCAGCGCGTGCTTGCGCCCCTTGCGGGCGGGCAGCGCGTGCTCGACGCGATCGGAGAAGAGCATGAGACCGACGCGGTCGTTGTTGCGCACGGCGGCGAGCGAGAGCACGCCGGCGAGCTCGATCGCCAGCTCGTGCTTGAAACGCGCGCGGGTGCCGAAGCGCGAGGAGCCGGACATGTCGAGCGCGAGCATGATGGTGAGCTCGCGCTCCTCGACGTAGCGCTTGACGAACGGACGGCCCATGCGCGCCGAGACATTCCAGTCGATCGAGCGCACTTCGTCGCCGATCTGGTACTCGCGCACCTCGGCGAACTCCATGCCCTGCCCCTTGAAGAGCGAGCGATACTCACCGGCAAAGCGGGAGTCGACCAGCCGACGCGTTCGCACCTCTACGCGCCGCACCTGCCGCAACACATCGGCGGGGGCGATGGTCGCCGGCGACGCGGCAACCGGTGCCTCGTGCGTTTCGGTGAGCGACTGGGTCCGCGTGGCCATGGCCGACGACCGAGACGGGTGTGTCAGGGCGCGTCGACGACGGCGAGCAACCGGGCGACGATCGTATCGCTGGTGACGCCCTCGGCATCGGCTTCGAACGAGGTGAGCACGCGATGCCGCAGCACATCGGGCGCGATCGCCTTCACGTCGTCGGGCGTCACGAAGGCACGGCCGCGGAGGAATGCGTGGGCGCGCGCCGCCTGTCCAAGCGCGATGGTGGCACGCGGCGAGGCACCGAACTCGATGAGCGCCTTGAGATCAGGAGCGCCCACTTCGCCGGGATAGCGGGTGGCATGCACCAACTCGACGATGTAGTCGACGATGCGCTCGTCCATGTACATGTCGGCAATGCGCCGCCGCGCCTCGAGCAGCGCCTCGGGGCTCGCCACGGGATTGACGGCGATGTTCTCGCCGCCCGCCATGCGACGCAGGATTTCCTTCTCCTCGGCGCGCGTGGGATAGCCCACGCGCAGCTTCATCATGAAGCGGTCGACCTGCGCCTCGGGGAGCGGGTAGGTGCCTTCCTGCTCGATCGGGTTCTGCGTGGCGAGGACGAGAAACGGCTCGGCCAGACGATACGTGGTGCCGCCGATGGTGACCTGCTTTTCCTGCATCGCCTCGAGCAACGCCGCCTGCACCTTGGCGGGCGCGCGGTTGATTTCGTCAGCCAGAATGATGTTGGCGAAGATCGGGCCGTGCTTGACGCGAAACTCGCCGCTCTGCTGGTCGAAGATCTGCGTACCGACCACGTCGGCGGGGAGCAGGTCGGGGGTGAACTGAATGCGCTGGAAGCTGGTGCGCACCGTTTCGGCGAGCGTGCGGACAGTGAGCGTCTTGGCGAGCCCCGGCACGCCTTCGAGGAGCACGTGACCGCCGGTCAGCAGGCTGATGAGCAGCCGTTCGACCATGTACTCCTGGCCAACGATGCGGCGGGCGACCTCGTGCAACACGCCCTGCACAAGGGCGGTGTCCTGCGAAACGGGAGCGGGGGCGGTCAAACGGACTCCAGGCGAACGAAAGCGAAAAGGGAGACCTCGGTACAACACCTGACACTGGCTGATACCCAAGTTACCGCGGAGGGCTCCCTGGGGGGTATTCAGATGGACTCTGAATCCTGAAACGCGATCAGGTCCGGAAGTCGGAGGCGTGGCTGGCGGAGAGGGGGTGCGGCCCCCGCTGCGATACCGACCGAGGCGTCGCTTCCGACGTCAGAGCCCGATCCCGTCTCTGACGTCAGCCCCCCTGGCCCGTGAGCGCCGCCTACGCTCCGACGAGCGCGTCGAGGACTTCCCGTTCCGTGCTCGTGAGCGCTCGCGCTTCGCCGCTCGCGAGCTCGCCCAGCCGGACCGGCCCGAAGCGGGTGCGGACGAGGCGCTCGACCTCGAGGCCGAGGGCCTCGCAGAGGCGGCGGACTTCGTGATTGCGCCCTTCGGTGATCGTGATCTCGAAGGCCCAACGGCGGTTGCCGAGGGGGTGCGCGAGCACCTCGACGGGGGTGACGAGGCCGTCCTCGAGCTCGACGCCCTTTCGGGCCTCGCGTGCGGCGGTGACGGCGTCGCCCTGCACGGTGGCGACGTAGGTGCGTTCAACCTCGCGACTCGGATGCGTGAGCGCGTGGGCGGCGGTGCCGTCGGTAGTGAGCAGGAGCACCCCTTCGGTCATGAAGTCGAGGCGCCCGACGTAGACGAGGCCGGGCACGTCGTTGATGAGATCGAAGACCGTGGTCCGACCGGCGGGATCCTTCCTCGTGGTCATGACGGCCGCCGGCTTGTGCAGCACGATCCACCGGTGCTCGGTGACGCGCGTCGCAATGCGCTTGCCGTCGAGCGTGATCACATCGCGCGCGGGGTCGACGCTTTGCCCAATCTCGGCGCGGACGCCGTTGATCTGCACGCGACCTTCGGCGACGGCCTTGTCGGCTTCGCGACGCGAGACGGCACCGGCGCGCGCGAGTGCACGCTGCACACGCATCGGGCCTTCATCGCGCGCTTCGACGGTTCCGCCACTCGGGTTATTGGTGCGCGGCGCGACCTTGGGACGGGGCTTCTTCTTGCGCCACTCGGGCGCCGGCGCGCCCTCGCCACGAGGCGCGCTCTTCTTCGCGCCGAAGCCACCGACGCCGCCTTTGCTCGGCCCCTTCTTGCCCGGGGTCTTGCGCGCCGGCGTCACTCGGGGGCGACCGCGGCGTTCCCGGCACCCCGGAGCGCGATCGCGAGTTCATCGGCGCGCGGCAGCTCCTCGAGGTGACGCAACGCGAACTGCTCGAGGAACTGCGGCGTGGTGCCGTACAGCAACGGGCGGCCGATGCCTTCGCTACGCCCCACGATGTCGATCAATCCGCGCTCATGCAGCGACTTGAGGACGGAGCCGACCGCGACACCGCGAATCTCTTCGATTTCGGCGCGCCCGATGGGTTGCCGGTACGCGACGATGGCAAGGGTTTCGAGAGCCGCCGCCGACAGCTTCTGTGGGCGCACGGCGACCTGCGCCCGTTCGATGGCTTCGGCGAACTCGGCCCGCGTGAGGATCTGCCAGCCACCGCCCTGCTCGACCAATTCGACACCGTGTCCATCGATGTCGTAGTGCTCGCGGAGCTCGTCGAGGGCGGCACTCACTGCAGCCGGACTCGCCTCCGGATCGAGGGCCGCGAGGGCCTCGAGCGCGATGGGGCGAGGGGCCGCAAAGAGGGCGGCTTCAAGCAGCTTCGCTAACGGCGTCACGCTGAATCTCCACAGTGGCAAAGGGGCGGTGCTGCGCGATGCGCAGCTCGCCGAGCTTCGCCATCTCCAGCAGGGCGAGGAGCACGGACAGGATCTGCCACGGCTCCGCGTCACGGGCCACGAGGTCCGACCAGCGACAGCCGCGACGCATGGCCAGGACGGCCCGTACGGTAGTCATGGCCCCCGCGACGTCGAGCGCCCGCGGGATGACTTCATGGATCTTCGGTTCCTTCGTGGTGCGCAGAACGCGATCGACGGCAGCGAGCAGCTCGCCGAGCGAAAGCGCGAGCGGCGCGTTGAGCGGCGTGATGTCGGCCGCTGGCGCGACGAAGCGGCGCGGGAACTGATGCCGGCGCTCTTCGCCCCGCCGCTCGAGGAGGTCGACCACTTCGCGCATCTGCTGGTACTCGAGCAGGCGGCGCACCAGTTCGGCACGCGGATCCTCCCACGACTCTTCACCGTCGGCCCGCGGCAGGAGCATCTGCGCCTTGATGCGTAGCAGTCGCGCCGCCATCTCGAGATAGTCGGCCGCTTCGTCGAGCCCCAGCGTGGAGATGCGCGCGAGGAACTGTTCGGCGATGCGGGCGATCGGGATGTCGTAGATGTCGACCTGCTCGTCGCGGATGAGCGACAGCAGCAGATCGAGCGGGCCGGTGAACTGGCTCAGCTCGACGACAAAGGAGGCGGAGGCCTCGGAGTCCAGCGGACGGAAGTTGGGTGCGATCACGCGGCCATCACGCGGCGAAGGGGTTGGGCAGCATGTACCGGAAGTAATACAGCTCGGCGACCCTCTGCAGGTAGTAGGCAGGGGCCAGCCAGGCTGAAATCAGGGGCCGGGCGAAGGACAGCACGGCAAACAGCAGGAAAAAGCCGAGCCCGCCAAGGCGCTGGTACTGGAGCGACCACTTGGGCGGCAGGATGTACTTGAAGACGTGAGACCCGTCGAGCGGCGGAATGGGGAGCAGGTTGAACGCCGCGAGGAACAGGTTGATGAGAATGCTGACCTCGACGATCCGCTGGAGCACGGCGAGGGGTCGTTCGATCCCGGGAAGCTGCTGGCCGAGGACACCGAGGAGGATGATGACCGGCACCGAGATGAGGGCGATCATCACATTGGTGGCCACCCCCGCCAGGGAGACAATGATGTCGCCGCGACGATAGTGCCGGTAGTTTCGGGGATTGACCGGCACGGGCTTGGCCCCGCCGAAGATCGGCGCTCCCATCGCCCAGAGGACGAGGGGGAGGATGACGGTCATGAAGGGGTCGATGTGCTTGAGCGGATTGAACGTGAGCCGCCCGAGGGAATAGGCGGTCATGTCCCCCTGCTTCATCGCCGCGTAGCCGTGCGCATACTCGTGAGCCACCATGGCGAAGAGCAGCCCAGGAGCAACGAGAGCGAGCGCTTGGAAGTCCACGCGGCGGCTGGGGCGGAAGGGGCGCGCTCCGGATGGAAGCGGGAACGCGAATGCAAGCAAATCGGAACGGGAAGCTAGTGGCCCGCCCGGGGGGTGTCAAAGCGCCGGGGGCCCACGACGGGGTGCTCGGGCCAAGTCGTTCGCGCACCACCGCTTGACCCATACCCCACAGACGGATAAGTTCCTCAGTCTGTCGTTCACCAACACGTATTTCAGGACCTAGGGAGCTTTTTCGTGCCGAATATCAAGTCCGCAAAGAAGGATCTGCGGAAGTCGCGTGCGGCTGCGGTGCGTAACCGCGCACAGCGCTCGGCGCTGCGTACCGCCGTGAAGAAGGCGAAGGCAGCGTCCGCGGCGGCCGACGACCGCCTCACCGCCGCCTCGCTGCTTGATCGCGCGGCGCGCAAGGGACTCATCCACAAGAACGCCGCGGCTCGTCAGAAGAGCCGCATTGCGAAGGCCGCGGCCGCCAAGGCGGCGTAAGGCTTCGCTGGCGCTGGATAGACAAAGGGCCGGACTCTCGCGAGTCCGGCCCTTTGTCGTTCGGCCCGAGCGCGCTCAGAACGCGGCCAGCTCGCCGCCGCAGCGCTCGCAGTACCACTCGGTGGGCAGGTTCATGGTGCCACACTCGGTGCACCGCAGCGTCTTGGCGGGCTCAGCCTGCGCGTTCGACACCGGCACCGAGGGCGGCGTCACAGTGGCCGCCGGGACGGCGGGCTGGGAGCCGGATGGCGCGATGACCGAGTGCAGGAACGCGAGGTCGTCGAACGGGTCGATCGGTGGCACCGTAGCCGACGGCGCCTGGGGCGCTTGAGGCGCCGGCGGCTCGGGAACGGCTCGCATGGGCTGGACAGGCGTCTCGGCGAACATCGCCAGCGCGTCATCGACTTCGTTGCTGGCGTATGGTGCTGCGGCTTCAGGGACCACGAACGGGGTCTCGCCGATGATGTCGACGCCCTCGGCGACGGTCACGAGATCGGGGAGCGCATCGCTGACCGGCGGCACCGCGGGTTCGTCCTCGGGCAGCGTGAAGACTGCCATCTCGACGGTGTCGGCGCTGATGTCGATCATGCTGACGTCGTTCGCCTCGGCGGCGACGTCCTCCGCCAACTGGTCGATCACGGGGTCAGCGTTGTTGCTCGCTCCCCCCTCGGAGGCGTCCCCCTCCGGCGCGCGGTCTTCCACGTCGGCGATCGGCTCCGCCGCGATCAACAACTCTGACCCCTTGATCGGCGACTCGGGGGCGGCATCGATGACCGGTTCCGGTTCAGGCTCCGGCTCGGGTTCGGGGGTGGGTTCCCCGGTGGGACGGGCGTGCTCGAGCAACGCATGGATCTCGTCGAGTTCCATCTGCACGAGTGACCGATCGTCGGTGAGCTTGGTGATCTGCCCCTCGACGTCGGTGCGCAGCGCCTCCCACTTGTCGTTGTCGTATTCGCCGACGGCGTTGCGAATCATGGCCTCGACGCGCTGCTCCTCGAGGGCATCGAGCTGCGCCGAGAGCTCGGTGCGCTGCTGCTGCAGCGAACTGCTCAGCATCTCGAGTTCGGCGACATGCTCGGCGAGCTTGGCGAGGACCTCGCCGCGACGCGCATCGTAGTCGCCGCGAACGCGCGCATACACGCGTTCCGGTGTCTCGGCCTTTCGCGCGTCGAGCGCGGCCAGCCAGTCGTCATAACGCTGCCGTTCGGCAACGAGGGAGCGCACTTCTTCGATCGACACGCGAAACCTCGTGAGTCAGGGCGGGAGCGGACAGCCCACCAAAATAGCCGCGATGGTCAGGCCAACGACGTTCCCGCAAGCTCTCCAGCCCGGTGGAGCGAAGCAAGCGCGGCCGCTTCGCCCTCCGGTAACCGCACTGCCCCTCCCAGCAACCGCGCGACCGCCACGATGCGCGCCGCCTGCTCCACGCTTTCCATGCGCAACAGCGCGTCGGTCAGCGAGCGCCCCACGGTGGTCACGCCGTGATTGGCGAGCAGGAACACCTCGTGACCCGCCAGGAACGGTTGCATGACCGCCGCGAGCGCCGGCGTCCCCGGCCGCCCGTATGGCACCAATGCCACCGGCCCCACGACCACCGGCACTTCGGGAAGGACGTCCGCGGGCAGCCCCTGCCCCGCGGTCGCAAAACCCGTCGCCACTGGCGGGTGGGCATGCACGATCGCCTGCACGTCGGCACGAGCCGCATAGCAGGCGAGATGCATACCCACTTCCGACGATGCGCGCAGCCCCCCGTCACCGCGGTCTGTGTCGTTCGTCACGGGGGTGTGATGGGGTGTGCCATTGGCGTGCAGGCGAACCACCTGCGCCGCGGTCACCATCGCCTTGTCGATCCCCGATGCCGTCACGAGCACGGACCCGTCGCCAAGGCGCACGGAGAGGTTCCCCTCGGCGCCGGCGAGCAGCCCACGCGCGTGCAGGCGCCGACAGGCGGCGGCCAAGGCCTCCGCCTGTTGGATGACGGCCGCGGCCATCGGCTCCGTCGCGCGCTTGCCGGTCACGCGCGGATGGGCCTCAGTTCGCGCGGTAGACGACACGACCACCGACGACGGTGATCAGCGCCTGCCCTGCAAAGACGTGCCCGCCGTACGGCGTGTTGCGCCCCTTCGACTTGAACTGCTTCGGGTCGCAGGTCCAGCTCCGGTTCGGATCGAACACGGTCACGTCACCCACACTGCCGCGCGCGAGGGTGCCGCCGGGGAGGTGGAAGATCTTCGCCTGCTTGCAGCTCATGGCGTCGATCATCTCGGTTAGCGAGATGATGCCCGGCTTGAGCAGATAGGTGCAGTTCACTCCGAGCGCGGTCTCGAGACCGACGATGCCGTTCGGCGCGTCGGCGAACTCGCGCTCCTTCTCGTCGTAGTGATGCGGCGCGTGGTCGGTCACGAGCAAGTCGATCGTGCCGTCGGCGAGCCCTTGCTGCAGCGCCTCGACGTCCTCCTGCGTGCGCAGGGGCGGATTCATCTTGGCGTTGGTGTTGTAGCCATCGACCGCCGCTTCGGTGAGCGAGATGTGGTGCGAGCACACTTCGGCGGTGACGTTGATGCCGCGCTCCTTGCCCCAGCGGACGAGCTCCACCGAGCCCTTCGTGCTCAGGTGGCACAGGTGAATGTGCCCACCGGTGCGCTTGGCGAGGAGGATGTCGCGGATGACGTAGATCTCCTCAGCTTCGGCGGGGATCCCCTTGAGCCCGAGCTTCGCGCTCATGAGCCCTTCGTTCATGGAGCCGCCGCGCGCGAGCGTCATGTCCTCGCAGTGTTCGGCAACCGGCACGTTGAAGGCGCGGGCATACTCGAGCGCGGTGCGCATGAGATGCGCGCTTTCCACCGGCTTGCCGTCATCGCTGAAGGCGACGGCCCCGGCGGCGACCATTTCGCCGAACTCGGCGAGCGTTTCGCCCTTCTGCCCGAGGGAGATGGCACCGTACGGATAGACGCGGGCGAAGCCCGCGGTTTCGCCCTGCCGCTTCACGAAGCCCACCGTGGCCTGATTGTCGGTCACCGGCTTGGTGTTGGGCATCGCGGCAATACCGGTGAAGCCGCCGGCCACCGCGCTGTGGGCACCGGTGGCGACCGTTTCGACGTCTTCGCGGCCGGGCTCGCGCAGATGCACGTGCACATCGATGAGCCCCGGCGCGACGACCAAACCGCTCACGTCAATGATCTCGGCGCCATCGGGGGCACTGATGGTGCTGCCGCACGATTCCACCTTGCCGTCGCGCAGCAGGAGATCACCCACGGTGTCGAGGCCCTGCGACGGATCGACAATGCGACCACCCTTCAGCAACAGATCACGCGACATCACGGGGCTCCCTTCTTGGCGGCTTCAGCGAGTTCGGGCTTGCCGCCCGCGAGGAGATAGAGGGCGGCCATGCGCACGGCAACGCCGTTGGTGACCTGATCGAGAATGACCGAGTGCGGGCCGTCGGCCACATCACTGTCGATTTCCACGCCGCGATTCATCGGGCCCGGGTGAAGGATGACGAGATCACGCGGCGCCTTGGCAAGCCGCGCGCTGGTGACGCCGAAGACGCGATTGTACTCACGCAGCGACGGGATGTAACCGGCTTGCATGCGCTCGAGCTGCAGGCGCAGCACGTTGAGGGCGTCGGCCCATTCGATGGCCTCCTCGATGCGATTGAAGACGGTGACGCCCATGTCCTCGATCGCGTTGGGGAGCAGCGAGCGAGGGCCGCAGACGGCGACTTCGGCACCGAGCTTGGTGAGCCCCCAGATGTTGGAGCGGGCCACGCGCGAGTGGAGCACGTCGCCCACGATGCAGATGCGGCGGCCGGCGAGCTCGCCGAACTTGTCGCGCAGCGTCATGAGGTCGAGCAGCCCCTGCGTGGGATGCTCGTGGGTGCCGTCGCCGGCGTTGATGACGTTCGACTCGATCCGCTCGGCGAGGAACCGCGCGGCCCCCGACGCCGGATGACGAATCACGACCATGTCGATCTTCATCGCCTCGAGATTGCGTGCGGTGTCGACGAGCGTCTCGCCCTTGGACACGCTGGACTGGGCGGCGGCGACGTTGACCGTATCGGCGCTCAAGCGCTTCTCGGCGAACTCGAAGGAGATACGCGTGCGCGTGGAGGCTTCGAAGAACAGGTTGACGATGGTCGCGCCGCGAAGCGTGGGGACCTTCTTGATGGCGCGTTCGGAGATCTCGCGAAACGGAATCGCGGTATCGAGGACGAGGCGGATCTGTTCGGCCGAAAGGGGCGCGAGGCCGAGGAGGTCCTTGCCGAGGGGACCAGCCATGCTCAGTCCTCGTCCTTGGCGGTGATCACCACTTCGTCGCGCCCGTCGAGTTCCTCGACGAAGACATCGACGCGCTGGCCCGGCGCGACGTCGACCGTGCGCCCGATGACGTCGGCGTGAATGGGGAGCTCGCGGCCGCCGCGGTCGATGAGCACGGCCA
>JBDHVK010000068.1:0-20108 GCA_039809645.1 Gemmatimonas sp.
CGGTGCCGATCGGCCCTACGCGCATCCTCCAACTCTGGTTCGCGCTGCCGGAGCGCGACCGGTGGACGGAGCCGCACTTCGAGGTGACGCCGTTCGGGGAGGTTCCGCTTCGCATCAAGGAAGGCGCACGTGTTCGCGTGTACGCTGGGAATTCGGGTGCGATACGCGTGCAACGTCGCGAGCATACGCCGGTCACGGTCCTTGATATCGAGCTCGACGCCGAGCGTTCAATCGATCAGACCATTCCGACGGAATTCAACGGCTTTGTGTACGTGCTCGCTGGCGCAATCTCCGTGGCCGGCACGGATCTCCTACGCGAAGGGCAGGTGGGATGGCTCGCGCGAACGGATGGGCCCGGCGACAGCATCGTTCGCATGGTGGCGGGTCGCGACGGTGCGCGCGTCGTGCTCTATGCTGGAGAGCCGCAGCACGTGACGATCGAAGCGCACGGCCCGTTCGTTGGCGGTAGTCGTGCGGACCTGATACGCATGTCGCGTGAGTATGTTCAGGGACGGTTCGTACGGATAGCGGAGCTGATGCACACTCGGAGACGACGCTGACGCCTCCGGGAGCGAGAGACGCACCGCTCCTCATTCAAATGATCAACGACTTCCTCGACGCCCGATGACTACCGCCGAGCATGACGACCTGCTGTCCGCGCTGCTCGACTCCTGGCAGCGGAACAACACGATCCTCGTGAATCTGTTGCGCGCACTTCCCCACGACGCGCTGGATCATCGGCCGACGCCGACGAGTCCGTCCGTTGGCGGTCTCTTCATGCACATCCACTATTGCCGGCTGGTGTTTGTCGAGGAGAACGCGCCCGAGTCGGCCGCGCCGGTGCCAGAGGGAGAGTGGCGGCAGGAGCGCGACCGCGACCGCATGGTCGCATGGCTCATGCAGAGCGCCGACACAGTGCAGGCAGCGGTTGCGGGCCGATTGCGCGCTGGCCGTGCCATGGAGCGCCACTATGATCATCCGATCCTGCTGCTGCAGCACATGATCTGGCACGAGGGCTATCATCACGGGCAGATCAAGCTCGCCCTCAAGCAGGCGGGGCAGCCGTTCGACGATGAGGCGATCGGGCCGGTTACGTGGGATGTCTGGATGGCCAAGTCGTCGCCGAGGTGAGGCATCGGGTGTCGTTTCCGGGGCTCGAATCGGCACCGGTGGTGGCAGACAGTGGCGCGCCTGGCGCCAGGCACGTAAGCTCGCCAGATGCGGCGTGGCCTCTCTCGACTCATGTGTGGACTGCTTCTCGCCTGGCCCGCGAGCGCGGCCGTCGCGCAGCGCCAGCCCGCGGTTACGCTCTCGGCCTCCGCGCGTGAACGCGTCGTCGTCGATTCGCTGATGCGCGCGGAGCTGCAGCTGCAGCGCCGCTGGTGGCAGAGCGAAGAAGTGCGCGTGCACGATGTCCTGCGCTTCCCGCAGGGCGGGGAGCCGGGCGCGCAGCGGTTGGCGATGCTGCATTGCCACACGGACCGGAAGTATTCGCCTTTAGGAGGCGATGTCGCGGGTCCGATGGCGTATCCGCTCCCGACGCTCATCGCGAGCGGCGTCCCGCTGACGGCGATGTGCCCCAACTGGTTGCCGCTGCCCGCGGATGACAAGACGTCGTCATCGTGGCAGCATCAGGAGGAGGGGCGCAACCCGGCGCTGCGCGTGCCGTTCGATGAACAGGTGGTGGCGCGTGCGGAGCGGGCGTGGGCGCAGTTCCCCGAGGAGCCGTTCTTTCTGCGGCAGCTGGTGCGCATGGCCACCGAGAATGGGCAGCCAACCGTGGCCACGCGCGCGCTCGAACGCTGTCCCGCGCAGTGGGCAACACTCTGCGGACAGCTCACGGGCTACGTGGCCTATACAAGCGGCGACTGGAAGGGCGCCGAGCGCACGTTTCGCGCGGTGCTACCGCTGCTCTCGGCCGATGCGCGGTGCGCGTGGCGTTCGGTCGAATCGCTCCTGCCGCCGCGTGAGGCCGCGGAGTACACCGCGTTGCCATGCGCCGAGCGAGATACGCTCGATGCCACGTTCTGGTGGCTCGCGACGCCGTTCCTCGCCGAAGAGGTGAATCTGCGGTTGGTGGAGCATCTGGCGCGACAGATCCGCAACGACCTCGTGATGGAGCTCCCGCTCGACGCGCATCACGATTTGCGCCGCGAGGTGGGTGGCACCGCGATCGAGGTGATGCGGCGGCGATATGGGTGGCCGCAGCATGTGTTCTGGGCAGGAGCCGAGCAGGACAAGGCGCACACGCACTATCAGGGGGCGCACAACGCGCCGCCGTTTCCGTCGGTGGAGTATTGGCGCAGCAATTCGCCCACGCTTCCGGCGTGGCGGGTGGCGCAGGCGCCACTCACGGTGGCCGACAGCGACTACGCGGCCGATCCACCGACGGATGTGACGGCGGAGAGCTGGTGGCCGCGTGAGTTCTTCCTGCATCCGCGCGGAAGCGTGGGGCGGCTCGCGAACACGCAGGCCGTGGTGCTGCGCCGTGACACGACCGCGCTGGTGATGCTCGCCGCTCGACTCACCGGCGGACTACTCGATGTGCTGCCGGCGATCGACGGGCAGTTCTTCCTGATGCACAGCGCGTCGCCCGGCGTGGCGCGCGAGTTGGGGTCGGCACGCGGCGGGCGCGGCGATCGCGTGCTGCTCGAGGGACGCGTGCGCGAGGCGGGGGTGCTGTCGGCGGAGCTGCTGCTCACCGGTGGTGGGGTGGCCGGGTTGCGGAGTCGCCTGGGCATCACGTCCGACCTGCTGCATCCCCTCGCGGCGGGTCGCTGTGCCGTCTCGACGCCCATGCTGCTCGACGCCGCGGCCGTTCGGCGGCGCGGACTCGTTGATGTGCGCGAGGGCTTGTTGGGCAGTCTCCGCCTCGTGGCGCCATCGAAGATCGGCGTGGCATGGGAGAGCTACGGGTTTCGCGAAACGGATACGGTGTCGGTATCGCTCCGCATCAGTGGCGTGGCCGCGCAAACGGCGCTGCAGCGGGCCGGCCGCCTTTTCGGGCTCGGTGATGATCCGAAGGTCGGGCTCGCGATCACCTGGCGCGAGCCGAGCCCGGAGCATGTGGTGCTCAAAGTCGACGCCGCGACGCCGACGCTGTTGCGGGAATTGACGCTGGATATCCATCAGCTGCGCGCGGGTGCCTACGAGGTGGAAGTGGCGATGGAACGTCGGGGATGCGGGACGGTTACAAGCCGGCGAGGGTTCACCATTCAGTGAGGATTGTTCGCATGTCACGTCTTTGCAATTGGGTCGTTGCGTCTTGCCTGCTGGCCGCCAGCGTTGCGGCGGCTGGTCTGGATTGGAATCGCTTCGCCGTTTACGGCGTGTCAGTCATCGCTTGCGGTGGTCCCGGTTGAACTGACGGATCAACCGGCTGCCGGTTCGTTCGTCCTGCTTGCGTTCCTGCTGGGTGCGGGCGGCGTGATCGACCTCGGCCCGCAGCTCTCGCCACTGCGCCAACCGCTCCGCTGCGAGCGCGCCGTCTGCGACGGCCTGGCGTACCGCGCACCCTGGCTCCGAGGTGTGACGACAGTCCGCGAACCGACAGGACGCGGCCACGGTCAGCAGATCGGCGAAGAGCCGGCTCACGCCGTCGTCGCTTGCCGTCGGATCGCTGAACAACCCGACCTCACGCAACCCCGGGGTGTCCAGCAGCATGACACCACCCGCGAGTTCGTGGAGGCTGCGACCAGTGGTCGTATGGCGACCCTCGCCGAGCTCGTTGGTGGCACCCGTCCGTGCGCGCGTGTCGCCCGCCAGCGCGTTCACGAGACTCGACTTTCCCGCGCCGGACGCACCGAGCAGCACAAGGGTGATGCCCGGTGTGAGCCATGGCTGCAGCTCGGCGAGTCCGTCGGGTGTTCGCGTCGAGATCGCGATCACGGGCACGCCCGGGCAGTGCAGGGCCACGGCACGCCGGGCATGGGTTACCTCGTCAGGAGTAGCGAGGTCGGCGCGACTCAATACCACCACGGGTGACGCGCCACCATCCCAGGCGAGAGCGGCGAAGCGGGCGAGGCGACGTACGTTCACGTCGTGCGGGAGCGCCGCAAAGCAGAGCGCGAGATCGACATTCGCCGCCAACGGCTGTGGCACGCCGTCGGCACCCGCGGCGCGACGTGTCAGCATCGAGGTGCGCGGAAGGATCGCTTCGATCATCCACGAGCCATCAGGTGCTGCGCGCACGACAACGAAATCGCCCACACAGGGACGGTCCCGTGGATCAGCGGTCGGCCGCCGGTGAGTCGCCAACCGCGCGAGGGGACGTGAGTGATGCGGATCCGCATCGGGGAACAGCAATTCCGCGTGGTGGCGATGGATTGCCGCGATACGCGCACGAAGCGTGGACATGAGAGGTCGTCGACAGGCGCGCCGATATGGGGCGCGCGACAAGGCACGCCAGGCAGAGCCTGGCACGGACGCGAGAGGCGCGCTCCGCAGCGTTCGACGACAAGCGGCCGCCGGTCACACCGGACCGGCAGTGGCAACGATCAGGTCAGGACGCGCGGAGCGCGGCGAACCGGACAGCGACCGGGGACGACACAGGCAATACCGGAAAAGGAGAGACCAACCGTACCACCGAAATATGGAGCCGCAGCCGTTCACTGCCAGTGCCCGCCGAGCGACTGCGCCTGGACCTGTTCGGCGGTCAACCCGAAGATCGGCGGCGTGACGATGCCGCGGAGGGCCAGCAGGAGGTACAGCTGCCCCCGATGATGCGCTTCGTGTTCGATCATTGCGCGGAGCCACTTCCAACAGGCCATCGAGGCGCCGCCGGGGGTTACGACCTCGCGCGCGAGATCGTGGGTGGTGAGCGACGCGAAGATCGCACGCGCGTCGGTGTGCAACCGGTGATAGTAGGCCAGCGTGTCAGCGAGTCCGTCGGCGAGATCGGGGCCGTGGCCGGGAAAACGGCTGGGGCGACCGGCGACGGTCTCGGCCCACATCCAGCGTTCGGTCCCGGCAAGGTGCCGGACGAGCGCGCCCACGGTGAACCATCCCGGCGTGGGCGACCAGTCGATGTCTCCCTCGCGAATCAGCGGCAACAGGCGGCTGGTGCGCGCGTGCAGGCGATCGAGATACGCCAGCAGTTCGGACGGATCGGCGAACATGGAAGGGCTCCGGAGTTGTAGATCACGGTTCGAGTCGTCGCACAGAGTCCCACGCGGCCCGCTGCACCGGTCGTCAACGATCGAGCAGCGGCATCATCTTGCGCCACGGGCCCACGACGTCGCGATATTGCCGGGCCAGCACGCGGGTGACCTGCGCGATATGCGACAGGTCGTGGGCCACCCAGGCGGCGAGCAGCTGGCCGAGGGTGACGGTGCCGAACGCCGGATGCAAGCCCTCGCGGGTGAGGTCGTGCGACGTGAGTTGCCACGACTCGAGTACGGCGAGATGCTGCGCGCGTTCGGTCGTGAAGCTGGCCAGCAGCGCATCGAGCGGTGCGTCGGCGAGCGCCGGGCCGTCGCCGTTCGCGGTGTACCGGGCATGGAAGTGCCCGTCGGGGGTGAACGGCGGGAACGGCACGGTGCCCCCGTGTTCGCGAATCGTGTGCGCCCGGGGCATCCAGTTGGCTCGCTCACAGTAGAGGAGATGCGCCACGATGATGCGCGGACTCCATGTGCCGGGCCCCTCGGTGGCGTCGAGCCAGTGCGCTGGCATCCCCGCGAGGAGCGCCCGCAGCACCTGCGGCGTTCGGGCGAGCAGGTCGTATCCGCCCGCGAGATCCTGTTCGGTCAAGGACGTCTCACTCATGCGAGACGCACCAGCGGCGGTCGATCGACATTCGCGCGATCACCCAGCTGTTCCGGGAGCGTGGTGCGCAGCGCGTCGAGCAGGGTGTGAAGCAGCCGATCATCGGTGCGGCGCGCATCATGCGCCGCATACCATGGCCGCCAGAGTCCGTGCTCTCCAAGGGAGAGGGCCACGAGTCCGTCCATCGAACCGGGCGGCTCGAGCAGCCATCGCGGAGCGATGGCGATTCCGTATCCGGCGCGCGCCATCGCAAGTACGGCGGGTGTCACCATCAGCTCCATGGTCCGCTTCGGAAAGACCTGCGCCGCGCCAAGAAATGCGGTCTCCACAATGCCTCGATTGGGCTCGGCATAGTGGCACAGCACCGTCTCGTTGGCGAAGTCGTGTGGTGTGAGGTAGGCGCGCTGACTGAGCGGATGCGATGCCGCCACGACGCCGACCATCTCGTCGTGGAAGAGCGGCACGCGCGTCACGGAGGCGTCGGTGGGCGCGCTGTACACGAGCGCCACATCGACGGCGGCCTGACGCAGGGCACCGAACGGGTCACGTGTACTTTCGGGTACGAGTTCGACGGTCACTCCCGGATGTCGCGCCGCCATGACACGGGCTACCGACGGCAGCCAGTGATAGCACATGAAGCACTCGGTGCCGACACGCACGGTGCCGTCGTGTCCCTGCGCGAGGCGTCGCACGTCGTCTTCGGCGCGGGCGATCTCGGCGAGCACGCGCGACGCCGTGGCGAGGACGCGCTCCCCGGCCGGCGTCAGCGTCATGCCGCGCGGGTGCCGGCGAAACAGTGTGACGCCGAGTCGCTGCTCGATGGCCGTGAGCTGCCGCGTGAGGGCGGGCTGTGTCATGTGCAGACGTTGGCAGGCGCGGCTCAGCGCGCCGGCTTCGTGTACCGCACGCACGATCTCGAGATGACGCACGTCGATCATCATGCGGAGGCCGCCTGCCGCACGGCATCGAGGCCGCGCTGCACGTCGCGCAGAATGTCGTTGACCGACTCGGTGCCGACCGAGAAGCGGATGAGGCCTGGCGGTATTGCGTAGGCTTGCGCGCGTTCGCCGAGCTCCTCGCCCGCAAAGTCGAGTTCCTCGGGGACCTCCAGCGTGGTGTGCACGCTCCCGAGGCTGCTGGCGATGGGAATCCATTCCAGTGCGTCCACGAAGCGCCGCGCACCGGCGAGTCCGCCCGTGAGGGCGAAGGACAGCATGCTCCCTCCCGCCTGCATCTGCGCGCAGGCCACGCGGTACTGCGGGTGCGAGGGGAGAAAGGGATAGCGCACGTGCGTGACGGCCGCATGTGTGTCAACGAGAGCGGCAACTCGCGCTGCGGCTTCGCACTGGGCGCGCATCCGGAGCGGAAGTGTCTGCAGGCCGCGGAGCAACAGCCAGCAGGCGTGCGGATCGAGGATCGGGCCGGAGAGCACGCGCAGTTCGCGAATGCGACGGATCAACGTGCGGCCGCCGGCGACGACGCCGGCCATCACATCGGCGTGTCCGGCGAGCGACTTGCTGGCCGATTGCACCGAAAGATCGGCGCCGAGTGCCAGCACGTGCTGCACGAACGGACCGGCGAAGGTGGTGTCGACGAAGACCAGCGCATCGCGCGCATGCGCCTCGGCGGATAGCGCCTGGATATCGAGCACATCGATGAGCGGGTTCGATGGGGTCTCGAGATAGAGGAGCCGCGTGGTGGCGCGATAGGCGGCGCGGACGGCGTCGGGGTCGGTTGCGTCGACGAAGTCCACGGCGACGCCGTAGGCCTCCTGCAGATGCTGCAGGAAGAGCACGGTTTGCGCGAAGATGGCGCGGTGCGCGATCACATGATCGCCGGATCGCAGCGTGGCCAGCAGCGCGGTGCTGATCGCGCCCATTCCGGAGGCGAAGACCAGCGCCTCCTCGGCGCCCTCGAGGGTGGCCAGCTTCTGCTCCGCCAGTGCGAGGGTGGGGTGACCGAATCGTAGGTAGAAGCCGCGATCCGGATGCTTGCCGAAGAGATCGGCAAGCTCTGGCAGCGAGCGCCCCTCCCATTGCGTGGTGAGGTAGAGCGGAGCGTTCAGGGTGCGGTGGGCGCGTGGACGACCGTCCGGTGCCCCCCACGCATGTACGGCAACGGTCTCCGGAGCGAGACCGACCACCGCACCCCTCCCGCCGTCAGCATGTCGCATTGTTCGGGGTCCCTCGATGGGGTGATTCACACGAAGGAATGTGCGGTGCGCGGCGGTATGCGTCCAATGCATATTGGAGATGGGAGCCATCCGCTTCTGGTATGGCAGGGCGGCGGCCTGGAACCGCTCCGCTCGCGAGGCACAAGCGCCAGGGCTGCTCAGCGCGGGTCTGGTCGGCGCAGCCGGCCACCGATCCAGGCGGGTACCAGCAGATTGTCGGCGATCGCCGCAATTTCCTCGGCCTCGCGCCAGGATGCCTCGAGCGCGGCGAGCTCGCCGTCGAGCGCGGCGCGCTCGGTACTCTCATGGACGGCCATCTCCAAGGCGATGCGGTGCGCCGGCGTTTCCTCGCGCCACGGGCGACTCCCGCGTTTCGCGCCGAACTGACGAATGAACGCGGCCGACGAGCCGGCGTCGACGAGCTGGCGCACGGCATCATCCACGACCGATGGCTTGTCGCCCACCATGTTCACGTGGTGCATGACGCGGCCGAGCACACGCTCGGCTTCCGCGCCAACGAGCACTGTGCGCCCGCGACTGTGCAGCACGTGGAGCTGCCACGGTCCGGCGTCACCGTCGAACGGCTCTACCGTGATGTTGCCGGCGTCGTTGCCGCGCAGCGTGACGAGCGCGCCATCGCTCGCCGTGAGACGCGCGATGGGCTTGAGGGTCATGCGATAGAGGTTCCAGTAGTTCGGCACACTGTGCAGCAGGCCGATCATGGGAATGGCGCCGTAGAGCGCGGGGTTGACGTGTCGCAGCGCGAGCGAGCCGAATGCGGCGACCGCGGTGACGCCGGCGAGTGTCCAGGCGCGGCGTCGCCGCGCGGCGAACTCGCGTCCGTAGCGCCACGCGGCCAGCTCGGGGCGAGTGGGAGCGCCGATGCGCACGAGCGAGATGCCCTCGCGCAATGCGGCGAGGCCGATCTGGTCGGTGCTGGCCCGGGTTGGCGTGGCGCGATACAAGCGTTCGCACTGCTCGATCGCTTCCCACCGTTCTTCGAGCGGCGTGAGGTTCCAGCGGCCACAGCGCGCGCACACGACCCACAGCCGGCCCGCTTGGGCATCGAACGCGAGTTGCCGCCCGACCGGAAAGGCTTCGACCACGGTATTTCTGCCGAGCGATCCGGAGCAGTAGAGACAGGTGGCGTACACGGCGGTGGAGAGGCTATGCGCTCATGTGGATCGAGACGGATACGGGGCCACCCACCATACGGCCGGGGTCGCGCGCGGGTTCCGCCGCCATTATCTCTTGGCGGGTATCGCAACCAGGAGCCGTTGTCGTGCAGACCATTTTCGACGTCACCGAACGTGCGCGCCTTCTTCGCCGGCTCGACGCGCTGCGACCTGAGACGCCCGCCCGATGGGGGCGCATGACGGCGCCGGCGATGATCTGTCATCTGGTGGACGCCCTGGACAGTGCGTTTGCGCCTTCGCCGCCGATGGGGCCGGCGAGCCCGCTGATGTGGCCACCACTCAAACAGCTGGTGATCTACGTGCTGCCGTGGCCCAGAGGGAAACTTCAGAGCCCACCCGATCTGCTGCAGACGACGCCGACAGACTGGCTGAGCGACACCGCCAGATTCCGGACGGCGCTCGAGCGCGTGGCTTCGCGGGATCCGCGCGACGCCAACTGGCCGTCATCGGAGGTGTTCGGCAGACTCTCCGGTCGCGACTGGGGCGCGCTACTGCGCACGCATATCCATCATCACTTCACGCAGTTTGGCGTGTAGCGCCGGCCTGCCGGAAGCTTTCGCGCGCTGTCTCCGCAGGCCGAGAGTCGACTCCCCTCCTGACCTCCAGCGCCTGGCTGCTTTCTCTCCTGGCCGCGCGCGATCAGCTGAACTGTGCCTTGAAGGCGGCAAACTCCGCCTTGACGGACGCGAGTTCCTGCTCGAGCGACTGCACGCGCGCCTCGAGTGTCGCGCGGTGGGCGGCTGACGCGGAAGCTGCCGGCTCGTCGTCGCGTGGCGGCGCCACGTCGGGAACGGTCCCGCCAAGCAGCTGGGCGTAGCGCGCCTCCTTCTGGCCGGGCTGTCGCGCCAGGCGTGTGACCAGCGAACCCGAATCGCGCGCCAACAGCGCGTCGAGCACCTGCTCCAACGAGCGTTCGCCGCTGAAGTCGGCGAGGCGCGCCGTGCGGGTGTGCAGCTCACCCGCTGTCTGCGGGCCACGGAGCATCATCACGGCGAGCAGCGCCAGCTCGCGCGCGTCGAGATCGAGTGCTTCGTCGAGCAGATGCAGGTACTTCGTCACCCGTGAGCCCACGGGCTGGATGGCCCGCACGAGGCTTCGCCGCCGGAGCGTGACGATCGCACTGGTGACGGTGTCCTCGTCGAGCTGCATGACCGGCTCGCGATTGGTGAGCTGATTGCAGGCCGCGACCAGGCCGCTCAACGTGAGCGGGTAGGCGTCGGGGACCGTGGCAGCCTTCTCGATCAGCGAGCCGAGGACGCGCAGCTCGACGTGGGTGAGCGGGGGATTCATCCCCTCATGATGGGGACGGACTACTGCGGTGGCAACGCCAGATCCCGCAAGACCTTCAGGGCTCCTCGGTCAGCCGAAAGAGCTCGCGCTTTCCGGTCAACCAAAGGTCGGTGTATCCCTTCGCCTTCTCCCGGACGATCGGATCGGTTGCGTAGCGCTGCAGCACGGCTTCAAACTCGGCCATCGTGTCCACCTCGTGCTCCATGACCACGTGGTTGAAGTCGCCCACGAGGTCGGTGAGGACGCGCACGTTGCGCAGCTCGCCCGCGCCGGCGATGTCCTTGAGCTGAGCAGCCAGTCGCCCGGCCTGACCGGCCTTGGCCACAAAGAGATTGCGAACCAGAATCATCGGCGAATCCTCCAACGAGAGTGGAGCTGCAGAAGCCCTGTTGGCATCAATCTACCGTCGATATGCCTCTTCAGGAATCTGTGCGAGGCGGCTCTCGAGGGGCGGTCCGCCCAGGCCATACAGGCGCTGAAACGACATGATGAGCGGCCGCCAGCGATCGGGGTCGATACGATTGGCGTGTCCGACCATGCGCACCTCCTCGGCGACATGCACCGCCACGATGCGCAGCTCGAGCGCGACGAGTCCGCCGCGACGCTTGGGATCTCGTACGGCGAGCGGATGCACGGCCTCCAGCTCGGCCTCGAGCTGCACCGGGCACTCGACGACGCGGGGCGAGGCCACGTGCCGGGCTGGCGCCGCCGTCGCGCCGGCTCGCGCAAACTTGTCGGACTCGTGCTCGTAGCCCATGGCCACCTTGTGCGGAGGCACCGGATCGCTCGCGGTGGTGCGAACGAGTCGGTTCACCAGATCGACCTGCTGAACCGAGGGGAGGTTCAGCACACACTGGCCGGTACGCTGGATGTTGGCCGGTGTCGCCGAGCGGGCGCCAAAACCCAGCAGGCAACTCTTGCCCAGCCACCAGGCGGAGGACATCGGGGCGAGATTCGGTGCGCCGTCGGGATTGAGCGACGAAACCAGAACGACCGGCGTTCCGAAGTAGAGGATGGCCGGATCGATCTCATGATGGACGTGGCTGGTCGGCACGATGGACATGCTGGATTGGGCGGAGGGGATCGGGTGCGGGTGACGCGTACGCTCGCGCGGCGCGGGCTGGCGCGCGCTCCGATTCTTGCGACGTTCCGTCATGGATCGGCGCGCCTCGGTTCATGTTTCGCCTTCGACTCCCCTCACCCCTCGTCATGAATCGCACGGTCACTCTGCTCGTCACGCTCGGCGGTGCCGCCCTGATTGGCTGGCTCGCCGCGGCCACACCCACGCCGCTGCCGATGGATGCGCCGGCCACCGCGTTCTCGGCGATGCGCGCGATGGGTGACATTCGCGCCATCGCGAGTACCCCACACGCCACGGGAACGCCGGCGTTGGCGTCGGCGCGCGCCCATCTGACGCAGCGACTCACCGCGCTGGGCTTCTCGTGGCGAACCGTCGAGTTTGCGCTGCCGGCACGGGCGGCGAAGCGGTTGCGCACGTGGGGTGGTGATTCGCTCGCCACGGGCGTGAACATCATCGCCTGGCGTCGCGGCACGGCGCCGGGGGCAGACAGCGCGGCGCCGGCGGTGGCGCTCATGGCGCACTATGATGGCGTATGGGGGTCGCCGGCGGCGGCTGACGATGCGTTCGGGGTGGCGACGGCGCTCGAGATTGCGCGAGCGATTCCGCCCGAAACACAACGCCGCGATCTGATCCTGGTGCTGACCGACGCCGAGGAGCTCGGTCTGGTGGGCGCTCGGGCGTTCATCGGGGCCGAAGGCACGCCTGATCCGCTGGCCTCGCGTGTCGGCGTGATGATCAATCTCGAGTCCCGCGGTGGTGGCGGGCTGACGTCGATGTTCCAGACGAGCCGCGCGAACGGTGCGCTCATGCAGCTCTATCGCGAGGTGGTGCGACACCCGGCCGCGAACTCCATCGCGGTAAGCATCTACGAACGACTGCCCAACAACACGGATCTGACACCGGTGCTCGAGGCGGGCGTGCGCGCGTTCAACATCGCGAACGTGGGCGATGCGCGTCTCTACCATTCACCACTCGCGACGCCCGACGCCATTGATCCGGGGACCGTGCAGCACATGGGGGACCAGGCCCTCGATCTCACCCGCGCCCTGCTGACGCGTGACGCGCTGCCGGTCGAAGCGCCACCCGCCGTGTTCAGCGACGTGTTCGGCTTGACGATGCTCGCGTATGCGCCGCAGACCGGGTGGTTCGTGCTTGGCGTGTGCGTCGTGCTGCTGGGTGGCGCCGCATACCAGCAGCGTGCGTCGTGGCGCGCCGGTAGCGTGTTCGGTGCCGCCGGAGAGAGTGTGGCGGTGATGCTGGTGGGCGGCGTGCTGCTGTGGGCCGTCAATCGACTCTCGCTGACCGCGATCAGTCCGGAGGCGAATTACTATGATCGCCTCGCGGCGCTGCCACGGCTCGAGTGGCAGGCGCTGCTGGTGTTGTTGGCAACGCTGGTGGCGTCGATCGGCGTGATTCCGGCGCGCCAGCGGAGTGTGCAGGCGGGGCTCCTGGGGACCGCGTTGGTCACGCTGGCGCTGGCGGTCAGCACGCAGCAGCTCCTTCCGGGTGGCGGACCGCTGTTCACCTGGCCGCTCGCCGCCGCTGCGCTCTCGCTCGTGGTGATGAGTGCCGTGGCGGTGGAGGCGACAGGGACGCGCATCGCCCTGATGCTGATTGCGGCCACGACGCTCGCATGGCTCGGTGGATTCGCGCACTTCCTCTTGCTGGGTGTGGGCGCCGATCTGCCGTTCGCGGTCGTGCCATTGCTCGCCCCCACGGCAATGCTGCTGGCGCCGCTGCGTCCATCATGGCCGCGACAGGCCGCGCTGATGACGTCGGGGGTGTTGCTGCTCGGCGCGATGGCGTTGGCGCTGTGGGTTCGCCTGGATGCGTTGGCGCCGAGCGTGGCGGTGTACGCCAGCCCGTAGTGCTCGGCGATACCTTACGTGTCCGAACGGTACGACCTCACTCCCGCCCTTGCACGCTGGACACGGTTTCATGGTGAACACGACACGTCTTCTTTCCGCGGCTGCCACGGCGCTCGCGCTCAGTGCCTCCGCCGCCTTGGCCCAGGGTGGGCGCGGCGGCCCGCCGGCCCCGACGCAGCCGCCCACGAATCCGCAGGCGCTGCCGGTGGACCGCGCCACCTCGCCGTGGGTGCGTTCGTCGGCGCCAACCGACCCAACCATCCAGAAGATCTTCGACGAGGGAATGCAGCGCTCGCAGGTCATGAAGCTCGCGCAGACCCTGCTCGACTCCATCGGACCGCGACTCACGGGATCGACCGATGCGGACCGGGCGCAGGCGTGGATGCTGCAGAACTACCAGTCGTGGGGCATTCCCGCCCGCATCGAGAACTACGGCACGTGGAACCGCTGGAAGAACGGTGGCGCCTTCGCTGAACTCACCTTCCCGCGGGTGCGGGGGCTGGAGGTGAGCGCGATGGGCTGGTCGCCGGGCACGAAGGGGAAGTGGGTGCAGGGCGATGTGATCATGATTCCCGAGGATGTCGTGACGCCGGAGGCGTTCGCGGCGTGGGTGCCCAAGGCGAAGGGGAAGTTCGTGCTGCTCAACGCGCCGCAGCTGTCGTGCCGCATGCCGCAGCAGCTCGCCGAATTTGGTACGATCGAGACGCGCGACCGGTTGCGGCAGGAGCAGAGCGCGCTGTCGGCGTCATTCAGCCAGCGGGTGCTCGCCGGCGGTGGCCCGCGCGGCATTCAGGCCAAGCTCAAGGCAGCGGGTGTGCTGGGTGCGCTCACGACCAACTACTCGAACTATCCGGGCATCAACAAGGTGTTCGGCTCGGCGGCGCAGGAAGTGCCCACGGTGGATGTGGGGTGCGAGGACATGGGGCTGCTGTACCGTCTCGTGGCGAACAGGCAGAGCCCGAAGCTTCGCCTCATGGTGGACGCGGAGAAGGGACCGGAGCGCCCGATCGGCAACGTGATCGCGGAAATGAAGGGGAGCACGCTGCCGAATGAATACGTGGTGCTGTCGGCGCACTTCGATTCATTCACGGGCGGTTCGGGTGCCACGGACAACGGCACCGGTTCGCTCACCATGATCGAGGCGATGCGCATTCTGCGCACCGTGTATCCGAACCCCAAGCGCACGATCGTCATCGGCCTGTGGAACTCGGAAGAGCAGGGGCTCAATGGCTCGAAGGCGTACGCCGAGATGCATCCCGAGGTGCTGTCGGGGATGCAGATGCTGTTCAATCAGGACAACGGTACCGGCCGGATTTCGCAGATCGGCCCGGGGCCGTTCGCCAAGGGCGGCGAGGTGCTGACGCGCTACATGCAGGCGATGCCGAGTGAGATCACACAGTGGGTGCGTCTGGGCGCGAACGCACCGTTCGGTGGCCCCGGCGGAACCGACCACACCACCTTCGTGTGCTACAAGGCACCGGGGATCGGTACGGGCGCGCTGAGCTGGGACTACAGCAACACCACGTGGCACACCAACCGCGACACGTTCGACAAGATCATCGCCGAGGATCTCAAGAACAACGCGACGTTCATTGCCATGCTCGCGTACATGGCGTCGGAAGACCCGGAGAAGTTTCCTCGGGACCTGGTACCGCAGGGGAACAACCCGGACGGGACGCCGCGTCCGTGGCCGGCGTGCCCGGGACCGACGAAGAGCGCGGCGCAGTCGAACCGCTGATCCCGTCCAAGGCACCCGCGGACCCGCTTCAAGCAGGTCAGCGTTTCAAGCGGGTTTCAAGCGGGTTTCAAGCGGGTCAGAGTTGTTGAAACCGGTCAATTTCAAGCGGGTCAGAGTTGTTGAAATGCCGTTTCAAGGGGTCAGTTCAAGGGGGCAGAGCTGTTGAATTTCAAGAGCTCTGACCCCTTGAAATCAAGAGCTCTGACCCCTTGAAATCGTTGAAATGCCGAAAGGTGGACAGGATTGTCCGATTTTCCCTGAGTAAATGTTGCGGGTGAGAGGCCGATAATACCCACAGAGCGCTGTCAGTCGGCGAAGCCGCAGGATGACGGACGCAGGTGCCGGGGGGCGTGGTGGTTCGTCCTCCGGTTGTAATCCTGACGGAGTGGGAGCCGGTGACGAGGAAAACCCCGCTGGACCGTGTGCGCGCCATGGGAACCAGGCGCCGCACGGTGCTGCTCATTGGCGGCACACTGGCGGTGATCGGCGCCATTCTGTTGCTCGAGTGGCGGCGCGCGCAGCTCGCCGAACGGACTCGCCGCAACGCCATCGCCGCCGCGCAGCAGACGAACGCGTACGAGCGGGCGGTGAGCGAGCTGTTGTCGACCCTCGTGACGGCACCGCCCGCCCAATCCACCGCACGCGTCAACGCGCTGGCCGGAGTGGAGCGCACGCTCGACGCCCTCGCGCCCTTCGCGCGTGGTCAATCGGTCGTCGAGCAGCTGCAGACGACCCGAGGCACGCTGCGCGGTATCGCGCCGCGGATCGGCCGCGCTGACGTGGTGCTCTCCTCGATGGCGATCGATTCGCTGCGCGTCGCGCTGCAGGCGTCGGAGTATGCGCTGCGCGGGCAGCTGCAGGCGGCCGCGATCGATGGTACCTATCGCGTGCAGCGCCTGGATCGCCTCACATTCGGCGGCAATGTCCTGGCGGCCGCGCTGCTCCTGGGCGCCGTGCTGGTGGGCGCACGGCACGCGCAGCGGCGCGGCACGGCAGAAGCGGCCCGTCGCGAACTCGAGTGGCGCAACAGCATGGCGTTGCGAGCGGGTCGCATGGGGTGGTGGCGCTACACGCCGAGCGAGCAGCGCCTGGAGTGGTCGGCGGAGATGGGCCCATTGTACGGCCGACCGCCGGGATGGCAGCCCGCGTCGTCGGACGCGTTTGCCCTCGTGCATCCCGACGATGCGTCGCGCGTGCGCGTCGCATTCGATGCGCTGCTGACGCGCGACGGCGGTGCCATGGACGCATGGCGAATCGTGTGGCCGGACGGGTCGACCCGATGGGTCGAGGGTGAGGTCGTCGTGGAGCGCGATGACACGGGTGCCCTGCGGTGCATGACGGGGATCGTGCGCGACGTGACGGAACTGCTCGATGCCACGACGCAAGCGCGACGGGCCGAAGAGCTGCTGCGCACGGCGCTGGACGCGATGGCTGATGGTGTGCTGGTGCGCGTGGACGGTGAGCCGCGCGCCGCTTTCGCGAACCGGGCCGCTGCCGAGATCCTTGGCGTCAGTGATGATGAAGTCGGGTTGCCGTTCGGCGATGCGAGCCGTTGGTCGCTGGCGGACACGCTCGGCCACCCGATCTCGGCCGCCGAAGTCGTCACCGCGCAAGCGTTCGCCACCGGCGAGCATCGGATGGCGTACTACCATCTCCACCGCCCGGATGGCCTCTGGCGATGGATTCAGGCGCGAGCAGTCCCCTTTGCGATGGGAAAGGATGAGCAGCGGGCCGTCATGGTGTCGTTCACCGATCTGACCGATCTGCGCAGCTTGCAGCGTCAATCGGAGCAGTTGGCCGAGACGCTCGCCGCGCAGAATCGCGAACTGGCCGCACGCACCGAGGCGTTGGCCGAGAGCGAGGGGCGATTGCGCGCGATTCTCTCCTCGATGCACGAGGGCGTCGTGGTTCGCGCGGAGGACGGTCAGATCCTGCTGAGCAATCCCGCTGCCGTGCGCATGCTGGGACGAGAGCCGGGATGGCTTTCGGGGCATCGGGAACACGAGTTCGCCGAGGAGCTGTACACCAGCGACGGCGCTCGCCTCGACGTGCGAGACCATCCCGCCATGGTCGCGCTGCTTACGGGCGCGCCCGTGGAAGACTTCGTGATGGGCGTTCGACGGAGCAGCGGTGAGCTGGCGTGGCTGCGCGTGAATGCCATTCCGCAATGCCGCAATGACGAAACGCGCGCGCACGCGGTGGTCGCGACGTTCTCGGACATCACGCGTCTGCGCGACGCCGAGTGCGCGTTGGCCGAGCGGGAGTCCCACTACCGTCTCATGGCGACCGGCATCCGGGACGTGGTATCGCTCACCGATCCGTCGGGAACGCTGGAGTGGGTCAGTCCATCGGTGACGTCGATGCTGGGGTGGAATCCAGATGCGCTCATCGGGACGTCGGTGCAGGCCCTGCTGCATCCCGACGACGTGGCACGGATCAATCGCCGACCGGTGGCGAGCCCGCCTCGGTCCGGAGACACCCAGGTGCTGGAGCAGCATCGGCTGCGTCGGGCGGACGGGGAATATGTGTGGGCAGAGACGACGTTCACCGCGGTGCGCGACGACGCCGGCGCGATCGTCGGACACCTGCGGGTCACGCGTGACGTGACCGAGCGTCGCGCGATGGAGCAGCAGCTCAGCCAAAGCGAGCGGCTGCGCGCGGTCGGTACACTGGCCGGTGGACTGGCGCATGACTTCAACAATGTGCTGACCGTGGTGCGGGCCACCGCCGAACATCTGATGGAGACGACGCCGAGCGGATCCGTTCGCGAGGAGTTGCAGACCATTCTGCAGGCGAGCGATCGCGCGCAGTCGTTGACGAAGCAGATGCTCACGTTCGCCCGGGGGCCGGTGCGCCTGCCAACCGGGTGCGTCGTGGATACGGTGCTCGCGGCGAGCGCGCCACTCTTCTCGACGCTGCTCCGCACGCCGGGGCAACTGCGCCTGGAGCTGCAGGCGCCGGACATCAGCGTGCGCGTGGATCCCGACGAGCTCACGACCGCGGTGATGAATCTCGTCGCCAACGCGCGGGATGCATTGCCCGACGGTGGGCAGGTGATCATCAGTACGGCGATCACGGAAGGCGCGTACTCCACGGAGCGGGCGGACGACGCACTGGACGCGGGGCCGGCGCCGGTCGATGTGGCCGACGTTCCGCATCTGCGACTGACGGTGCGCGACACGGGCATCGGCATGCCCGAGGACGTGCGTCAACGCGCGTGCGAACCGTTCTTCACCACGAAGCCACTGGGTGAGGGGACCGGGCTCGGTCTCGCCACCGTGCACGGCGTGTGTCGCGCCAGCGGGGGGGCCGTGAGTATCCAGTCGGCGCCAGGCGAGGGGACGGTCGTCTCGATATGGCTACCGATAGTAGCCGTCGATGTCGAGCCTGATGCCGCCAGCGGCAGCGATGGCGAGCTGCCCACCACCGGGGCGCGCGCATTGCGACTGATCGTGGTGGACGACGAGCCGCCACTGCGCGCCGTGATGGCTCGTCTGGCCCGTGGAGCGGGGCACAGTGTGCAGGTCGCCTCGTCAGCAGCCGAGGCGCTCGAGCTGCTCGAGGCCGATGGTGATCGGGTCGACGCGCTCGTGACCGATCAGCTGATGCCCGGGCTTTCCGGTCGCCAGCTGGTGGAAACGGTGCATGACCGGTGGCCGCACATCCCGTGCGCGCTGGTGTCGGGGTACACCGCCGAGGACGACGTGGCGGCGCTGGTCGATGGCGGGCGCAATCTGTTTCTGGAGAAGCCGTTCACGACGGCGGGGTTCGTGCGGCTGGTGGAGCAGCTGGGCAGTCACCGCCGCAGCGTACTCCCCGCCTTCCACGCCGGCGCCGTGTCCTGCGTGGCCACGCGCTCGACGAGGCCGTAGTAGAAGCGATTGAAGTCCGCGGCGGCCTTCCAGTCGAGCTTCTGCGCGAGGTCGTCCTTGGGGGTGTGGTAGCCCTCGCGATACCACTGCCGATAGATGCGCTCGCTTTCGGTGCCGGGCCGATAGCCGAACACAAAGTTCACCGCCGGAATGCCGGCCTGCAGAAAGGCCCAGTGATCGGAGCGGCGCAACAGCCCGCGCACGGGCTCGGGGTCATTCTGCACCTGAATGCCCATGGCGGTGGCAACGGCGCGGGCATCGTCACCGAGGTTCGTATCGTCGAGCGCGTGTACGGTGAGCAGCTCGAGCGGAAACAGTGGGCGCAGCTGATCGAGGTTGATGTTCGCCGCGATACGTGACCTGGGTACCGGCAGGTGTTCGACGAAGTAGCGCGACCCGAGCAGCCCCTTCTCTTCGCCGGTGAACACGGCCACGATGATCGGGCGGCGGAACCCCTTCGCCTGGCGTCGCTCCAACGCGCGCACGATGAGCGCCACGTATGCCGCATCGTCCAGCGTGCCGTTGTAGAGCGAGTCGCCGTCCACCGGCGTTCCATACCCGTAGCCGTCGAGATGCGCGGAGAGCACGATGGCCTGATCCTGCAGCGCCGGGTCGGTGCCGGGCAGCATCCCCACGACATTCGGCGAGCGCAGGGACTGCCGCGCCGTCGTGAAGGTGGCGTGCAGCCGATCGGCCACGTCGAACGAGGGCAGGGGGCGGCCCGCGCTGCCGTCGGCAATCAGCGCCCCGGCGTCCTGCCCGCCTCCGCTGACAATGATGCTCAGCGCCCCGTCGCGCAGCGTCATGCTCACGAAGCCACTCGTGCGCGGCGCGGCTGGCGCGCTGCCGGTCGCGATGGAAATGGAACGCGCGTACGCCGACGGCCAGCGCGGCGGCTCAATGGTGAAGCCCGGATCGGCGATGGCCAGGATGCCCGCGGCGCCCGCCTGCTGCAGGGCGGTGCGGCGCTGTTCATCGGAAGGAAGTCCGGCGCGACGCGTCGCGTGGCAGATCACCAGCTTGCCTTTCACGTCGCCCAGCACGTCGGCGCCGCAGTAGCCGCGATACGCGAGGGGGAGATCGAGTGACGCCGGCGGATTCTGCGCCGGGATGGTGACATCGCGCAG
>JBDHVK010000069.1:0-19776 GCA_039809645.1 Gemmatimonas sp.
CCAGCCGGCGGCCGCGGGCCACCACCTCTTCGCCATAGAAGGCAAAGAGGTCGGGGAAGCGATGAAGCTCGGCGTGCACCAGGCGCGTCAGCACCTGCTGCCGCTCGCCGCGCAGATTGACCCACCAGGCGCGGGCCATCAGGCGCATCTGATCGGTGGCACTGATGTCGTCCGGTGCCCCATCGCGGCTCGCCTCGGCGGCCTGCAGGGCATCGACGATGGTGACACGCACCATCTCCCGGAAGAGCGCTTCCTTGTTGGGGAAGTAGAGGTAGATGGTGCCCTTGGCGACGCCCGCGCCCTTGGCGATATCGTCGAGCCGGGCACCCGCGAGCCCGCGTTCGCCGAACTCCTTGAAGGCGGCGTCGAGAATCTGATGCGGACGCGCCTCCGGATCGCGGCGGCGGGTCGTGGGTTCATGGGAAACGGTCATACGGGTGGGAATTGTACTGACTGACTGGTCAGTTAGTCAATGGGTCAAATAACCCTCCACCCCAAACCGAAAACCCCCAACCCCAAACTCAGGCGTGTCCGGTCACGGAGCGTCATCAGACTCACAAGTACTGGAGTGCGTGGGAGTTAGCGGGTTGCGGGGCGTGTATCGATTTGAAAGCGGTCTGGTAAGTTCGAGGCCATCCCATACGAGCGGGGTGGCCTTTGAACGTTGGGCGCACGGTGTTCGCGCAGTTGATGGAGTTGCTCCCCGTCCGCGCGCTGCATCGCTGCGCCGCGCGCTACGGCGGCGATCGCAAGGTGCGCACGCTGCGTTGCCTCGATCAGTTTCTGGCGCTGGCGTTTGCGCAGCTGACGTATCGGGAGAGCCTGCGCGATCTGTGTGTGTGTCTGGAGGCGCTGGGCGGGAAGCGCTACCACATGGGGCTGCGAGCGCCGGTGAAGCGCAGCACGCTCGCGGACGCCAATGAGCGACGCGATTGGCGCATCTTTCGCGACTTCGCGGAGCTGATCATCGCGCAAACGCGGCCGCTGTATGCGAACGAGCCGCTCGCCGTCGCGCTGCAGGAATCCGTGTATGCCCTCGACGCGACGCTGATTCGACTGTGCCGGAGCGTCTTTCCCTGGGCGCTGTATCGCCGCGCCACCGCCGGAATCAAGCTGCACACCGTGCTGGATCTGCGCGGGCCGCTCCCGACGATTGTCCGCCTCTCCCCGGGGCGCGTCAACGATATGACGTTCCTCAAGCACATCACGCCGGAGCCGGGGGCGATCTACCTCATGGATCGCGGCTACATGGATTTCGCCGGGCTCTATCGCTTCACGCAGGCCCACGCGCACCTCATCGTGCGCGCAAAACGCAATCTCACGTATGAATGCGTCCGACGGCGGTGCCGCACGGATCCGGCGATTCGCGCCGATCGCACCATCCAGTTCACCGTCCTCGACAGCGTCAAAGCCTACCCGCGCCAAGTCCGGCTCATCCACTATCGCGATCCGGAGACGGGGACGCTGTATCGCTTCCTCACTAACCACTTCCAGCTCCCCGCGCGCACGATCGCCGATCTCTACCGGCAGCGCTGGCAGATCGAACTCTTCTTCCGCTGGATCAAGCAGCACCTGCGCATCAAGGCCTTCTACGGCGAATCGGAGAACGCCGTATACACGCAAGTGTGGATCGCGCTGAGCGTCTACGTGCTCGTGGCGAAAGCCAAGAAGCACTACGGCTCGCCGCTCCCGCTCTACACCATTCTGCAAATCCTCAGCATTTCGCTCGGCGAGAAAGTCGAGCTCCAGCAACTACTTACGCCGTCGTCGCTGGAGCTCGAATCCCCCGAAATCGCTAACCAGTTGTCACTCTTCAACTTCTAACCGGACACGCCTGACCCCAAACCGATCAGTTTGGGGTTGGGGGTTCAGGGTTCGGTGTAGACGGGTCTAGCCGACCCGGCTGACCTCAGCCGCGATGGAGCCCGTCTTCTTTTCGCCGCCCTCATGGCCGGCGAACTGCGCGTTGGTCCACAGCACGATTCCGTACAGGATCGCGCCGATGACGATGGCACCGCCGATCAGGCCGGTGAAGGCCGCGCCCTTGTCGCTGCCGTGGTTCGAATGTCCGGACATGGGGAGTCTGGTGGGATCTGGGGAGTGACAGGCCGGAGCCTTACGCGACGTCGGTCACCCGGACCGACACCATCTGGTCATTCTGCACGATGGTCGGGAGGATCTCCAGACCCTGCGTCACCTGGCCGAACACCGTGTGCACCCCGTTCAGGTGCCGGGTGTTGGCTTCGCTCAGCACGAGGAAGAACTGGCTGCCGCCCGTGTCCTTGCCGGCGTGCGCCATCGACAGGGCGCCCACCTTGTGCTTGTGCGGATTGCCAGCGGTTTCGCACTTGATCTTCCACCCCGGGCCGCCGGTGCCGACGGGGCCCTTTCCGTCCTTCGTGTGCGGGCAGCCGCCCTGCACCACGAACTCGGGGATCACGCGGTGGAACTTGATACCGTCATAAAAGCCGCTGTTCGCGAGCTTCTCGAAGTTCTCGACGGTCACGGGCGCCTCGGCGGGGTACAGCTCCACCGTCAGCGTGCCCTTGTTGGTCTCGATAGTGGCCAGCTTGGTCACGGAAAGTCCCGGGTTGAGGGTACGGCAGAAAGCTAACGCCGGGTGGCAGGGACGGGGCAAACGACCCGGGTCGATCGCCCCGCGAGGCGCTCCTGCGGGCGGCGTATGGTGACCGGCGCGTCCTTCGCGCCTGCGTTTCCTTCTGCCTTTTCGATCATGTTGACCGACCTGTTGACCACCATTCGTGCGGCGCTGCGCCGGACCGTTGTGCTGGCGCTCGCGGCGGCGGCGTTCGCCACGGATGCGCGCGCCCAGCTCGCCAATCAGGACTTCCTCGCCACCGGCGACCATCTGCTCGTCGCCGATGCCGCCACCGGCTTCCAGTGGCTCACCCCGGTCTACACCCGGAACCTCGTCTACGCCGCGCCCGAGGTGGTGGCACTCCAGCAGCAATACGGCTTCCGCCACGCGACGGCCACCGAAGTGCGCAGCCTGCTGCTCACCAACTTCGCCGTGCCGGTCGGCGAGCCCGGCTCCATCGGCGGCTTCGACGCCGTCGATCAGTTCTTCGCGCTCTTCGGCATCGCCGAGAACATGCGGTGCCGCGGCGGCGAAGTGGCGTGTCCGCGCACGCAGGGCTTCACCGCCACCGAAGGAAATGCACCCGGCACGCGCCTCGCCTACGGCATGATCCAGAGCGACAGCTGGGGCTGGATGATCGCCGACAACCCGTGGAGCGAAACGAGCCATGATCTGCAGCTCGGCCACTGGCTGGTGCGCGAGACACCGGTGAGCACTGTGCCGGAGCCCGCAACGGTCGTGCTGTGCGCCATCGGGCTCGGCATGCTGCTCATCGCCCGGCGCCAGCGGCGCGCGCCGCGGCCGGCGCTGGCCCCGGCTACTCCGCGACGCCGGCGCTAGGACACACGTCGTTCACCACGCACCGTCCGCATTCCGGCTTGCGGGCAAAGCAGGTGCGCCGGCCGTGCCAGATGAGCAGGTGACTCAGGAGCGCCCACCGCTCCTGCGGGAACAGTGGCATCAGCTCCTTCTCGATGCCGATCGGATCCGGCTCGCGCGTCAGCCCCAGGCGACGCGCGAGCCGCTGCACATGCGTGTCCACCACGATGCCTTCGTTGATGTCGAAGGCGTTTCCCAAAATGACATTCGCCGTCTTGCGTCCCACACCGGGCAGTGGCACGAGCTCAGCGATCGTCCGCGGCACCGTGCCCCCGTGTTTGTCGACCAGCGCGTTGGCCATCCCCACGAGGCTCTTGGCCTTCGCGCGGAAGAAGCCGGTCGTGCGCACGATCTCCTCGACGTCCTCGAGCCTCGCCACGCTCAGCGCATCGGGCGTGGGGTATTTCGCAAAGAGTGCCGGCGTCACCATGTTCACGCGCGCATCGGTGCACTGCGCCGAAAGGATCGTGGCGCACAGCAGCTCGAAGGCATTCGTGTGATCGAGCTCGCAATGCGCGTCGGGATACTCCTGCATGAGCCGCTCGAGCACGACCCGCGCGACGAGCTGCTTCTCGGCCTTGGTCTTCGGGCTTTTCGCCACCGGCGCCGCGCGCTGCGACGGCTTGAGGCCGAACGTCTTGCTCGTCTTCCGCTTCGGCGCCGCCGGCGCCTTCGATGGCCCCGTCGCTGCCTTCTTCGGCTTCGTCACCGACAGCGGCTGCCGCGGTCCATCACTTCCCTTAGCCATACGCCTTTCAAGGGGTCGGAGTTGTTGAAAACACGCGAAATCAAGGCGAAATCAAGGGGTCAGAGCTGTTGAAAAAACCGGCCCGATTTCAAGTGGTTTCAGGCGTCCTGAGTCGCGGACTCGACGGATCAAGAGCTCTGACCCCTTGAAACGCCGGACGGATCAAGAGCTCTGACCCCTTGAAATTGACCCCTTGAAATTGCCTTGAAATTGGAACGGCTAGATGACGCGGAGGCGCGGCGCGGCCGACGGCGCCGCTTGCGCGACACGCGGCGCCAGACGTCGCGCACGGGCGAAGGCCAGCACCTCGTCCACCGGGCGTGTGTTCAGGACGTTGCCGGCACCGAGCCAGCCTTTGCGCGCGACGGCGACGCCGAGCTCGAGATTCTCGAAGCCGGCCGGCGAGTGGGCATCGGGGCCAATCGACACCATCGTCCCCTTCTCGAGGGCGATGCGACAGGCGCGCCAGTCGATATCGAGGCGATGCGGATCGGCGTTGAGCTCGACCGCCACGCCCACGCGTCCCGCCTTTTCGATCACCGCTTCGAGGTCGATCGCATACGGTTCACGGGTGAGCAGCAGCCGTCCGGTGGGATGCCCGAGGATCGTGATATGCGGATCGTCGAGCGCCTTGAGCACGCGATCGGTCATCTGCTGCGCATTCATGCCGTAGCGCGTGTGCACGGACCCGATCACGAAATCGAACCGATCGAGGAACTCGGCGTCGTAGTCGACACGCCCGCACGGGAGGATGTCGGCTTCGATCCCCTTGAGCACCCGGAACGCCAGGCCGCGCTCCACATACCGGGCGTTCAACGCATCGATCTCGTCGTGTTGCTGCACGATGGCATCGCGCGACAACCCACCCGCGTAGGTATTGCTCTGCGAATGGTCGCTCACCCCCAGATAGGTGAGCCCCCGCGTCCGCGCCGCTTCAGCCATCTGCTCGATCGTCGCACCACCATCGCTGTAGTGCGAGTGACAGTGCAGCGCCCCCCGCAGCTGCGCGGCAGAGAGCAACGGCGCGAATCCACCGCGCGCCGCCTGTTCCACCTCTCCGGTCGCCTCCCGCTGCTCGGGCTCCACGTACGCGAGCCCCAGCCGCGCATAGAGCGCGACTTCATCGGGGATCGCCACCAGTGCGCCTTCGCTGTCGCGCAGCTCATCGCCCGCCAAGACGAAGCCCAGCTGCGCCGCGCGCTCGGTGATCTGCTGCACGTGCGCGCTGCTGCCAGTGGCGCGCCAGAGCGCGAGCGCAAACTGTTCGGGGCGTACACATGCCAGATCCACGCGCACCCCGTTGTCGAGCCGGATGGTGATCATCCGCCCGCCTCCGCCGAGGACTTCCTTGACGCCGCGGATCTGACCGAGCGACGCCGCCACCACGCTCGGGGAGCCACGCACCGCCGCCACGAGGTCCACGTCGCGTACCACCTCCATGCGGCGGCGAATCGAGCCGGCTATCTCGAGCTGCAGCACGTCGCGATGTCGCCGCAGTGCATCGGCAAAACGCTCGGCCTCGGCGCGCGCGTGCTGCCAGAGCACATACGCACCGGTGGCCCGCAAGTCGGCGATGCCCTTCAGAATGCGTTCGGCGGTCTTGGTCCCGAACTTCGGGAGTGCCGCCAGGCGCCCGTCGCGCGCGGCCTGCTCGAGCTCGAGCACGGTGTCGATGTGCAGCCCGTCGTGAATTGCCCGAATGCGCGCCGGGCCGAGCCCCGGAATGCGGAGCATTTCGAGCAGCCCCTCGGGGGTCTCTTCCTGCAGCTGTTCGAGCTGCGCCGATGAGTGCGTCTCGGCGAGCTCCGCCAGCAACGCCATCGCTGGCGCCGCGATCAGCTCGGGTTCGGCGAGTTCACGGGGGAGGGCATCGACGAGCTTCGTGTCGCCGAGGGCGGCCACGGTACGCGCCGCCGACTGCAGGGCCTTGATCGTGAACGCATCGCCCGCGTGCAGCTCGAGGAGCGTGGCAACCTGCGTCAGGGCGTGGGCAGCGGCGCGGCAGTCCATGCCCCAAATGTAAGCGTCAGCTCTCGACGCCGGCCACCGTCCGCATCTGCCGCACCAACGCAATCATCTGCTCCTCGGTGAGCACCAGCTCCTGGTTCGCGCCTTCGGCGTCGAGCAGCCCCGACCGCATGCTCACGCCCACCTGGTTCATGTAGCGCACCTTGTTCAGGAAGTCGCCCACCAGATGGCGGAGGCCGTGGAAACGCCGCTTCTCCGCGTTCGCGCGACGATAGCGCAGCGCGAGCTCATCCGGCGTCAGGTCTCGGGCACGCGTCAGCACGTCCTCGAGCGAGCGGCCCGGCACGACCCCGCGATCGGGAATGCCGTTGTTCGTCCACTCGGGTTCGGCAAAGAAGAGCCGCCCCACGAACTCGACGCCGTCGGGTGCGGTGGCGAGGGTGACGCGCACGTCGCGATCTTCGACGCGAAGCGTGCCGAGGGATGTGTGCGTAACGGGACCGATCGAGGCCATGCGCGGGGCAGACGAGAGGGACACTATGTCGGTTCGAACCCGCCACTCCGGCGACGGGCTACGATGGCGGGAACTCCGAGAGGAACCGCTCGATCGCCGCGAAGAGCGCTGCCGGCTGCTCGACGTAGGGCACATGGCCGCAGTCGTCGAGAATCACCAGCTCCGCCCCCAGGCACTCCGCGGCCGCGGTGGCCGAGTCGAGGGGAATCGGGTCCTGCCTGCCGTGTACGACGAGCGATGGGCAGGCGAGGCCACGCAGCGCGGGCCGCAGATCAAAGTCGCCCAGTGACGCCCAGACCGATTGCTGCACCTTCCCCGTCACACGGAAGGGCGTGAGTGACACGGCCTTGGCCGGATCGGCGAAGTATCCGGCCACGCTGAGCTCGAAGCTGCGTTGCCGGTATGCCGGCATGTCGCGCTCCCGGAGCCCCGATGCGGTCAGCGCCTCCCGCATCTGCTGAATGACCGGTCCGCGCCCGCGCGCGGCGAGCTCCGCCTCGAACTCGTCGCGCCACGCCCGCGTGATCGGCGCCGGCGAAATGAGCACTAGCCGCGCCGGCGCCACGAACGCGTCGCCCACCACCGCCCGTCCCGCCGTGGCGTACAGCATCGCCAGCAGCGCACCCCACGAGTACCCCACGACCGTGGGCGCCGCGAGACCGAACTGATGGATGATCCCCGCAAGATCCTGCACATGCGTCTGCCACGTGATGGGCGTGGGATCGTCGGTCTTCGACTGCCCACCGCCACGCTGGTCGTACGTGACCACCCGATACCGCTCCGCCAGCGCCAGCATCTGCGGATACAGGTAGTCGTGATGCGCGCCGGGGCCGCCGTGCAGCAGGAGGAGCGGGGGGGCGGTCGGGGGGCCGTCGGTGCGGGTGAACAGGCTCATGGGGAGGGCGAAGCAAACGGCGGAAGCTTTAACTGCGGAAGCAAGACCGTGGCAAAATGGACCGTGGGTACCGCGGTCACCGCGGTACCCACGGTTGATATTACCGCAGTCCCAGCTTCCGCAGTCCCAGCTTCCGCTGTTTGCTTTCCCCAATGCCTCTAGGCTACCGCCGCAGCACCCCCGTCGTCGTCCCCGCGCTCGACGCCCGCACGTCCCGAGGGACGATCCGGGCGTTGGCGCTGCTCGTGGACCGTCTCACCACGCTGGGCGTGACCGATGATACCCGGGTGGAGGAGGCGGTGCTGCAGCCGAGCATTCGGGATGCGCTGCGCGCGCTCACGGGGCGCGTGCGGGAGGCGCCGCTGGTATGCCGCGTGCTCGACGGGGCGCTGATCTTCGAGGGCGAACCGGTGGACCGGGCGTTCACGCGCGACGATCCGCTGGCGGCCGAGATTCTGCAGCGATGCGTCATGCTGCGCATCGGCAGTATCGCCATCCGGCAGGGGGCGTCGCCCGGGGAGCTGCTCACGCTCGCGTCGCTGCTGGCACGCGCGCCGCGCGGTGAGGGGCAGTCGACGGTCTCAACGGAGACGCCGACCACGATGAGCAGCATCGCGCCGGAGGGGACGCCGCGCGAGCTGCTGCGCTCCTGGAGCGTGCTGGTCACGCCGGCCGACATCCCGTCGCGCCTGCGCGTACCCACCCCCGCCGAAGGGATCGCGATAGTCGCGGCACCCGGCGAGGATGGCACGAGTGGCTCGCCGGTGGCCTCCGCGCTCTCACGGCTCGCCAGCGCGAACGCCGATGATGTCGCCAATCGCGCGGCCGATCAGCTGTTGCTGCTCATTGCCGACGCCGAGGCACGCGAGGACGCCGCCGTCATCGAAGGCATCGCCCGCGCGGTCATGGCCCAGATTCACGCCGTCGGGAGCGGGCCCGGCCGACTGGCGCTCGAACGCCTCGTGCGACGACTGCAGAAGCGTCGCGCCCTCGAACTGCTCGCCAGCGCGGTGCCGCACGCCGTCGACCGCCTGCCCCTGCTCGAACTGCTCGCGCGTGCCGGTGAAGTGGCCGTGGATGTGCTGGTGCAGCATCTCATGCACGCCGAAGACTCGCCGTCGCGTCGTGCGTTCTTCGACAGCATCGTGTCACTGGATCTGGGGGCGACGCAGCTCTTCGACCTCCTGCAGGACTCCCGCTGGTTCGTGGTCCGCAATGCGGTCGCCATCCTCGGCGAAATGGGCGTCGAGTCGGCCGACGAGGCGATGCTCCCGCTGATGGAGCATCCTGACGACCGCATCCGCATCGCCACGGCGCGCGCACTGATTCGCTTGGGCAGTGCCGGCGCGCTGCAGGGGCTGCACGCGGCCGTCGACGACGCCAACGCCGAGGTGCGCCGCATTGGCGCGGTCGCGTACGGGCTGAGCGGCAGCCACGCGCAGCAGCCCGGCCTCGGATCCGGCCTCGGATCCGGCCTCGGATCCGGAATCGGCGTGCGTCCGCCCGCGGCCCGCCTGGCCGCCGCGCTCGATCGCGAAACCGACGACGAAGTGGCGGTCGAGATGGTCGCCAGCTTGGGCCGACTGGGCAGCGCCGACGCGATCCAGCGCCTGCTGCGCATCGCGCTGCCGCCGCAGCAGCTGCAGGACGGTCAGGTCGACACCACCCGTCGCGAGAGCTGGCTCCGCGTCGCCGCCATCGAAAGCCTCGTCCGCGCCCGCGGCAGCGCCGTGCGCGACACCATCGACGCGCTGATCAACGATCCCGACCCCGACGTCGCGTCGACGGCGCTCCGCTACCGCATGTAGCGAAATTCAAGCGGTCGGTTTCAAGGGGTCAGGACTTTCAAGGGGTCAGAGTCGTTGATCCGCGGATCAACGACTCTGACCCCTTGAAAGTCCTGACCCCTTGAAACTCGCTGAAACTAGCGGTCGGTGAAGTCTGTCGTGGCCGTCACACGCCGGCACGCTTCGGCAATGAGCTCGGCCGCGCGATCGAGATCGTCGAGCGAGACCATTTCGTTCGGCGAATGCATGTAGCGGTTCGGAATCGACACCAGCGCCGTCGCCACGCCCGTGCGCGCCAGGTGCATGGCATCGGCGTCGGTCGACGTGAAGCGGCCGGCGGCGTGAATCGAATAGGGAATCTCCAGCGCCTTGGCCGTCGTCGAGAGCAGGCCGTACACCACCGGCGAAATCACCGAGCCGCGCGTCAACACCGGGCCACCGCCGATCGCGTGCTCGCCGATCTCTTCCTTCTTCATGCCCGGGTGATCCGTCGCGAACGTCACGTCCACGGCGATCGCCATGATCGCGTCCACGCTCTGCGCAGCGACCCGCGCGCCACCGCCGCTGTAGCCGATCTCTTCCTGCGCCGTCGCCGCTGCCACCACGCGCGCCGCGCCCGGCTTGGCCGCGTAGCGCCGCAGCGCTTCGAGCACCACGAACGCGCCGATGCGGTCGTCGATCGAGCGCGACACGAGGCGCCCGTTCGGCATGTCCACCGTCTGCGAGTCGATCACGCCCGCGTCGCCCACCTCGAGCAGCTCGAGCGCCTCAGCCTTGGACTTGACGCCGATGTCCACCCACAGGTCGGTGATCTTCGACGCCTTCTCGCGCTCATCGGGCTTCATGAGGTGAATCGGCTTCTTGCCGATCACCCCCAGCACCGGCCCATTCCGTCCGATGAAGCGGATGCGCTGCGCGACGAGCACCTGCGGGTCCCACCCACCGATCGGCTCGAAATACACGTAGCCGCTGTCGTCGATGTGGGTGATAATGATGCCGATCTCGTCGATGTGACCGGCGAGCAGGATCGTCGGGCCCGTCCCGTCACCGTCGGCCGTCGCGAGTGAATTGCCGACCACATCCGCCGTGACCGAGGCGGCAAAGGTGGACGCTTCGGCGCGCCAGACGCGGGCCGGGGCGCCTTCGAAACCGGACGGTCCCGGCGTGTCGAGCAGGCGCTTGAGGAAGGCGATGGAGGATTCACTGAGCATGAGCAGAAAAGTAATGCTATCGTAGACGCATGACTCTCCTGTTCCTCGCCATCGGACTCGGCGCCGGCGTGCTCTCCGGCCTCTTCGGCATCGGCGGCGGCATCGTCATCGTGCCCGCGCTGCTGTACCTGGCCAAGATGACGCCGCAGCAGGCTGCCGGCGCCTCACTCGGCGCCCTCCTCCTCCCCGTCGGCGCGCTCGGCGCGTGGAGCTACTACAAGGCTGGCCAGATCAACTGGACCGCCTCGATGCTGCTGGCACTGGGACTGTTCATCGGCGCGTACTTCGGCGCGCAGCTCGGGCAGCACCTCGATGCCGCCGTACTCAAGAAGGGCTTTGCGGTGCTGCTCGTCGTCATGGCCGTCAAACTGTGGATGGGGTGAGTAGCGGCGTGTCGTCGGCATAGTGTCTGGTCAAACATGCGAGACCAGGTGCTGCTCATCCAGAACATGTGTTGCGTGGATGCATCGTTTTCCCTTGGGTGATAAATCGTAAGTCGCGTACCTCCAATAGGTTGTGGGTCTGATCAGAACTGGCACTGTGTATGCCGGCCAGTCAACCGAGTTCTATTCCCCCCTCCACGGTGAGTTGCCAGTGAAGACTCGTTTCCTCGGCGCGGTGGCCCTAACGGTGGCGCTGGCCGCCCCTGTACAGGCTCAGGGCTATTTCGCCACTACGACGCAGATCGGCGGCGCAGTCCTCGCGAACTTCGAAGGCTTCGCGGAAGGCACGCTGATTCAGAACCAGTATGCCGGCGTGACGTTTGGTCAGGCTCCTTCGGCCGGTCGTCCACAGATTGACAATTCGCCGTACTTGTACGGGTACACGGGTGTTGGGGGCAGTAGCGTTCTCACAGGCAGCATGGAAGGGGGCTACCCCTACCCGACGGTCGCCGGCATCACGGCGACGTTCTCGACGGGGAAGTCGCAAGTCGAGGCGTGGTTCTCGGATACGGCACCGCTCGGTTCCTACCTCTTCTCGATCTTTGGCGTCAACGATGTGCTGCTGGCGACGTTTGGTCTCACTGACACGCAGATTTCCGCCGCGGGCGGCGGTGGATACGTCGGCTTCACGCGTGCAACGTCCGACATCTATCGCATCCAGTTCGGCCCGTCGACGGTCTCGAACGACGCATTTGCCATCGACGATCTGCGGGCTGTAAGCACGGTTCCGGAACCGTCGACCGTTGCGCTCATGGGTGCTGGTGGCGTACTGATGATGCTCTTCCGCCGTCGCCGCTCGGTGTAAGACGTCGGTCACAGATAGCAATGCAGGGGCGCCCATGAATAACGGGGCGCCCCTGTGTCGTTTGAATCATCAGAAGTGTGGCTAGGACGCGGTAGGGGTTACCGCACCCGCACCGCGTGCCGCGCATCGATCGCCGGGAAGCACGCCGGGTTGAAAATGCACGCCATCGCCTCGATGCCATCCACGACGCGCGGCCCGGGTCGGCTCGTGAGGCCGTTGGCATCCATCGCCCACACGGCGCGATCGCCCACCCACGCCCACTCCGGCTGCGCCAGGCAGCTTTGCGCTTCAGCGGCCGCCGCCGAGACCGAGTAGCCGCACGGCGCGAAGATCAGCACGTCGGGGTTCACATCGCGTAGCGTGTCCATCGGCACCACGACCGAATGCTCACCGGGGACGCCCAACACGTCGATTCCGCCGGCACGCTTGACCTGCTCGGGCCCCCAGTGGCCGGCCACGTAGATGGGGCTCGTCCACTCGATCACCGCGACGCGCGGGCGCGGGTCCTGGGCGGCTTTGAGTGTTTCGTGCACATGCTTCACGCGCGCCTTGAGGCCGGCGAGGATCTCGTCGGCCTCATCGCCCGCGCTGATCGCGTCGGCCACCGCGCGGATATCCGCGTAGATCCCGTCGAGGCTCGTGCCACCGAGGGTCACGATGCGCGGCTCCGGTGAAAGCGTGGCGGCGAGCGCCCGCACATCGGTCTCGCTCACCGCGCACACCTCGCACAACGCCTGCGTGAGGATCACGTCGGGGTGCAGCGCGCGGATTCTTGCTTCGTCGAGCGTAAAGAGCGCGACGCCCGCGCCGTGCGCCTCGCTCACCGCCGAATCGATGGCGGCCGGATCGTGCGTGTGGGGGATGGCGCTCTTGGTGACGCGCGCCCGCGAGCCCACGACATCCGGGTAGTCGCACTCATGGGTGACGCCCACTAAGTGGTCGGTGGCGCCGAGCAGGGCGACAATCTCGGTCGCCGCGGGAAGCAGGCTGACGATGCGCATCAGCGTGATCCCTCGTACACCGCGCGGCCACCCACATACGTCGCTACCACGCGCGTCTTCAACACGAGCTCCGCCGGCACGCGCATGATGTCCTGATCCAGAATCACGAAGTCCGCCAGCTTCCCCGGCGTGATCGACCCCATCAGCGACTCCTGAAAGCCCGCGTACGCCGGCCACAGGGTCATCGATCGCAGCGCATCCTCGCGACTCATCTTCTGCTCGGGGAACCACCCCGCCGCCGGGTAGTCGCGCGCATCCTGGCGCGAAATCGCCGAATGAAACGAAATCAGCGGATTCACCTGCTCCACCGGAAAATCACTGCCATTCGGCACAATGACGCCGGTCTGCAGCAGCGACTGCCAGGCATACGCGCCGTACAGTCGGGTCGGGCCGAGTCGCTTGCCGATCCAGTACATGTCGCTCGTCTGGTGGCTCGCCTGCATGCTCGGGATCACGCCCAGCTGCGCGAAACGCGGGATGTCGTCGTAGTGCAGGATCTGCGCGTGCTCCACGCGGAAGCGATGATTCGCGGCCGGGACCTTCGCGAGCGCCTTCTCGTACGCATCGAGCACCACGCGATTGCCGCGATCGCCAATCGCGTGCGTGTTGATCTGGAAGCCATTCGCGAGCCCTCGCTCGGCGACTTCCTGAATGTGCGCCGGTGCGCTCACCAGCAGGCCGGTGTTGTTCGGATCGTCGCTGTACGGTTCGAGCAGCGCCGCGCCGCGTGAGCCCATCGCGCCGTCGGCGTAGAGCTTCACGGCACGCACCCAGACCTGATTGTTGTACAGGGCCGAGCGCGGGCCCATCGCGAAGTAGTGCGTGAGCGCGGCGGCGTTGTCGCCGATCATGACGTACAGGCGGAGGTTGAGATCCCCCTTCTGCGCCATGTCCTCGAACAGGTCGATATTCGCGCGGCTCGCGCCCGCGTCGTGCACGCCCACCAGGCCGAGCGAGTGCATGAGCGCGATGGCGTCCTTGAGCGCGCTCCGCATTTCGTCGCGCGTCAGCTCGGGGACTTTGCTCCCCACCAGCCCCTGCGCGTTGTCGATGAAGACGCCGGTTGGCGCGCCGCTGGCATCGCGCTGGATCTTGCCGCCGTTCGGATCCTGCGTGGCCTTGGTCACGCCGGCCAGCTGCATCGCCATCGCGTTGGCAAAGTTCGCGTGGCCGTCCACGCGCGTGAGCAGCACGGGATGATCGGGCACCGCCGCCGAGAGCGCCTCGTGCGTCGGGAAGCGAGTGTCGCCCCACGCGTTCTGGTCCCAGCCGCGGCCAATCACCCAGGCGCCCTTGGGGAGCGTCTTCGCCTTCTCGGCGACGCGCTGCACGACCTCGGCGAGGCTCCTGGTGCCCGTCAGGTCCACCGCCCGCAGCGTCTGCGCGAGGCCGGCGAAATGCCCGTGCGCATCGACCATCCCGGGAATGACCGTGCGGCCACCGGCGTCCACGACTTTGGTGGCGGCGCCCTTGTAGACGTTCGCCTCGGCCTTGGAGCCGGTGAAGACGACCTTGCCACCCTTCACGGCGAACGCCTCCACGAGCGGGCGGGCGTCGTCGACGGTGTAGACCCGGGCGTTCGTGACGATCAGGTCGGCGGGGTCGGGGCGGCTCTGGGCCGCGAGCGCAGTCGGTAGCAGGACCGACGTGAGGAGCAGGGAGGATCGCATGGCGCAAAGTTACTGCGGCGACCGGTGCTGGGCCCGATCAGGGCCCCAGGGCACCAATCGGAATCACGTCCACGCCATCCGGCCGCCGGTACCCGAAGCCCGTCCCGACAATGACGGCCAGGGCGGCGGGTGGGCCGCTTCGCGCCGCATCGACCTTGGCCCGAAAGCGGAGCAGGGTGGCGGCCGCGTCATCGATGGCCCCGACCCCCAGCTTCACCTCGAAGGCGGCCCACGCGCCATCGCGTCGCTCCACGATCGCATCGACCTCCAGTCCGGTGTTGTCGCGATAGTGGAGCACACTTGCATCTGCCGCTTGGGCGTAGACGCGGAGGTCGCGCACGACCATCGACTCGAACAGCGTGCCAAAGAACGCCGGGTCCGCCAGCAGACGATCCGGGGCAGCGCCCAAGGCGGCGGTGGCCAGCGACGGGTCGACAAAGTGCCGTTTACTCGCGCTACGAATGCGGGCGCGGCTTCGCAGGTGCGGGGCCCACGCCGGCTGCTCTTCCACCACCATCAGCCGCTCGAGCGCGACGAGATAATCGGTGATGGTCTGGCGATGGGCCGATTCGGCGGCGGAGTCGGGGGCATCGCCACCCACGTCTGCGGCAATCGTGGAGAGTGACGCAGACGTCGCCACGTGCCGTGCGTAGGCGCGCAGCAGGCGCTGCACTTTCACCGGGTCGCGCCGCACCCCATCGACGCGTTGCACGTCGGTCCGCTCGACGTCGCGCAGGTAGCCAGTCAGCTGGTGCATGGCGGCCTTCGTGGACGCGCCGAGATGGAGTGGCCAGCCACCGCGAACGACCAGATCGGCCAGGTCGACCACGGTCAGCCCGGAATCCGCCGCGCGCGCGCCCTGTCCGGAGAACAGGGCGTTCAGCGAGACGTCTCCCGTGGAGCGACCCGCTTCCCAGGTCGACATGGGGCGCATCCGAACCCGGGTGATCCGTCCGGCTCCCGAATGGCGGGTCACGTCGTCGGCGGGTACCGCCGATCCAGTGAGCACGAACTGCCCGGGAGTCCGACGTGCATCGACCGTTCGACGCACCTGGTTCCAGAGCGCCGGCACCAGCTGCCATTCATCGAGCAAGCGAGGCGTGTCCCCCTCGAGGAGCAGCGACGGATCGAGTAGGCCGCTGGCGCGGGCGGGTCCATCCAGGTCGAGCAGGACCTCGCTGCGCGCGGCCTGCCGTGCGGTCTCGGTTTTTCCGCAGGCTTTCGGGCCCTCGATGAGGACCGCACCTGACGCCGCGAGCTGGTCTCGCAGTTCCTGATCGACGATGCGTGGGCGATAGGACATGGCGCCTCAGATTGCGTTCGTCAAAAAGCAAGTGAAAGATTCGACAAAAAGCAAGTGAAGTGATCGACAAAAAACAAACAGCCTGATCGACAAAAAGCAAAACGGAGGAACATTCCCCACCGAAGCCCCCGCCTCCGACCTCCGCCAACCGTCCCGTTTCCGACCTCAGAATCCATCGGAAATCTGTTGCACAAATCCCACGCAGCCCCCACCATGGCCGCAGTCCGTCACGCCGACGGCACAAAGGTCACCCATACGGCAGAGCTCGGCACGGCCCTTGCCCTCTTCATGCACGAGAAGAGTGGCTGGACCACCCCGTGCCGAACTGACCAATGTCCGCAAACGCCTCCGCAGCAACCACTTACAATCGCAGCGCAAAGCGAGCTCGGCTATTCGTTGAGCGCGTCGCAGTGGCATGCGCCTTGGGGGTGTTGCAGGCGTGCAGCGGTTCCGACGTGTTGGCGCCGGCGGCGCCGCAGGTCGCCAACACCCCGGCGAACGGGGGAGCGACCCCCGCACCGTCACCGGTTGCGACGATCAGCCGCGTGACTCCCGATTCGCTCGTGGTGGGCACCATGCTCACGATCGAGGGTGCCAACCTCCCCGCGAACCCGTCGGCGGTGCGCCTCAGCATCGCCGGCATCGCCCTCGAGGTGCGCGCCGCCTCGGCGACCCGCATCGAGGCGATGATCCCCGCCGCCGGTTTTGCCTGTGCCGCCCCCGCCGCGCAGACCCTGCGTATCGAGCTCGGGGCCGCGACCGTCGAGCAGAGCGTCGTGCTGCGCACTGCTGCCCGGATCGATCTCAAGGCCAACGAGGGGGCGCTGACGCTCTCCGCCGAGCAGGCCGCGTGCGTGGAGCTGGCCGGGAGTGCGGCCGGCGCCGCCAAGTACGTCGTGGCCGTGGTCAACACCGCCACCCAGGCCAATGCAACGGCGCGCTTCGACCTCCGCGGGCAGGGCACCGGCGCGCTGACGAACGTCGCGAGCGTGGTGCAGGCCGAGGTCGCGGTCTCCGCGCTCCGCGTCCCCTCCGCTCCCTCCGCGTTCTCGGCGTTGACCGCCCAACAGGAGCTCGTGGCGGCCGCCGCGCGCGAGACCGCCGCCCATGCGAATCTGCTTGCGGTCAATGCAGAGATTCTCCGGGCGGCGGTCCCGTCCGGAGCGCGTCAGGCCTATGCACGCGCGGCGGCCGCCGTGAACGACACCGTCACGATCAATGCGCTCCTGAATAGCTGTACCAAGGGCAAGGCGGTCAACGCCCGCGTGGTGTATGCCGGTGCCAAGGCTGTCGTACTCGAAGACATCGCCTCGCCGCGCGCCGGCCGAATGGACGACGCGCTGCGCGCCATCGGCGGCGAGTTCGACGCCACGGTCTATCCGCTGCTCACGAAGAACCTGGGTGATCCGCTCGCGATGAACGGCCAGCTCAATGGCGATGGTCGCGTCACGATGGTCTTCACGCGCTTCGTGAACGACTCCTCGCCGGGCACGGCGGGGTACGTGAGCGCCTGCAATTTCTACCCCAAGGCCAAGTTCGCGGCGAGCAACGAAGACGAAGTGTTCTATGCTCGCGTGCCGGCCACGAACGAAAGCGTGGACGACTGGCGCCGCACGATGCGCAGCACGGTGGTCCATGAGAGCAAGCACCTCGCGAGCTACGCCGAACGCCTTGCGCGTGGGGCAACGGCCGAGGAGAGCTGGCTCGAGGAAGCGACGGCGCGGGTGGCGGAGGAACTCTATGCGCGCACCTTCCCCGGCGGTGGCTCGTGGAAGGGGAACACCGGCTTCGCGGCCACCGTGGGCTGCGAGCTGACGCAGTGCGACGATCGCCCGCTCGTGATGTGGAAGCACTTCTCGCAGCTGCACGCCTACCTGCGCAGCGCCGACTCGCTCACCCCGTTCGGCCCGGCGAAGAGCGGCGACGTGACCTACTACGCGAGTGGCTGGAGCCTCGTGCGCTGGGCGGTGGATCAGTACGCGGCCACCGAGAGCGGCATGCTCAAGGCGCTCGTGGCCGGTACGTCGCCGGCCGGTGTCGCGGGGCTCGCGACGGTCGCCGGTGTCTCCACCGAACAGCTGCTCACCGGGTGGGCGATGGCGAACGCCGTCGGCGCGACGGGCGCGACGTGGAACTCGGCTGACATCTGGCAGGGGCTCGCGGCGACCTTCCCGGGCGTCTTCCAGAGCGCGCCGCTGCGTGGCCGCGCCGTGAGCGCGGGCTCGTTCGCGTTTGGCGGGCTGCAGCTCGCCGGCGCGGGCGCGTCGTACGTAACGATCGGCGGCGTGCAGGGCGGCGGTCAGCTGGTGCAGCTGACGGGGGTGAATGGTGGAGCGGTGCGGCTGACGGTACAGCGGGTGCAGTAGGTCCACCCAGCCGCGACCAAAAAACGAGGGGCCGCCTGAACGCTCAGGCGGCCCCTTGGTGCATCGGTGAAGCGATTGCCGACTTACTTCGCCGGCGGCAGGATCACCGCGTCGATGACGTGGATGATGCCGTTCTTGGCCATGATGTCCGTCTTCACGATGTGGGCATTGCCGATCATCGGCGTGCCGCCCATCACGGAGATCTTCGCTTCCTGGCCTTCCATCGTCTTGGCACCCTTGCCCGCGAGCTTGAGCGCTTCGGCGGCCGGCACCTTGCCCGCGACCACGTGGTACAGCAGCACGTTCTTGAGCTTCGCCTTGTCCTTGGCGAGCGCCTCGAGCGTGGCAGCCGGCACCTTGGCGAACGCCTCATCGGTGGGCGCGAACACGGTGAACGGGCCCGGGCCCTTGAGCGTCTCCACGAGGCCGGCGTCGCCGAGCAGCTTGGCGAGCGTCTTGAAGGAACCCGCCGCCACGGCGGTTTCCACGATGTCCTTGTCCTGCGCCTGAGCGGCGGTCGGGGCCGCGAACGCGACGACGGCGGCCACGGCGAGCAGGGCGAGCTTACGCATCAGTCAGACTCCAAAAGCGTGAGATCCAGTGTGAGCGGAGACCATTCGGCCCCAGCACGCACTCGAACACAGCTCGTTCTACCCCCGTTCCGGGGGTGGTGATCCTGTGACAGTCCGACCGCATCGGTCCGAATCGCGCGCGAGGAGCGACTAGGACCGGCGTTCCGTCAGCGCAGCAGCGCGCCCACCACCACCGATTCGAGCAGGTTGAGCCCGAAGTACGCCACCAGCACGGTGATGTCGATCATGCCGATCGTCGGAATCACCGAGCGCAACGGGGCGAGGAACCACTCGGTGAGCACGAACGACCAGCGCCACCACTTGGAGTACGGCCCGCCACCCACCCAGCTGGCGATCACGCGGGCAAAGAGCGCGATGCGCAGCACGCTGAAGGTCCAGCGCACCAGCACCGCCGCGAGCGAGAGCCCCGACTGCGACGCCATGAAGAGCAGTACCAGCTGATCGCGCAGGAACTCGATCGCCGAGATGAGCAGCAGCCCGCCAATCACAACCGCGGCAAGCGCCCACCAGGGAGCCGCCGTGGGTGAGCCGCCGGCGCGGAGCAGTCGGCGCTCCATGGGCGCCACCAGCCACGGGTCGATGTTGCCGCGCACGAAGCGCGCAGCGCCGGAGAAGGGCGAGATCTTTCGGGTGCGCACGCCCCACGACACGATGGTCCCGATACCGGCGACCAGCCCGGCCGCAAAGACCGCCGGGCGCACCAGGGCGAGCGCCGAGTCCAGCAGGCGAACGAGCGTCTCGATCATGGGGGCAAGATAACGGTACGGTCGGCCCGGTCGCGACGCCGCCAGCCCGCCGCTACGCCGCCGCCAGCGGTTCCGAGCGTGCCCGCGATGGCATCGGCCAGCAGTGGCGGATGAATGGCGACCCACTGTGCGGCAAGTGTCCACGCGACGCTGACCGCGACGAGCGCGCCGCCGGCCATGCACCACCCCGGAACCCGTGCGTCGAATGACCGACGCCCCCACCATCCCAAGCCGAACGCCAGCATCCC
>JBDHVK010000070.1:0-19637 GCA_039809645.1 Gemmatimonas sp.
CGTGGTGCGGGCCGTTCGCTCGTCCGTGCGCTACGTGTACGTGCAACTCATCACGCATGGCGCCTTGCTCTCGCTCGAACGCGCGCAGTCGCTGTGGGACGCCGGCGTGGACCAGTTCAACATCTCGCTCGACTATCTCGACGGTCGGCACGACGACGCACGGGGCATTCCCGGGCTCACGGCCAGGATTCTCGACGTCGTGCCGCGCATGCGCCAGGTAGGCATCGGCGGCGTGCGCTTCAACACCGTGATCAAGAACGACAACCTCGATCAGATCCTGCCGCTGGTGCACAAGGCGGCGGAACTCGGTGGCGGGGTGAACTTTTCGGTGTACACCGCGCTCAAAAACGGCAACCGGGAGTATCGGTTGCAGGAACACGATCCCGCCGCGCTGCAGCGCGTGGTCGACGAACTGCTGGCCTACAAGCAGCGCAAGCGAGGCGTGATCACGAACTCCGACTACTATCTCGAGCAGATCCCACGCTACGTGCGCGGCGAGATGAACGAGCCCTGTCAGAGCGGCAGCACCACGATTCACATCGACCCGCAGGGGCAGGTGCGTCGGTGCCCCGACTTCAAGCCCGACGGGCCGTGGGAGTCGTATCAGGGCTACCAGCCGATCGACTGCAACGCCTGCTACTACGCATGTCGTGGTGAGGCCCAGGCCCCGCTGCGGCTGATGTCGCGGGTGCGCGATGTCTTTGCCACGGTTGAACCCGCCGCCTCCTGAGTGGGGACGGCCACGCCTGAGGATGACCGCATGACCGACCGTACCACGCTCTTCGTGAATGCCGCGCAAACGGTCACCGCCGCGGGGCCGGCCCGCGCTCGAAAGGGACGCGAGATGGCCGATGCCGGCGTACGTGAAGGCGTCGGCGTGGCGATCACGGGCGATCGGATCGTCGCGGTCGATGCGGATGCGGCGCTGCACCGCGCGTATCCCAACGCGCACGTCGTGGACTGCGCGCGCGGCGTGCTCGCGCCGGGCTTCGTGGACAGTCACACGCACACCGTCTTCGGGGCGGCGCGCTACGCCGAGCATGAGTTGCGCGCCACGGGCGTGCCATATCTCGAAATCGCCAGGCGGGGAGGTGGCATTCACAGCTCCGTGCGCGATCTTCGTCAGCGCTCGAACGACGAACTCCTGGCGCTCGCTCAACCGCGCCTCGCGACATTGGCCGCGGGCGGCGTCACCACGGTCGAGATCAAATCGGGCTACGGGCTCACCGTGCACGATGAAGTGCGCACCCTGCGCGTGATCCGCGCCCTCGCGCAGGCCGGCCCCGTCAACATCGTGGCCACGTGTCTCGGTGCGCACGAGGTGCCGCTGGAGTACCGCGAGCAGCCGGATGGGCGCACCGCCTGGATCGATGCCATCTGCGGCGAGCTCTACCCCGCCGTGGGCGCCGAGCAGCTGGCCCGATTCGCCGACGTGTTCTGTGAGCCGGGCGTCTTCACCGTGGAGGAGTCGCGGCGCATTCTCACGGCCGCGTCGCCATTCGGCATGCGTCCCAAGTTGCACGCCGACGAACTGCACGACGGCGGCGCTGCCGTGCTCGCCGCGGAACTCGGCGCGGTCAGTGCCGATCATCTCGCGGCAATCTCGCCGGCCGGCATCGCGGCGCTGGCCGCCAGCGACACCGTGGCGACGCTGCTCCCCGGCACCATGCTGTTCCTCGGCACAGGCCGTCAGGCGCCCGCCAGAGCCCTGATCGAGGCCGGGGCTGCCGTTGCCCTGGCCACGGACCTCAACCCCGGCACATCGCCCCTGCAGAGCTTTCCGCTCGTCCTCACGCTCGGCGTGTCCGAGCTCCGGCTGTCGGCCGCCGAGGCGTGGATTGCCGCCACGGTGAACGGCGCGGCCGCCTTGGGGCTCGCCGCCGAGACCGGTCAGCTCGCCCCCGGCTTCCGGGCCGATCTCGCCATCCACGCGGTGGACGACTTCCGGGCGTTGCCTTACTGGTTCGGAGAGCGTCTGTGTACTGGATCGTGGGCTGCCGGTCGGGCGTGTCATGCGCCTCGTCAGTGACCGGGGGTTGGCGGTCCTGCGCCTCCGCGTGACGGGGCGTTCCCGACGGGGAACAGCCGCGACGGGGAGCGCGCCACGACCGGTGGCCGCCGGCGTGGATCTACCGCCTCTCGGAGTCAGCCTCGAACGCAATGTCCAACGCCGCGAAGCACCGAAAGAAGGCGGCTGAGTTCGAGCAGCTGAAGCAGATCGACCGCGCGATCGCCGCGTACATCAAGTCGATCGAGGAGAGCGAGTCTGCCGGTGAAGAGGTGGACGTTGCCCTCTTCAACAAGGTCGGCGATCTGGCGCTGCGCCAGGGACGCGTTCCCGACGCGATCACGTACTACGAACGCGCCGTCGAGCACTACGCGACCTCCGGCCTGTTCAACAACGCGATCGCGCTCTGCAACAAGATCCTGCGCAGTGCGCCCGGGCGCGCCAACGTCTACTTCACCCTCGGACGCATCTGCGCCCGCAAGGGACTCCGCGGCGACGCCACCAAGAACTTCCTCGAATACGCCACGCGCATGCGCGAAGAGGGGCGCGTCGACGAGGGCATGCGCGCGCTCGCCGAGATCGCCGACCTCTCGCCTGAGCTGACGGAAGTCCGCAAGTTCGTCGACGAGTACGCGCAGCGCGCCGGAATCACGCTGCCGCGTCGCATGACGCCGCCGATCGCCCCCAAGGCGGTCCACGACGCGACGCCGCGGCCACCGGCGCGCGAGGAGAAGTCGCAGGACCTCGTCTTCATCCAGGTCGACTACGGGCAGGCCGATCCAGCGCCGCTGTCGCGCCACGTGCGGACCCCGGTGAAGAGCCGCACGCCCGTGCGGGCAAAGCCGGCCGTGGACCCGCTGGCCGCGGCGATGATCGAACCGGGGCCGGGCCTGCAGATGCTCCGCGACATGGCTCCGCCGCCGTCGCTCACCCCGGTCGCCACCGCCGCACTCATCGAGCTGCCGACGGACGCGGCGCCAGGCACCGAGGCTCCCGGCGCACCCGCAGCCGATCCGGTGTTCGACATGGTGCCGGTCGTTCCCCTCGACGGGCTCGAGGCCAACGGCGAGTTCATCGCCGACGTCCCCGCGCTTGAAGGGCTCACGGTGGATGACACGCCCGCGAGCGCCATGGCGAGCGTGCCGGAGGAGCCGCTCGAAGGGCTCCCGCTCGTGCCCCACGAGCTCGAGACCGCGGCCTTCGGCCACGTGGACCTCATGCCGGACGTCGTGGTCGAGGACTTCGAGCACGCCGCCGAAGACCCGGGCATCGCGAAGATCATCGCGACCGAGACCCCACTCTTCGTCGACGCGATCGTCGTCGACCCGACGCCGATCGCAACGGCCATCATCGTCGACGAGCCGCCCATTGACGACCACACGCCGGTCGTGGACGCGACACCGCTTGACGTGGAGCCCGTCGCCGAGCTTGACGCCGCGATCGCCAGTGGAAAGGCGGCTGCCGACGCGTTCGAGCTCGAGCCACTGGACGCGCTCGATTCGCTGGAGTTGGATGTGCCCGCCGAGCCGGTGATCGAGGCGCCGGAGGTGCAGGTGGCGCGCATCACCCCGCTGATGCTCGACTTCGATCTCGAGACAGTGGAGGAGCACGCGCCCCCCACGCGGCCGCCGTTCCGCGTCGATCCGCACGACTTCATTCTCCCGGGTGAACTGCCGCCGCTGCTGCTCGACGACGCGATTGTCGACGCCGGCCTGGCCGCCAGCAACGGCGCGCGCTCGACGCCGGTTCGCCCCTCGCGCGTCGTGACGCCGGTTGAGGAGATCGCGGCGGTGGAATCGGCCGTGGCGCCGACCATGGGCGATGTCACGGAGGACGAGGACGACCTGCTCGACCTCGAAGCTGAGCTCGCCGCCCTGTCGTCGCCGCTGATCGAGCCGCGGACTGACCGTCCGCCTGAGGCGTCGCTCTCGGTGCTGGCGTCCGACGACGTGTCGGACGACGTGTCGGACGACGTGTCGGACGACGTGCCGGCGTCGGCTGCCCAGGTGACCACGTCCGCCGACGCATCAACCGATCTGGACGACGAGGTGGCGCCAGCCGAGGAGCCGGCCGAGGAGCCGGACATCGCGGGCGATCGCACGGACGTCCTGGCGCTCCACGTATCGACCGCCGACGATGAGCTGCCGAGCGCGGCGGAGTTCGATGCCGCCGCCGATTCGCTCGATGCCACGACGGTCGCGGAGCCGACGCCCATGGCCGCGCGCGCGGTGCTGCCGACGCCCGCACTGCCTATCGCGGCGGTCGCCGCCGAAGCAACGATCGTGGCGTCGTCACGCCGCGACGCGCTCCGGGCGGCTGTCAATCGGCTGCCGCAGAACTGGATGCTGCGGCGACGTCTGGCCGAAGCGCTGCTCGAGTCGGGCGAGCGCGAGGAGGCGCTGAACGAGCTGGAAGCGGCGCGGCAAGGCTTCATTGACAACGGCGATTTCACCACCGCCGCCGAGATCGGCGATGAGATGGTGCATGTCAGTCCGGAACGGGTCGCCTATCATCAGCGCCGCGTCGAATTGTCCGTCGCCATGCACGATCTGCAGCGCCTGCGCATGGCCTATCTCGATCTCGCCGACGCCCTGGTGCGGCTCGGAGAAGAGGGGCGCGCGCGGGCCGTGTACGCCCGGGTGCTGGAAATCGACCCGCTCGACGACCGTGCGCGTACCGCTCTGGGCGCCGCGGCCCCGCCGCCGCCGCCGCCCTCCCCGCGACCGGACGACGATTTCGTCGACCTCACCACGTGGCTCAAGGATGACGACGGACAGGCCGGAGACACCCGCCTGCGGATGCGGGAGCCGGTCATCAGTGGCGACGAGCAGGCGGACTTCGACGAACTCCTCCGGCACTTCAAGGAGGGGGTGGCCCGGTCACTGGGAGAGGACGACTTCGAGAGCCATTACGACCTCGGGGTGGCATATAAGGAAATGGGGCTCCTCGACGACGCGATCGCGGAGTTTCAGAAGGCGCTGCGGAGTCATGGGAACCGACTACCGGCGTACGAGGCTTTGGGGCAATGTTTCGTGGAGCAGGGCCGACATCAGGTCGCGGCCACCGTCCTCACCCGGGCGTTGCATGAGCCCGGACTTGGCGATGAGCAGCGGGTCGGGGTACTGTACCTACTCGCATTTTCGTGCGAGGCCCTGCAGCGAATCGACGAAGCCCGTAGCTATTATCAGCGCGTGTACGCCACCGACATCCAATTCCGAGACGCGGCCGCCCGTTTGGCGGCCCTGGAGCATATCGCGCGATGACGCTTACCACGCGGACTCCGTCCGCGCTGGCCGCGGCATTGCGTGACATCCAGGCTCCTGTGAAAGACGAGCTCGCGCTCGTTTCGCAGGAGCTGTGGCGCATCGTCGCCGCCGACGTCCCGCTCGTGCAGGACGTGCAGCAGCATCTCATGGGCATGAAGGGGAAACTCTTCCGTCCGACGTTGCTGCTGCTCTCCGCGAGCATCGAACAGCCGCCGCCACCGCGCGCCACGACCTTTGCCGCGGTCGTGGAGCTCATGCATCTGGCCACGCTCATTCACGACGACTCCGTCGATCATTCGGCGTTGCGTCGTGGCCGGCCCACGGTCAACTCGCTCTTCAGTCACCAGGTCTCGGTGATCATGGGCGACTATCTGTACCTGCGCGCGCTGCGCGAGTTGGTGGAGATCGGTGATCTCGAGGCCATGCGGGCCATCACCTTCGCCTCGAACGAGATGACGCTGGGCGAGATCCGCCAGCTGTCGGCGTACGACGCGCTGGCGTTCTCCGAGCAGGACTACGAAACGCTGATTCGCGCCAAGACGGCGGCCCTGTTCATGGCGGCCTGCGACGTCGGCGCGCTGCTCGGCGCCCCCCGCTTCCGGCGCGCGCTCACCCGCTTTGGTGAGCGCCTGGGTATGGCGTTTCAGGTGGCGGACGACCTGCTCGACTACACCGAGGGGCAGGAGATGACCGGTAAGCCGAGCGGACTCGACCTCAAGGAGCACAAGGTCACGCTGCCGCTCATTGCGGCGATGCGCTCCATGTCGCCGGCGGCGCGCTCACGTGTCGAAGCGCTCTTTGCCTCCCCCGAGCCCGACGATGAGTCCATCGCCGAGGTGGTGGGCATCGTGCGCGAGTGCGGTGGGCTGGACTACGCCCGCCGGCGTGCCGACCAGTTCTCGCAGGAGGCGGAGGAGGCGCTGGCCGAACTGCCGGAGTGTCCCGCGCGAACATCGCTCGCCGACTCCATCGCGTACGTGGTGGAGCGGCGCTGGTAATGGCCCGCGGCCCTTCCAAGCATCGCCCCCTGTTTCACGTCCTCGTGCTCGCCAGCGGCTTCATGGCCGGCGGGCTCCTCGCCCAGGTCTCGCGACGCTTCCTGCCGGCTGGGGCTGTTAAGGAGTTTCTAACAACCGGGGTGACGCCTTCCCTCGGTCCGCTGCACGTGGACCTGATTATATTGAAGTTCGCGGTTGGACCCGTCGCCCTGGATGTCTCGCTGTTGAGCCTTCTGGGAGTATTGATCGCCTACCTCATCGCGCGGTCCCTCTTCTAGGAACATCCCATGAACTTCGGCAACTTCGGCTTCGGCGAGATCCTCATCATCCTCGTGATTGTGCTGCTCCTCTTCGGAGCCAAGCGCATCCCCGAGATCGCCGGCTCGCTCGGCAAGGGCATCAACGAGTTCAAGCGCAATCTCAGCGACGCGCAGAAGCAGATCACCGAGGCGCCGCGCACCGAGCAGCGCATCGCGCCGGGCACGCCGGTGGATGCGCGCGAGGAAGAGCGGCCGGAGCCGAAGCGCCTGATGCAGTAAGGGGTACCCGGACCCGCCACCCGCCACGAGAAAGCCCCCGCGATGCGTCAGCATCGCGGGGGCTTTGTGCTATCGGGCGCCACAGCGAGGGCCGGATGCGACCGGCCCTCGTCGAACGATCAGGTACCCGACTGCCGGCGCAGCTGCGAGAGCACCGTCGAGCGATTGTCCTGGACCTTGACGCTTTCGCGCAGGTTGGTGAGGAACTCCTCCACCTTCTGCTGACGGAGCGACTGCATCATCTGCTGACGGAGGAGCGTCTTCTCGGCCTCGAAGGCCGGCTTCTGCGCCTCGGTGCGGCTCTCGACGCGCAGCACCACCATGCCGTCCTGCGCCTTGAACGGACCGCCCACCTGGCCGACGGCCACCGCGAAGGCACCACCGATGGCCGGGCTGTACTGGCCAAGGCCCGGAACCGCGTTGATGCGCGAGAAGGGCTGGCTCTTCTCCACCGAGAGGCCCTTGGCTGCCGCTGCCGCTTCCAGCGTGGCCGCCTTTGCCGACGCGACGAGCTGCTCGCCGATCGGACGGAGCTTCTCGAGGCGCTTCTCTCGGGCCAGACGGCGCTCGATGTCCGCCTTCACCTCGCTCAGCGACTGCGGGCCGCCGGGCGTGATGGAGTCGATGCGCGCCAGATAGTAGGCCTCGGGCGAATCGAACAGGTCGCTCGTCTCCCCCGGGCGCACACCCGAGAACGCCCAGGCACTCACGCTTGGCACGTAGCGCCCGGCGAACGACAGCGGCTCGTTCTCGGTGGTCACCACGCTGACCGGCGTGAGCCCGAGCCCCTTGGCCGCCTCATCGAACTTCTTGCCGTCTTCCAGATTCGCCGCCTTGCTCGCCAGCGAGTCCGCCCGGCGATCCGTCCGCGTCGCGTTCGAGTCGCTCTGGGTCACGCCGATGAGGATGTGGCTCAGGTCGAGCGTGTCATTGCTGCCCTTGGCGTTCAGCTTGATGATGTGGTAGCCGAACTGCGTCAGAATCGGCTGCGAAATCTCGCCGACCTTGAGGGCGTACGCCGCGGCCTCGAACGCCGGTACGTACGAGTTCTTGCCACGCTTCCCGAGCGCGCCGCCCTGGGCGCCCGACACCGAGTCGACCGACTCGCGCTTCGCGACGTCCTCGAACTTGGCGCCACCCGCGACTTCCGCGCGGATGCGCTCCGCCTTCGCCTTGGCGTCGGCCGAGTCGGCGGCCGTCACGGTGCGCGGCACGGTGAGCAGCGAGACCACCGCGCGTCCCGACTTCTCGAAACGCTTCTTGTTGCGCTCGTAGAACTGCGAGATCTCGGCGTCACTCACGGTGACCGTCGTGTCACCACCGAGCAGCTGCGGACCGAGCGCGACGTAGCTCACCGTCGCACTGTCGTGGCGATCGCGATAGATCTGCCAGAGTCGCTCGTCGGAGAAATACGCGCCGCTCGCCACCTGATCGAACAGCTTCTGCTTGGGGATCTCGGTGCGGTAATACGTCTCGAGACCTGCCAGCATGCCCGTCTGGCGGGCCATCGGACTGGCCAGCAGGCGCTGGTACTTCTCGATGTCGAACTGGCCGTTGGTCTGGAGTTCCGGCGCCTGCATGGCCATTGGCGGCGGGGCCACCTTGGCTGCCTGCAGGATCTCGTCGTCCGAGACCGTGATCCCACGACGCTTGTACTCCTGCTCGAGCAGGATTTCGTTGACCAACTCGTTGAACGCGCGATCCTCGAGCGTCTTGCGCTCATCCAGCGTCAGACCACGGCCGTTCTGCTGTTGCTGCTGCTGCTCGAGCTGATTGACCGCGTTCTGCCAGGACGTGAGGAGGATGTCCTCGCCGTTGACGGAGCCAATGGCCGTGGTCGTCGTGACCGGTTGCCGTCCGGCAAGGCCGGACGTCTCGTACAGCAGGAAGCTGCCGACGAACGCCACGATGAGGATGATCCAGATGTATTTCGCGGCGCTCCGCATCGATTGCAGCACGGGGCGGCACTCCTTGGGACTGGTAAGAACGGCGGGAACGGAAAGGCACACGCACCTCCCCGAAGAAGGGCGTGTGCCGCAGAGTCCGGAAACCTAGCGGTCGTGTTCCGCTAAAGGCAAGACAGGTCACGACTTCGCCGAAGTCCTGCTGATTGACTTCCCGACGGCCGCTGGCAATTAGTTCACACTGGGTTCACTCGCTGTGACAGCCTTGGCCAGCACCGGGCGTTTCCTCCGGCCGGTCTGTGACGTCGTTCGGGGACACCACATGAGGGCATCGCACGGATGAGTACCGCTCCCCGGATCGACGAGCTCCGGAAGAAGTTCGAGGAGAACCCGCGTCGCTATTTCGCGCCGCTGGCCAATGAGCTGCGGAAGGCTGGCGATCTGGGCCAGGCCATCGCGCTCTGCCGCGAACACCTTCCCAAGCAGCCGGGCCACATGAGTGGCCACATTGTATTCGGCCAGGCCCTGTTCGAGAACGGGGACTTCGAGGAGGCGCGCGGTGTCTTTGAACAGGCGCTCGCGCTCGACCCGGAGAACCTGATCGCGCTTCGGCATCTGGGCGACATCGCCCGTCGGCAGGGGGACGCGCCGGCGGCCCGTCGCTGGTATGAGCGCGTGCTCGAGGCGGATCCGCGGAACGACGATATCGCGGCCCAGCTGGCGACGCTGTCGGCGTACGCCACGCCCGCGCCCATCGCCGCGCCCGTGGCCGTCACGCCACCGGCCGCGGCCGAAGCAATCGCACCCGAGCCGGAGCTGCTCTCGCTGACGCCCTTGTCGGTCACGCCCGTGACCGTCACCTCCGTGACCGTTACGCCCGTGACAGTCACCCCCGTGACCGTCACGCCCGTGACGCTCACACCGGAGACGGTCACCCCGGTTGCGGGAACCGTGGCCCAGGAGCTGCTCGCGCTCAGTCCGCTCCAGGCGGCGAGCGAACTGCCCCCCATGCCCGAGGAAGAGCGGGTCTTCCTGGACCTCGACGCCATCGAAGCCGCCGCCTCGGAAGTCGATGCGATCGAGCAGGCCGAGGAGCAGGCGAAGAATGACCCGTTCTTCGGACGCCTCGCGGACGAGCCGTCGCAGGAGCTGATTGCCGCCGTGGAAGCCGAGGCCGAGTCGGTGACCGCGTTCGAGGAAGGGTTCGTGGCGGCCGACTGGCCCGACACCACCGAGCTGGCCGCGCGCGCGGCGACACCTCGCTCGGCGACGCCAATCAGCGTCGCCGTTCCCGCCGCCGAGCTGCCGGCCGACGTGGTCGAGGCCTTCGGACGCGAGGCGAACGACGTGGTCGCGGCGGAGCTGCCGGAGCCGGAGGTGGAACTCGCACTGCCCGAAGAAGAGGAGCTCGTGCTGGCGGTGACGTCGGCGCCTGAGCCCGAACCGGAGCCGCTCACCGAGGCAGAGACCGACGCACCGCCACCGGTGATGTCGGTGCACGAGCTCGGTATCCAGGTCGGCACGTCCATCCTCGACTTCGAAGATCCCGCGGCGTACGCCGAGTCGGTCGAGGAGATCGCGCCGCAGTCGGTGGCCGAGCCGGAAGCCGAATGGGAGGCGGCAGCCGAGGAGGCGCCGGAGCTCCCGTGGCTGGCCGAGCCGGTAAAGCCGACCGAGGATGTCGAGGAAATCGTCGAGGCGTTTGCGGAAGACGCACGCGCCAAGGGCGAGGCCGACGACGTCGCGGTGGTGGCCATGCCGATGCCGGTCATCGCGCAGGAAGAGGCCGCGGCGGAGGCCAGCTTTGCCGATGTGCTCGACGAGCCGACCGCCCCCGACGCGGTCGTGGCCGAGGTGGCCGAGGTGGCCGACGTGACGGGCGGCGCATTCGTCACCGAAACGATGGGCGAGCTGCTCGTGTCGCAGGGCTTCCTCGACCGCGCCATCGCCGTATACGAGGAGCTGGTTCGCCGTCGCCCGTCCGATCCCGTGCCGCTCGGTCGTCTGGCGGAGTTGCGTGCCGAGCAGGAACGCGTGGCTGCCCTGTCAGCGCCGCGTCCGGAGCCCGTCGTGGCCATCCGCACGGCGCAGCAGTGGTTCGCGGCACTCGCTGCCCGCCGCGTCGAGCGCCGCACGCCCGCATCGACCGTGGCCGTGCCCACACCGCGGGTCCTCACGCCGGTGCAGGCCGCTCCGGCCTATCGCACGCCGGTCCACGGCACCCCCGTGCACACCACGCCGGTTGGCGCGATTCCCGCTGAGGAGTCGCTCACGTCTCTCTTTGGCGGCGAGAGCGTCGGGGCGGACGACGCCGCGGCGCAGCAGTTCGCCACCGCATTCTCCGGCGCGGCCGTGGAGGGCGCGCGCGAGAACCTGTTCGCGAGCGGTGCGATGGCCGCGGTGGCCGAGCCCACGCCGATCACGCCGATGGCGGCTCAGCCGGACGCGTCGGCGGCCACGTCGAGTGCGACTGGCGCGAGCTTCTCGTTCGATCGATTCTTCCCGGACCCGGCGACGACGGCCACGGCCGCCTCGCCCACCACCAGCGCCGCGCCGACGCCGCCCGTCGCGGGCACGCCAGCGTCGTCGCCGGCCGTCGAAAGCAAGGCCGCGGATGACCTGGCCCAGTTCTCGGCGTGGCTCAAGGGACTCGGCAATCCGTGATCATTGGTATCCTGAACGGCCCCAATCTCAATCTCCTCGGCACCCGTGAGCCCGCGATCTACGGGACAACCACGCTCGCCGATATCATCGCCCGGCTGGAGACGGTCGGCGCGTCGATGGGCGTGGAGATCCGGGCCGCACAGGCGAACGGGGAAGGGCAGCTGATCGATACGCTGCACGCGTGGCGCGGCGTCGTGCAGGGCGTCGTGGTCAACGCGGGTGCGTTCACGCACACGAGCCTCGCGTTGCGCGATGCGTTCAGCGCGACGTCGCTTCCGTTCGTGGAAGTGCACTTGAGCAACATCTACGCGCGAGAGCCCGAGCGTCGCCATTCGATGCTCGCCGGCGCCGCCATCGGCTTGATCTGCGGCCTGGGCGCCGACGGGTACGAGTTCGCGCTCCGCGGGCTCGTCGCGAATCTCCGCGCCCGGGGCTGAGCCCCGTGCGCCCGCGGTGACGGCCGTGAAAGCGACCGCCGTGGACATGCGCCCCGCGCGTCTCGCCGCGTTGCGGGAGGTGCTCGGCAAGGCCGATCTCGACGCTCTGCTGATCTCGTCGCTTCCCAACATCCGGTACCTCACCGGCTTCTCGGGGAGCAATGCGCTGCTGCTGGTCAGTGCGCTCGAGTGCGTGATGCTCACCGACTTTCGCTACGCCACGCAGGTGGAGGAGGAAGTCGGGGATGCCGCCGTGGTGCGGATCGAGCCGACCAGTCTTTGGAATGGGGTCTGGCCGTCGCTGTCGGCGATGGCCGGCGTCGAACGCGTGGGCTTCGAATCCGCCCATCTGCTGCACAAGGACTTCACGCGCCTGCTCGAGCAGGGGAGTCGGTGGCAGTGGCGGCCGGCGACGGATCTCGTCGAGGCACTGCGGGAGATCAAGGATGACGGCGAGATCGCCGCGATCGAGCGGGCGGTGGCAATGGCCGAACGCGCCCTCGCGGCGACGCTGCAGGAGTTGCGAGCCGGGCTCACGGAAACGGCGCTCGCCGGGCTGCTGGAGCGCAACCTGCGCGGGCAGGGGAGCGAGGCCTATCCGTTCGCCTCGATCGTCGCCTCCGGACCGCGCTCCGCGCTCCCGCACGCCCGGACCTCCGATCGCGTGCTCGAACGTGGCGATTTCGTCCTGATCGACTTCGGCGCGGTCGCCGGGGGCTACTGCTCCGATGTCACCCGCACCGTGGTGCTCGGGACGGCATCGGACGCCCATCGCGAGGTCTATGGGATCGTTCGGGAGGCAAATGCGCGCGCTTCGGGTGCGCTTCGGGTTGGAATGAAGGGGATGGCTGCAGATGCGGTGGCGAGAGAGTACATTGACGCCCGCGGACACGGCGGGGCATTCGGACATTCTCTGGGCCATGGGATTGGCCTGGAGGTGCACGAAGGACCTCGCTTGGCCCGCACGATCGAGACACCGCTGGCGGCCGGCATGGTCGTGACGGTTGAGCCTGGGATCTACCTCCCCGGCTTTGGCGGTGTCAGAATCGAAGACGATGTGCTGCTCACGGCGTCGGGTCCTCGGGTGCTCACCGGGTTCGACCGGTCGCTGCTCGAAATCGCCTGATCCGACTGACCCGCCGGCGCCCCTGGGGCGCCGCGCTTTTCTCCAGCCTGCTCCCCGCCATGATCGACTTGCGCTACGTGAAGAAGCTGATCGAGATGCTCGACGGCTCCACGGTGGATTCCATCGAGATCTCCTCCGACAAGGGGATGAAGCTCCGGATCTCGAAGAGCCCTCAGCGCACGGCGATGACCGTCGCCCCTGGCCTCCCCGCGATGGCCGCCCCCGTGGCGATGCCGGCCGTGTTGCCCGCAGCACCTGCGGCGCGTCCAGTCGAGGAGGGAGGGGCTCCGTCGCCGAAGGCCGAGGCGGCGAAGTCTGCGGCCCTCGAGATCAAGTCGCCCATGGTGGGGACGTTCTACTCGGCTCCTGAGCCGGGCGCGAAGCCGTACATCTCCGTCGGCGATCGCGTCAGCAAGGGGCAGATCGTCTGCATCATCGAGGCGATGAAGATCATGAATGAGCTCGAGTCCGAATTCGACGGTGTCGTGCGCGAGGTGAACGTCACCGATGCACATCCCGTGGAGTACGGCCAGGTGCTCTTCCGCATCGACCCGACCGGCTGAGATATGACGCAATGACGACGGCGACCGGCGTTGAGAAGGCTGCCCGCAACGGCACGGCTCCTGCGCCCACGTTCGACCTGAAAGCGGCCCTCCAGAAGATGGTGCGTGAGGGCGCGTCGGACTTGCATCTCAAGGTGGGTCGCCCGCCGACATTGCGCCTGCATGGCGATCTGTTTCCGCTGGATCTGCCGATCCTGCGACCGGAAGAACTGCGCACCCTCGCGGAGCAACTGCTTCCCCCCGCGCAGCTGCGCGAGTTCGTGGAAGTGCGCGAAGCCGACTTCGCGATCAACGTGCCCGGGATCGGCCGCTTCCGCGTCAACGTCTATCAGCAGAAGGGGACCGTGGCCTTCGCGCTGCGCTCCATCGCGCACGCGGCAGCGAACATCCGCGATCTCAATCTGCCGCCCGTCCTCGAGCAGATTGCGCTCAAGCCGCGTGGTCTCGTGCTCGTGACGGGCGTGACCGGCTCCGGCAAGAGCACGGCGCTCGCCGCCATGCTGCAGTACATGAATGAGCGACGCGGAGCGAACATCATCACGATCGAAGATCCGATCGAGTTCGTGCACCGCGACATGAAGTGCCACATCAATCAGCGGGAGGTCGGCACCGATACGGCGACCTTCGCGCAGGCGCTGCGCCGTGTGCTGCGTCAGGACCCCGACGTCATCATGATCGGCGAAATTCGCGATCTGGAGACGCTCGAAGTGGCTCTCAAGGCCGCCAATACCGGTCACCTGGTCCTGTCGACGCTGCACACCACCGACGCGACGCAGACCATCAATCGCGTCCTCTCGTTCTATCCGCCCGACAAGCAGGGCGAAGTGCGCTTCATGCTCGCGAGCGCCCTCAACGCGGTCATCTCGCTGCGGCTCGTGCCGCGCGCCGACCGCCCGGGGCGTGTGCCCGCCTGCGAGGTGCTGGTGAACACGGAGGCGGTGCGCGACCAGATCCGCGACGTCCACGCGGCGCTCAACATTCCCGACCTCATTCGGGAAGGCTCGGTCGCGTATGGCATGCAGGGGTTCGACCAGTCGCTGATGGAGTGGTTCTCGCGCGGCGTCATTTCGTACGAGAACGCGCTCTTCAATGCGACGAGCCCCGCCGAGTTCGCGCTCCGGACACAGGGCGTGGGTGGCGCCAGCGACACCTCGTGGGATGACTTCCAGGGGAGCGAGGCGACGTAACGCCGTAAAGGACTGGCGGAGAGGCAGCGGCCCCGCCACCATTACCGGATGTTCAAAAAGGTCCTCATCGCCAACCGCGGGGAAATCGCCCTCCGCGTCATTCGCGCGTGCCGTGAACTCGACATCCAGACGGTGGCCGTGTATTCGGAAGCCGATCGGGAATCGCTTCATGTGCGCTTCGCCGACGACGACGTATGCATCGGGCCACCGTCGGGGCGCGACTCCTATCTCAAGATTCCCCGGCTGATCGCGGCCGCCGAGATCACCGGCGCCGACGCCATTCATCCGGGCTACGGCTTCCTCGCCGAGAACGCGGAGTTTGCGGAGACCTGCCGCGCCTCGGGGATCGCCTTCATCGGCCCCACGCCGGACCAGATCCGTGTGATGGGCGACAAGGCGTCGGCGCGCCGCGCCATGCAGGAGTGCGGCGTCCCCATCGTGCCCGGAACGCCCGGACCGGTGGAAGATCCCGAGGAAGCGCTCGAATTTGCCCGCACCATCGGCTTCCCGGTCATCATCAAGGCGGCCGCCGGCGGCGGCGGCAAGGGGATGCGCGTCGCCCGCGATCCGGATGACTTCCTGCGCTCCTTCCAGCTGGCGCGGTCGGAAGCACTGTCGGCCTTCGGCAACGGCGATGTGTACGTCGAGAAGTTTCTCGAGCGTCCGCGTCACGTCGAGTTCCAGATCCTCGGCGATACCCACGGCAACGTGATTCATCTCGGTGAGCGCGATTGTTCGGTGCAGCGCCGCCACCAGAAGCTCATCGAAGAAGCGCCGTGCCCGGTGATGACGCCGGAACTGCGCGAACGTATGGGCGAGGCCGCCACGCGCGGCGCGAAGGCCATCAACTACGTCGGCGCCGGCACGATCGAAATGCTGCTCGACGAAGACGGCTCGTTCTACTTCATGGAGATGAACACGCGTATTCAGGTGGAGCATCCGGTCACGGAGCAGCTCACCGGCGTCGATCTCGTGAAGGAGCAGATTCGCGTGGCGGCCGGCTTGCCGCTCTCGGTGAAGGAGCTGCCGCCGTTCCGTGGACACGTGATCGAGTGCCGGGTGAACGCCGAAGATCCCGCGCGCAACTTCCAGCCGTCGCCGGGCAAGCTCGAAGTGTTCCATCAGCCCGGCGGCCCGGGCGTGCGTATCGACACGCATGCGTATGCGGGATACACGGTGCCCCCCTTCTATGACTCGATGATCGCCAAGCTCATCGTGCAGGGATCCACGCGTGAGGAAGCGCTCAAGCGCATGCAGATCGCGCTCGAGAGTTTCGTGATCGAAGGGGTGAAGACCACGATGCCGTTCCTCGCGCGCGTGATGCAGCATCCCGGCTTCCAGGCGGGCAAGGTGCACACGAAGTGGCTCGAGTTCGAGGGCGCGGATCTCCTCAAGGAGCCCACGTAGTGCGCATCGACGTGCTGCTCGGCGAGGCCGCGGTAGCGCCCGCCGATGTGGCGGATCGCGTGGTGGTGGTGATCGACGTGTTGCGAGCCGCAACGACCGTGGCCACGGCGCTCCATCATGGGGCGCGCGTGGTCATTCCGTTCGAGACGGTCGATGAGACCGCCACTCGGGCGAAGGCGTACGAGCGTGGTGAGGTGAAGCTTGCCGGCGAGCGTCGCATGAAGCGCATCGACGGCTTCGACCTCGGGAATTCTCCCGCCGAGTACACCCGGGACGCGGTCGGCGGGTTTCCGATCCTCTACACCACGACCAACGGCACGGCGGCCCTCGCGGCCACGCACGGCGCGCGAGCCTGTTTCTTCGCTGCGTTCGTCAACGCCGCCGCCACGGTTGCGGCCGTCAGCGACTCGGCCGGCGGCGATCACGATGTGCTGATCATCTGTGCCGGCTCCGATCGGACGATTGGGCTGGAGGACGTGGTGTGCGCCGGTCGACTGGTGCGTGGCCTGCTCGAGGCCGCGCCCGGCGCGACCCGTGGCGACGGGGCCCGTGTGGCCGAACTCGTCGAGCGGCCGTTCCTCGGCGGCATCGCTTCGCTGGCGCACGAAGCGGAGCACGCGCGGGCGCTTGTCGCCGCCGGATTCGAGGCCGACGTGGCGGCGTGTCTGTCGCTCGACCAGTTTGACGTGGCGGTGCGCTATCATGATCGGCAGCTGCACCTCAACACACCGCTCGCCACGACCCGATAGCGCCGCCACGCCGCGCGACGCGGGAGGGACCCATGGATCGCAAACTCCTGCAGCGTGAACTCTCCGCGGTGGCCTTGAGCCTGCTCGCGGTGTTCCTGCTGGGCGCACTGCTGTTTCAGCACAGCGACACGGGGAACTGCTTCGATGCCACCGGGCCATTCGGCCCCATCGGGACCGTGGCGCGATGCACGCTGATCAAGGCGGTCGGGATCCCCGGGCTGGTGCTGATCGCCCTTGGCGCCATGGTCGTCGCGCTGGCGCTCTTCGGACGCATTCAGCGGGCGAACGATGCGAGTGACTGGAGCGTGCTCTTCGGCGGCACCGTCGCACTGGTGCCGGTTGCCATCGGTCTCGCCCTCGGCGGAATGGCCGCCGACGTGGACTACGCCGGGCTCTGGGGAAGTTTTGTTGCCGAGTATCTGCGCAAGTTCCTTGGGAGCGCGGGCGCGTGGATCTTCTTCGCGCTCGCCACCAGTGCGCTGACGGTGGCGACGCTGCGGTGGAATCCGATTCGCATGCTGCTCGGCCCGGGAGCGCCCCAGGTGGATCCCGTGGCGCCCGGCCGTCGCACGTTGGCGGAAGCGCTCGAGCCCGACCCCACGGAACTGCCGGCCATCGACCCGGCGCTCGCCCGCGACGTGTTGGCAATGGCAGCCGGCAACGGCAAGCGCGCGAAGGACAAGCCCGCGCCGGAACCGGAGCCGGACACCGAGCCCGAGGCGCCACGCGGCAAGTCGAAGAAGAAGGACGCGGTGCGCAGCGAGCCGACCGTCGAGGCCGCGCTCGACGCGAACGCCGAGCCGACACCGTTCTCCGATGAACTCCCGCCGACCAAGCTGCTCTCACCGCCGCCGGCGCGTAACACGGAGGCCGGTCAGAAGGAGCTCGATCTGGCGGGGCAGAAGCTGCTGGCCACGCTCCGCACGTTCAAGGTCGAGGGTGAGCTCGTGGGCCGGACATCGGGGCCCACGGTCACGCAGTTCGAGATTGAACCCGCGGCCGGCGTGAAGGTGCGTCAGATCGCGGCGCTGGCCGACGACCTCGCGCTCGCCATGCGGGCACCGAGCATTCGTATTGTCGCGCCGATTCCCGGACGCGGCGCGGTGGGCGTCGAAGTGCCCAATCCGACGCCGGAAATGGTCGTGCTGCGCGAGGTGCTCGAAAGCGCGGACTTCCAGCAGGCGCGGGCGGCATTGCCCGTGGCGCTTGGCAAGGACCTCGAGGGTCGCCCGGTCATTGCCGATCTGGCCAAGATGCCGCACCTGCTGATCGCCGGTTCGACCGGCTCCGGCAAGTCGGTCTGTGTGAACACGATCATCACGAGCCTGGTGTATCGGCATACGCCGCGCACGCTGCGCTTCCTGATGGTCGATCCCAAGATGGTCGAACTCAGCGTGTACAACACGCTACCGCATCTCCGACACAAGGTCATCACCGACAATCGTGACGCGGCGGCGGTGCTCAAGTACGCGGTGATGGAGATGCAGACCCGGTATCGCCTCCTCGAGGCCAACGGCTGCCGCAACCTGCAGGAATTCAATCGGCGCGTGACCCAGCATGAGGATGGGCAGGGGGCGCCCGTGCTCAAGCCGCGCAACCTCGAGGTCGCGTTCGAAGATCGCACGTACACCGGCGGCATCCTGCCGTACATCGTGGTTGTGATCGACGAAATGGCCGACCTCATGATGACAGTGCAGGGCGAGGTGGAGACGCCCATCGCCATGCTCGCCCAGAAGGCGCGCGCGATCGGCATTCATCTCATCCTCGCCACCCAGCGTCCCTCGGTGAACGTCATCACGGGGCTCATCAAGGCGAACTTCCCCTGTCGCATCGCGTTTCGTGTCGCGTCGCAGGTCGACAGTCGCACCATCATCGACGGGGCGGGGGCCGAGATGCTCCTCGGCAACGGCGACATGCTGTTCATTCCTCCGGGGAAGTCAGAGGCCTCGCGACTGCAGGGGGCGTATTTGTCGAGCGAAGACACCGAAACGCTCCTCGGCTGGTATGGCGACGCGCGGGCGCGCGCTGAAGCGGCGGGCGCGGTGGCGGCCGGTACCGACGAGCCGGACATCCTCGAGTATGTGCGGGCGATCGAGGCCAAGGAGGCCGGCAGTGAGGACGACGGTGGTGACGGCGGCGCGGACGAGCGCGATTCACGCTTCCGTGAGGCCGCGGAAGTCGTGATTCAGCATCGGCAGGGTTCCACCTCGTTGCTGCAGCGCCGGCTCAAGATCGGGTACGGCCGCGCCGCCCGTATCATCGATCAGCTCGAGGCGGCCGGGGTTCTGGCGCCGTCCGAGGGGGCGGCTCGCCCACGCGATGTGCTGGTCGGTGTTCAGGACCTCGACCGCATTTGCGGCGGCGGCGAGTAGACGACGCGCGCGGGCGACGCGCGCGGGCGACGCGTGTGGGCGTAAATCGGCCCCCCCCCACCGAATAGCGCCCTGTTCGTCTCGGCGCTAAGGCGCTGTCTGGCGTATTGACGCCACCGTCGCATTCCACGACAATAAGCGGCAATCCTGCCGATCCGTCCCTTTCGCGTACGGCAGCCTACCAACGTTGCCCGGGCTTTCTCGTTCCCGGGGTGCATGACCTCGACGTTTTTCCTCCCTCCCGAGGTGTGTGATGTCCCTGTTTCACGTCCGCCGCTGGTTGTCGTCCGCTGCGCTCGTGCTGGGGTTCGTTCCCCTGGCCGGCCAGCTTCAGGCGCAGGGCGGCGCCATCAGTGGCAAGGTCACCGATGAAGCCACCGGCGCCGGCCTCGATGGCGCGCAGGTGAGCATTTCCGG
>JBDHVK010000071.1:0-19620 GCA_039809645.1 Gemmatimonas sp.
TTGACGCTACCGGTTCCCAGACATATGCTTGCACTTTGCAAGCAATGTCACTACCCTCCGTACGCGAGGTAGCCGCAGTCCGGATGCCGGATACCGAGATGGGAGAGCGGGTGTGTGTGTTCGTTGTCCGTCCTGACGGTGCGCCCGGTCCGGATCTCGAAGCGCTCTACTCGTTCATGCTGGAGCGCGGCTTGGCCAAATTCAAGATTCCGGAGAGGCTTGAGTTCATAGACGCCCTGCCCATGAACCCGGCGGGAACAAAGGTAAACAAGAAGGCGCTGGAGAGGATCGTTGCGGCCGCCCCGGGCACAGAAACCGATATCGAAGGAGGAGTTATGAGGAGAGCGCTCCGTCGCTCGGTTTAGCGACCGTCTGGTTGTAAGTGCGGCTGACTTATCTCCGGACGCGCGGGCCGTAGCGCTGATCGTGCCGGGATAAGCCGATTCTTCGCTGGACGATTGGACACACGGCGTTCTACGCCGTCTGAGAGAACATATTGGAGAAGCGCATGAAGCAAACGGTTCGCATCATCGAGACTAGCCTTCGGGACGGTCAGCAGTCCCTATGGGCGACGCGTATGACTACCGCGATGATGTTGCCGGTGCTGCCACTGCTAGACGCGCTCGGCTTCGAGGCCATCGAATACACCTCCGCAGCCGCCATGGAGGTTTGCATACGGCACCTCAAGGAAAATCCATGGGAGCGCATGCGGCTGGTTCGGCAGCAAGTTAAGCAAACGCCGCTCGGCATGATCTGCGCGCCGGTTTTTAGCGTGAGCAGCAAGGGGTTGCTCCCGGACGACCTGCTTGAGCTTTACCTCAAGACTTGCGCCCGCAATGGCATTCACTCCTTCTTCCTACTGGACGGCCTCAACGACATGAGGAACCTGGAGGTGCCGATCCGGGCAGTAAAAGAAGCGGGAGGGCGGGCGCTCCCGAGCATCACTTACTCCATAAGTCCGGTGCACACGGATGAGCACTTCGCGAGCAAGGTTGCAGACCTCAAGCGGTTCGGGGCGGACGCAATAGTGCTCAAGGACCCGAGCGGCATTCTTACGCCGGAACGGGTGCGAACCCTAGTGCCGGCCTTGCGCCGGGCGGGGGAGGGGATGCCGGTCTACTGCCACTCGCATTGCAGTACCGGATTGGGACCTGCGAACAACCTAGAGGCGGTAACGTCGGGGGCCACGGGTATTTGGACCGTAGCGGAACCACTCGCGAATGGCTCATCGCTTCCGAATACCGAATCCATGGTTCGCCACTTGCGTCGCATGGGGCACAGCGTCGAATTCGACGATCATAAGCTGCGCCAGGTTGCGGAGCATTTCCATCGGGTCGCGGTGCGACACGGGAAACCCCTCGGACGGCCTGCTGAATACGACCCAGTGTGCTACATACACCAAATGCCAGGCGGCATGGTCAGCAACTTCCTCGCCCAACTGGCACAGCTTGGCATACAAGACCGATTCGAGCAGGTCCTGGAGGAAATTCCCGCCGTTCGCTCGGACCTCGGCTGGGCGATCATGGTTACGCCTTTCTCGCAAATCATCGCCACTCAGGCAGCAATGAACGTGTTGTACGGGCGGTACAAAGTCATCCTGGGTGAGGTCAAAATGCTGCTCCTCGGCTGGTACGGCGAAACGCCGTCACCCGTAGATGCCAACCTCGTCGACCGCGTGAGCGACGGCGCCGAGCGGATCAATGCACGGCCGGGAGCCGTGACGCCTCCCGCGCTCGATCGAATCCGAGCAAGCCACGGAGATTTTCGCTCAGACGAGGAGTTGCTGCTGAATGCCTTCTTCATGCCAGAAGCACTTAAGGCCATGTACGACAGCGGGCCAATTCGTCTTGACGACCTTACCGCCGAGCATTCGTTGGTAGGGCTCGTGCGGGAAGTGGCGAAGAACAAGGGAATCACCCGCTTTCGCTGGATCAACTAACGCCGGCTCATTGACAGGATCGCTTTTCAACGCGGATTCATAATCAAAGGAGAATCTCTCGTGATCAACACAGATGCAATGGTGCTGAGACAAATGAAGATCACTCTGGTCGCTGCCGCGATGGGTGTTGGGGCAGTTATTGCCACACATGCAATGGCCGCCGACAGCACCAAGATCTATGACATGCGTATGGGAAACATCACGGCAAAGGACACGCAAGAGCGCCTGGCCGAGAGGTTCATTGAGCTGGTGGAGCAAGGGTCGAAGGGGCGAATCGACGGGAAACTATACACGGCCGCTGCGCTCGGGCCGAACCGCGAAGTCATGACTGGACTCCAGATCGGTTCCGTGCAGGCCTATATTGTGCCGCTCGCCAATTTGAGCTCATTCGTACCGCAGGCCGGGGTTTTCGAGATGCCTTGGCTCTATCCCGGCAACTCGGTGAAGGAAATCACGAATAACATTACCCAGGCAATGCAGGGAAACGCGGCGACCGAACTCAAGCGCCTTTCCGAGCAGAAGGGCTTCCACATTGTGTCGCTATTCGGCATTAGTCCCCAACTTGTTTTCTCCAGCGCCCCGATTAAGGGCTTGGCGGACTTCAAAGGGAAGAAGCTGCGCACCGTCCCCGGCGATGAACATCTGGAAACGGTCAAGAACTGGGGCGCCATCGGCGTCGACATGGCCCTTCCGCAGGTCTATACCGCGACTCAGCAGGGTGTGGTCGACGGCTTTGATCTCCCGCCGGACGTCACGTTGCAGTTGAAGTTCCATGAAGTCGCGCCTTATGTGTTACATACCCTGCATAATTCGCTCGTCGAGATGATCGTCGTCAGCAACACTTGGTACGCGAGCCTTCCGGGCGATCTGAAGATGGCCGTCGACGAGGCGGGCAAGGAGCTCGAGCGGATCGGAACCCAGGCGTACATCGAGTCGCAGGAAAAGGCCATAGAAGCCCTGAAGCACAATAGCAAGATTAAGTTTACGGAGTTGCCGGACGGGGACATGCGAAGCATGAGACAACTCAACCAAGACGGAATCTGGGAAAAAATCGCAAGCGAACCCGTTAGAGGGCCGATGTTCAAGACATTGCTTAGTGATATCGAGAAGCTTTCGACGCCATCCTCACACGGGCGATAGCGCTTTTCGTCATGGCCATGGGCGACTCGCGACAACTTGACTCGACACGCAACCGCGGCGCCGTCGCCCGCGCCGCCGCCATGCTGCACTCCCTTGATATCCTGATCATGTGGCTCTTGACGGCTGTTGTCGGTCTCATCTTCGCCTGCATGATGGTTGCAGTGTTCGTGGCAGTGATTTTTCGCGAGGCGTTCGGGCTGCCGTTCCCCTGGTTCGCTGACGTCTCGCGCTACTCCCTTATCTGGCTGGTTTTCCTGGGTTCGGCGGTATTGGCGCGTCGAGGCGAGCACATATGCATCGATCTGCTGCACAAGGCGCTGCCCCCATTAGGAAGGCGTTTAGTCAATATCACCGTCTGCATTGTCGGAATCGTTCTCTCTAGCTATTTCGCGTTCCTTGGGACGCGCTTCACAGTTCTGGCGTTCCAGCAAGGCCAAACAAGCGCGAGTACTTATCTGCCAGCATGGATCGGCTACCTTGCGATCCCGCTCGGATTGGGTTTAATGGCGCTTGCATATTTGCTTTACCTCGTCGAAGTCCTGCTTCCAGGAAACCATCGGTTCCGCCTGCTAGGTGGCACGTTTGGGCGGTAAGGCGCGGCGCATGGTTGCAGGGGACATCTCATGCTGATCCTTGGGCTCGCGCTCAGCGTGCTGCTGCTCGTTTTCGGTTATCCGATTTGGATGGCATTTCTTGTCTTTTCATTGCTGCTGCTCTCCGGCTTGCCTCCCGAGGTCCTGGCGATCCGCCTATTCAATAGCCTGAACGTGGATGCGCTGCTTGCGGTTCCCGGCTACGTCTTCGCGGCGGAAATCATGGTGCGAAGCGGGATGGCACAGCGGCTCATCGATTGGGTGGCTAACTTCTTCGGCCGAGTCCCAGGTGGCATGCCTATCACGACCATAGCCGGCGCCGAAGCGTTCGGCGCCATTTCTGGCTCGAGCACAGCAACTATCGCCGCCCTCGGCAAGGTGATGTATCCCGCGCTGCGGCAAGATCGGTATGGGGATGACTTCTCGCTCGGGCTGGTAACCTCTATGGGCGCCATCGCCCTGATCATCCCTCCGAGCATCACGATGATTCTGTACGGCGCGTTGGCACCGGCATCCGTGGGGAAGCTGTTTCTCGCCGGCATCATTCCCGGAATCCTGATCGGACTCGTCGTGGCCGCCTACGCGGTTTGGTATGCGCTCAAGCACGACGTCCGCTCGCATGCTAGAGGCTTGAGCTGGTCGGCGATTGGCCGGTCCACGAAAGCTGCGGCGTGGACACTCGGCGCCCCGCTCATCATCTTTGGGGGCATCTATACAGGCTTCTCTACCCCCACCGAAGCATCCGTTGTTCTATCCGTGTACGCAGTCGTGATTGCGATGCTGGTTCACCGGGATCTCGATCTAAGTGGGCTATGGCAGGCGACACTCGAGTCCGCGCTTCTGACCGCAAAGATTTTCATCATCGTTGCCGCCGCTTCGGCATTTTCGGTCGTCCTGGTGCTGGAGAACATTCCGCAAGCGCTCGTAGACATTGTGCTTACCTTAGAGCTCAGCCCCGTGACAATCCTGTTGACGGTGAACCTGGTGCTTCTCGTGGTCGGAATGTTCATGGACCCTAATTCGGCGCTCGTGGTGTTTGTTCCGCTGCTGGTCCCTCTCGCGACGGCCGCAGGCATAGACGTCATTCACCTGGGCATCATCGTCACGGTCAATCTGGCGATCGGGATGTTTACGCCGCCATTTGGCATCAACCTCTTCGTCAGCAGCAGCATATTCAATGCTCCGATGACGCGTGTCATCTGGGGGTGCGTGCCATTCATATTTCTATACTTGGGGGCGCTGGGTGCAATTACGTACATCCCCCAACTATCGCTCTGGCTGCCGAGCTTCTGGCAATAGTGGATGACAGGACGCGATTATGGAAATATCTATCGACGATCTACAAGCGATACTCAAGATCTTCCGCGATTCCGATCTGGAGCAGATGTATATCGAGATCGGAGATCTCAAGTTCGAGATATCTAAGGCCGGGGGTGTGATCTCCTCTGCGCCGGTGCGGAAAGCACAGCGATCGGCCGGGCCGTCGCCCGCGCCGCTGCAGCTTGAGCAGCAGGGCGAAGCAGAAGTCCCGGCCACGGTGCAACCAGCTGTTTCTAGGCTTGGTGAGCGGACTGGCCTTATCGCGATTGACGCGCCGACCCTCGGTGTGTTCTGCCGCCGGCCCGCGCCAGATCAGGAGCCGTTCGTACAGATCGGGGGGGCGGTCCGCACCGGGGACCCGGTCTGCATCATCGAAGTAATGAAGCTCTTCCATCGAGTGGAAAGCCATCACAGCGGTCGCATCGTCGAAATCTGCGTTGAGGACGGAGCGATGGTCGAGTTCGGGCAGACGCTCATGTGGATGAAGTCGGACGCGCAATGATTCGGCGGGTACTCGTTGCGAACAGAGGGGAGATCGCTGTACGCGTCATCCGCGGCTGCCGGGATCTCGGCATGGAAGCTATCGTGGCGCATTCCGACGTGGACCGCGATTCCCTGGCGGTACGCCAAGCGGATCGTGCGGTGTGTATCGGCGCGGCGCCACCGCGCTCCAGTTACTTAAACATGGAGGTCATCCTGGCGGCGGCAAAGGCCGTGCGGGCGGACGCTATTCATCCCGGCTATGGATTCCTGTCGGAAAACGCCGCTTTTGCGCAAGCGTGCCAGAAGGCGGGGACGGTGTTTATCGGACCATCGGCCGCAGCGATCGCGCTTATGGGGAACAAGCTTGAGGCCCGAAGGGCGGCCGCCGATGCGGGCGTCCCCGTCCTTCCGGGGTCATTCGCCCTTGTTCAGGATCCGGAGCAGGCAACGGCCGTGGCGCGAAGCATTGGTTTTCCGGTCCTGCTCAAGGCTTCCGCCGGGGGTGGTGGCCTGGGGTTGCGCCGCGTCAACGATGCAACGGAGTTCTCCCATGCTTTGGCGATGAGCGCCAACGAAGCACAGCAGGCCTTCGGTGACGGTGCGCTTTACATCGAAAAGTACATTCCCAACGCCCGGCACATTGAAGTGCAGATTGTCGCGGACCATTCCGGCCGCCTAGTTGAACTTGGCGAGCGCGATTGCTCGATCCAGCGCCGTTATCAGAAGCTGATCGAAGAATCCCCATCGCCCTGCGTCTCGCCTGCGCTCCGAGACGAAATGGCAGCTGCCGCAATTCGCCTAGTGCGGCGCATCGGCTACACGAGCGCCGGAACCATCGAATTCCTTCTTGACCAAGATACGCGGCGCTTCTACTTCATTGAGATGAACACGCGCTTGCAGGTCGAGCATCCGGTCACCGAGATGGTGACCGGTTTGGACATCGTGGCCTTGCAGCTCCTAATCGCCTCGGGAATGCCGCTGCCTGTTGCGCAGGAAGATGTGCGCTTCCGCGGCCACGCGATCGAGTTCCGCATCAACGCGGAGGATCCGGCCGCTGACTTCCAGCCATGTGCCGGCCGCTTGGCCGGGCTGTCTTTGCCACTGGGCCCCGGAGTGCGGGTAGATACGCACTGTTACGAAGGGTACACGGTACCGCCGTTTTACGATTCCCTACTCGCAAAGATAATCGTTCATGGCGAAACGCGAGAGCTGGCGCTCGCGCGATCGCGGCGGGCATTGCGCGAATGCACCGTGGCGGGCGTCAAGACGACGCTGCCGCTATATCGGGAGTTGCTGGAGGATAACGCCTTTCTCGAGAGTCGGACGAACACGCAGTGGATCGCGGAGCGCCTGGACTCGCGCGCCGAAACACGTTAGCGCGCCGGCGCTGGATAACTAGGAAGAGTTTTCGCAGGCCCCTATGCCACGAGCTATCGACGAAGACCTAAGAGCCCAAGAGGAACCTATTCGGATCCCTCTCTGGACTCCGCCCGAGCAGCGTATAGCCCAAGCTCGGTTGACCGATTATTGCCGCTGGCTTGCAAGGGAGCGCCGGCTCAAGTTCGCGCGCTACGAGGATCTCTGGCAATGGTCCGTGGAAGACCTTGAAGGATTTTGGTCTTCCGTCTGGGACTATTTCGACATTATCGCGAGCGAGTCGCACAGCCGCGTATTGGGGGCGGCGACGATGCCGGACGCTCAATGGTTTCCCGACGCCCGGCTAAACTTTGTTCATCAGGTTTTCCGCCATCGCGAACTATCAGGGCCTGCGATCCTCTACGAGAGTGAAGCGGGTGGCAACGGCGAGTTGTCGTGGGTCGAGCTCGAGGCGCAAGTTGCGGCGCTTGCTGCCACGCTTCGCCGCCTGAATATCCAAGCGGGCGACCGAGTGGTCGCCTATCTCCCGAATATCCATCAGGCTGTGGTCGCCTTTCTAGCCGTCGCAAGCGTCGGCGCCATCTGGTCCATCAGCGCGCCCGACATGGGGTGGGCGAGCGTTCGCGACCGATTCAAGCAGATTGACCCCAAAGTGCTCATAACGTGTGACGGCTATCGCTTCGCAGGAAAGGCTTTTGATCGGCGCGAGCACGTGCGGGAGGTGATCGCGGCCCTTCCCAGCGTTGAAGCGATTGTTTGGGTGCCGCACCTCGACCCTGAAGCAGACCCAGCCGCGGTAGCGGGCAAGAAACGCGTCGTGACATGGCACGAGGCGACTGCCGGGTCGGTGCGGCTGAGGCCAGATGATGTTGCTTTCGAGCACCCTCTTTGGGTCCTCTATTCTTCCGGAACAACCGGCCTGCCGAAGGCTATTGTCCATGGCCACGGCGGCGCCTTGCTGAACGGGCTCGTGAGCACCTGCCTGCACGCGGATCTTTCGTCGATTAAACGCTCGTTTTGGATTTCGAGCACCTCCTGGATGGTCTGGAATGTGCAGGTCCGTGGCTTGTTGAGCGGGACCACAATTCTGCTTTATGACGGGAGCGTTACAGGGAGCGGCGAGCAACGCGACTGGTATACGGTATGGCGCATGGTTGACCGTCACCGGATTACGGCGTTCGGCGCAGGGGCGGCCTTCTATGCTGCCTGCAACAAAGCAGGCGTTGCGCCCCGAGCGATCGGCGATCTCGCTGCGCTTGAGACCGTCTGCTCAACCGGCTCGCCCTTGGGACCGGACAGTTACCAGTGGGTCTATAACGCCGTTAAGCCGGACGTGTGGCTAAATTGCGTGTCAGGCGGTACTGATATCGCCGGGCCGTTTCTTGCTGGTAGCCCTACGCTTCCCGTGCATCAGGGTGAGATGCAATGCCGCGCTCTGGGAGCGGCCGTTCACGTCTTCAACAATAACGGCGACTCCCTGATGAATGAAGTCGGCGAACTAGTGTGCACCCGGCCAATCCCCTCCATGCCGCTCTACTTTTGGAATGATAGGAACAAGCGCCGCTACTTGGAAACGTACTTTGATCTGTTCAGAGGCCCAAGCGGTGAGCCGGTATGGCGGCATGGCGACTGGCTGCGTTTGATTCCGCGGGAGCAGGCCACCGGCGGCATTATCTACGGCCGTTCAGACACCACCATAAACCGCCACGGGATTCGGGTAGGTACCAGCGAGCTGTATCGGGTGGTGGAGGAGTGTCCAGAAGTGCAGGATAGCCTAATTGTGGACCTGGAGTACCTCGGGCGCGAATCGCATATGGCGCTGTTCGTCGTGCTCCGCGATGGCTGCAGCCTGAGCCGTGAGTTGGACTCCGAGATTCGACATAGCATTCGAAGCGCTCTTTCCGCGCGACACGTCCCTGATGAAATCGTTGCGGTCGCCGCCATACCGCGCACCCTTACAGGAAAGAAGTTGGAGCTCCCCATAAAGAAGCTCTTGCTAGGCTTTCCGTTGGCCGAAGTTGTCAATCGTGATGCGGTAGCTAATCCGGAGGCTCTGGATTGGTTCATAGAATTCTCCAAGACGTTTAACGCCAGTCGGCCAGGGCCAACGCAGCCGAGAGCTTGAGCAGGGACGCTGACCATTGGATGCATAGCGGCCACCAGTGCTCTAGAAGTTATTAGTTGTGAGTCTTGAGTTCGGCATCGCGATTGCCCGGGACAACGGTTGTAGTGCTCAACGGACTCATTGAGTTGAATATGTCAACAGACTCTCGGCGTTCGGATAGCGATGCCTCGACCTTCAACGGAATGCGAGTGCGCACAAGGTGCCGGAGAGTCGCAATGGAGAACCTCGAGAAATGAGCAGTTTCGGAATCCTCTCGTACGGTGCATATGTTCCATCCACGCGGCTGCAGCGCAAGGCAATAGCGGCATCGAATAGTTGGTTCAACTCATCGCTGCGCGCGTTCGCGCAAGGCGAGCGCGCGATCGGCGGTTGGGATGAGGACGTGATTACGATGGGCGCTGAAGCCGCCCGAGAATCCCTCGTCGGCTTTGATCCTGCTCAGGTTTCGTCGATCGTGCTCGCCTCGACCACATTGCCATTCGCGGACCGTCAGAACTCGGGGGTAATCCGAAGCGCGCTCATGCTGCCGACACCGGTACGCACCGCGGACACTACCGGAAGTCTGCGTTCGGCTACCACTGCGCTCGTGGAGGCACTCGTCGGATCCGCCGACGGCTCGACGCTCGTTATCGGGTCTGACGCTCGCAAAGCCAAGGCCGGTAGCAGGCAGGAAATGCTCTATGGAGATGGCGCCGCAGCGGTGCTCGTCGGTTCCGGCGAACCCGTGGCGAGACTCATCGGCGCCGCCTCGGAAACCGTCGACTTCGTTCAGCAGTATCGACAGGCAGGTCGCAGCTACGACTATTGCTGGGAAGAGCGCTGGATTCGGGATGAAGGCTACTTCAAGATTGTGCCGCAAGCGATCAGTGCGGCTTTAAAGACGGCGGGTGTCGAAGCGTCGACGATAACGCACTTTTGCATGCCGACGACGCTCGGCAAAGTCGGAGCCGCGGTTGCGAAAAGATGCGGGCTGCCGAGGACATCTGTGCGCGATACGCTGGGCGACGTATGCGGCGACACCGGCGCTGCACATCCGCTCATGATGCTGATCGATGCGTTGCAGGATTCGCGATCAGGGGATCGAATCCTTCTTGTAGCGTTTAGCGGAGGCTGCGACGCTATGGTCTTCGATGTCGTTCGCACAGGTGCCACGCAGGCGCCCCGCGGCGGTGTCAAGGGCGCCCTCGCGCGTCGCCGTGAGGATTCAAATTACATGCGTTACCTCTCCCTGAACAACCTTGTGGATCTCGAACGAGGCATGCGTGCCGAAGTCGATAAGGCCACTCCACTCACCGTGCTTTATCGTAACCAAGACATGATCCAAGGGCTTGTGGGCGGTATGTGCCGCAACTGCGGTACGGTGCAATATCCGCGCCAACGGTACTGCGTGAACCCAAACTGCAACGCTCTCGACAGCCAGGACGACTACGGATTCGCGTCTCGCACCGGAAAAGTGATGTCGTTTACGGCTGATTATTTGACCTACAGTCCAGATCCGCCAACGTACTTTGGCATGGTGGAGTTTGACGGGGGCGGAAGGATGATGATGGACTTTACTGACGTAGACCCTGAAAAAATGGAAGTTGGACTGCCGGTGCGCGTTATGTTTCGTGTTAAGGACTACGATGACAATCGCGGGTTCCGCCGATACTTCTGGAAAGCAGCCCCGAGAGCAGCCTAATCTGCATGGAGCGCTAGCCACAGTATGGGGCAAAGGAGTGTAACGAGATGGCAACAGGTATCAGAGACAAGGTCGTCGTCCTTGGGATGGGATGCTCGAAATTTGGCGAACGGTGGGACGCGAATGCCAGCGATCTCATGGTCGAGGCTTTCGAGGAGGCACTAAAGGACGCGAACATCGAACGCAAGCAGATTGAAGCCGCATGGTTCGGAACTGGAATCGAAGAGCAGCATGTAGGTAAGTCCGGCGTGCCGCTTGCGATGACGCTGCGACTGCCGTACATCCCGGTGAGCCGTGTCGAGAACTATTGCGCCACGGGCACCGAGGCGTTTCGGGGTGCTGTCTACGCGGTCGCTTCGGGCGCTTGCGACATCGCGCTTGCGCTCGGTGTCGAGAAGCTGAAGGACACTGGTTACGGGGGTCTGCCGCAGAGGACGCGAGGCTCGCTCAATGATCTCTTTTGGCCAAACTTCTCGGCGCCGGGTTCGTTCGCGCAACTCGCGGCTGCGTATCGAGCGAAGCACGGCGTCGACAAGAAGGATCTGAAGCGTGCGATGGCGCACATTTCGGTGAAGAGTCATGCAAATGCGGCAACAAATACGAAGGCTCATCTGAGAAATCAGATCACCGAGGACGATGTGCTCAATGCGCCAATGATTGCGGAGCCGCTCGGACTCTATGACTGCTGCGGTGTGTCCGACGGATCTGCGTGCGCAATCTTGACGACGCCAGACGTTGCGAGGGGTTTGGGAAAGAAGGACCTCGTGGCCGTGAAGGCGCTGCAGCTTGCGGTGTCGAACGGTCAGGAAGTTCAGTTTGGCGACTGGGACGGCTCTTACTTTGCGACTACGCGCATAGCGGCAGCTCGCGCTTACAACGAAGCAGGGATTTCAAAGCCGCGTGAGCAGATCTCGCTAGTCGAGGTGCACGACTGCTTCTCAGTAACGGAGCTTGTCACGATGGAAGACCTGCAACTTTCTCCCGAGGGGGGGGCGATTCGTGACGTGCTTGACGGCTTCTACGACGCATCGGGCAAGCTGCCGTGCCAGATTGATGGTGGCTTGAAGTGCTTCGGCCACCCGATCGGTGCGTCCGGTCTGCGTATGATTTATGAGATGTATCTACAGCTGCAGGGTCGTGCAGATGAGCGCCAGCGCGGCGGCCCGGTCTTTGGCATGACGCACAATCTCGGCGGATTCCCCAGTCAGAACGTCTCGTCGATCGCGATTGTGGGACAGTACGGCGCCTGAGGCGAGTTCCGGACACGCATAAGCCGCCTGAGTAGCGGGCGCTTCGCGTTCCGGCTGCCTTTTGCTTTCGCGCGCTTTGCCTGATCGAATCGACCGGCTCGAGGGCTGTCGCCCTAGCCCGGACATTTCATCAGTAGGCCCGGAGCGCCGCTTTCCCGCCCGCTGATCGAGTGCGAAGCATCGGGCGGTCTCTCGAACGATGCGCCGAGGCCGATTTCGCTGCTCGCAGAGACACCACCCCCTACCCCCGTTGTTTTTCAACGTGCCGGCGACAGCACTCGGTGCGCTCTATGGACTCGAGCCGGCCAGTGGCGGGCAGCGACGACGAACACCTCGCGCATCGGATGGTGCGAGGCGAGCATCAGGCGGATGCGGCGCGTGTTGCGCAGGATCGCCGCGCCGATCTTGAGCAGGCGCACGCGGATCGTGCTGGGCGCGGTAGTCGACGACAATTATCTTGGCCGGTCGGCCAAGATAGTTGACGCCAGACACCGCGTCCCGCTCGAGTTCGGTGCCCACGAGTGCGATTCGGCGCAACCGGTGCATCAAGGTGTAGGCGAGCGCGGCCAGCAGCAGCCGGAACTGGTTGGCCTCGAACCGATGGCAGCTCGCGCGCGTGCCGAACAGATCGAGCTGCGCCTCCTTGATCCGGTTCTCGGCCTCGCCGCGCGCGCAGTACAGCTCGTCGTACAGCACAGCGGGCTCGGCTTCGAGGTTGGTTACCACGAAGCGCGGATTCATGCCTTGCGCGCCGTACTCGAGGCGGGTGACGACCCGCCGCTCGCGATCCCAGCTGGCCGCCGCGTAATGGAACGCGCCGATCTCGCGCTGCTTGGTGCCGGTGCGCTCGTACGCCTCGCGCATCGCCATCTCTACCATCGAGACGGTAGCATCCAGTCGGCTGTTGCGTGCCAGCCCGATCAGGTAACCGACGCCCGCGCGCTCGCACCAGCGAATGAGATTCTGTCGGCAGAACCCCGAGTCGGCGCGCACGATGATGCGCGTCTCGGGTTGACGTGCCCTGCGTTCTTCAAGCCGATCGTTCCTGGAAAGTGGCTCCGGGTTGATGAAGGGGCTGGGTTCGATGCTGCTGCTTGAATTCGATCGGGGTCAAGTACTTCAGCGACATGTGCGGCCGTTCGGTGTTGTAGTGGCTGCGCCAAGCCTCGACAACGATCTTCGCCTCCCTGCGGCTGCGGAACCACTCGAGGTTCAGGCACTCGTCCCTGAAGCGCCCGTTGAACGACTCGTTGGTGCCGTTCTGCCAGGGCTTGCCAGGATCAATGTGCGCGGTTTCCACGCCGCTGTCGGTCAGCCATTTCAGCACCGCGGCGCTCACGAACTCGGGGCCGTTATCGGAACGAAGGTAGGCCGGGGTACCGTGCAGACTCATGAGCCGAGCCAGGGTCTCGATCACGCGGGTCGACCTGATCGATCCGGCCACGTCGATCGCCAGGCACTCGTGCGTGTACTCATCGACGATCGTCAGGCACTTGATCTGCTGGCCGTTGGCGCAGGCGTCGAACACGAAGTCGTACGCCCAAACGTGGTTGGCCGCGCGCGGGGCGAGCGGGCGTGGCCGTGAGCTCGATACACGCCTTCTGCGCCGTTTTGCCGGCAGCTGCAGCTTGGCCTGGCGCCACAGCCGTTCGCAGCGGCTCACGCTCATCGGCAGGCCTTCCCGGCGTAGGAAGATCCGGATCCTGCGATAGCCGTAGCGCGGGTACTGCGCGGAAAGCCGCCTCATCGCCTCGAGCGCCGGCGCATCCCTGCTGGGCATCCGATGTTCGTAGACCAATCCGGATCGGGCCACACCGATCAGCCCACAGGCTCTGCGTTGGGACAGGCCGCGTTCGTTCAGGAACGCAACCTGTTCGCGGCGTGCCTGTGGGCTTACCACTTTCGACCCAGAACGTCCTTGATCGCTGCGTTCTCCAGGGCCAGGTCGGCGTACATGCGCTTGAGCTTGGCGTTCTCGAGCTCGAGCTCCTTCAGGCGCTTGAGCTCGGCCACCGACGCGCCACCGTACTTCGACTTCCAGTTGTAGTACGTGGCCTGGCTGATCCCGTACTTCCTGAGGATCTGCGCGACCGGCAGCCCTGCCTCGCCTTCCTGAAGAATCGCCACGATCTGCGATTCGCTGAACTTCGTCTTCTTCATCGGACTTCCCCCGACAGCAAATCCTGCCAGAAAAGTCCACTTCCGAATGTCTACCGGTCAGGGGAGCTTACGCCAACCTCCAGGCACGCACCAATGTGCCGGTCGAGCTTGTCGATCAGTCGAAAGAGCATGGCCCGTTCACGGGCGCTCAGCGCGTTGAGGGACGACTGCTCCATCGCACTCAGCGCCGTTGGGATCTCGTCGTGAACCTTTTTTCCAAATGCAGTGAGGCGAAGACTGACGCGTCTACGGTCCTGAGAATCGGCCTGCCGGCTCACGAGTCCCTTCTCATCGAGCAGGATCAGCGCCCTCGTTACGCGAAAGGGATCGGTCGACGTACGGCGTGCCAGTTCCTTTGCCGATAGCGGCTGGTAGCGTCCGATCACCGCCAGCACGCGCCATGTGGCCACGGAAAGCCCGTAGCGCTCGTGTGACGGTGCCAGCACCGAGCCCATCCGGTTCGCGATCACGGCGAACCGGTAGGTGAAGCGCTCCTCCAGCGGAATGATGCAGTCGAGGCGGCTGCCCGAAGTGTTCGGTTGCATGGTGTTTTCGGCCGGAATCCCTGTTGACACGACATTCTAGTCGACATACGCTAGCGAAACGCAATTATTGCGACACGCAACGAAACCTTCGGATCGAGAATGCTGACGCCACTGCTGTTCGAACCCATCACACTCGGCGGCCTTCGCGTGCCGAACCGGCTGACCATGCCGCCCATGCATGCCAACCTCGGCTCGATGCAAGAGGGGATCACGGACCGGGGAATTGACTTCTACGTCGCGCGGGCCAAGGGCGGTTTCGGCCTGATGGGCGTGGGCGTCATCGATGCCTTTTTCGTCGACCATGCCGGTAGTCCGCACGAGCTTTTTCTGGAAAGCGATCGGCACGTCCATCGCTACGCGCGGCTGGTCACGCAGATCAAGCGCCATGGGGCGGTCCCGTACGCGCAGATCGGCGTCCGACGGCTGTTTCACGTCAGCCGCCTGCACCGCGAGAAGGCGACTGACCGTCCGAGCCTCGCCGAGATCCCGGCCGACCAGGTCGAGGAGATGATCGACGCAGTCGTCGCCGCGTCGAAGCGGGCCGCCCGGGCGGGCTTCATGGCGATCGACATCCTCGGCGTCGGCGGCAGCGGTCACAGCCTGTTCACCTCGCGCGTGTTCAACGACCGCATCGATCGATGGGGCGGCACGCAGGAGAACCGGATCCGCTTCGCGGTCGAGACGGTGCGCGGCATCAAGAAGGCGCTTGGCGACGACTTCCCGGTCTTCTATCGCCTGCACGGCAGCGAGTTCCTGCCCGGTGGCTATGGCATCGAGGGCGCGCAGTTCAATGCGCTGGCGCTCGAACGCGCAGGCGTGTGTTTCTTCAACGTGACCGGGGGCGGACACGCGACTTCCGTTCCGCAGTTGACGCCGAACGTGCCCCAAGGCGCCTACGCCTACCTGGCGCGCGAGGTGAAGCGCGTCCTGCAGTCCGCCGCAGTCGCCGCATCCAACCGCAACAACGACCCGATGGAGGCCGAGCGCCTGTTGCGCCTCGGCTGGGCCGACATGGTGAGCCTCGGACGGCAGTCGCTGGCCGATGCCGACTGGCCGCTGAAGACTCGCGAAGGGCGTTTCTCGGATATCCGGTATTGCATCGCATGCAATGAATGCATGGACATCGCAGTCATCCACAACAAGCCGGTGCGCTGTCTGGTCAATCCGCGCGAAGGCGTGGTCTCCGAGGTGGAACCGATTCCGCCGGCGCGCTCCAGGCGGCGGGTGGTCGTCGTCGGAGGCGGCGTGGCCGGCCTGCAGTTCGCGCTCACCAGCGCCGAGCGAGGACACGACGTTACTCTCGTGGAGCGCAAATCGCACCTCGGGGGCATGTGGCATCACGCATCGGCTCCGCCGGGAAGAGAGCAGCTGTTCGCGTTTCTCGAATGGCTCGTCCGGCAGTGCATGAAAGCCGGCGTGGCGTTCCGGATGGGTACCGAGGCGACGCCCGAATGGCTGCGTGCGATGAAGGCGGATCTCATCGCCGTGTCGCCCGGCAGCGAACCCGTCGATTCGACGCTGCCCGGCTCGGATCTTCCGCACGTGCACCCGGCGACCGCTGCGCTCGAGGGCCGTGTTCCGATTGGCGAGCGGGTCGTAATCATCGGCGGCGGCGGCATCGGCGTGGAGATCGCGCCGTTCCTGGCGAAGCGCTGGGAAATACGTCCGGAGGTCGTCGAGTTCCTCGAGGACTACGAGGCCTTCACCGACAACGACCGCGCGATCGTCGATCGCAAGGGGCATCGTGTGACGCTGGTGAGCCGCCAGCGCCGCCTTGGCGGGTCGGTGGGGGGCTCCACTCGATGGGTGCTCGCCAAGGAAGCGTCGATCGCCGGCGTCGAAATCCTCAACAACGCCGTCGCACAGGAAATCACTACCGAGGGCGTGGTCGTACTGCAGGGAAACGAGAAAACAATCGTTCCCGCTGACACAGTGTTCCTGGCCACCGGGCTGAAGCCGAACACGCGCCTGCACGACGAGCTGACGGCGGCGAAGGTCGCCCCGAGGATCGAGTTGATCGGCAATCCGGAGCACGCGATGCACGCGATCGAGAGCGTTTCACAAGCGTTCCGTCTCGCGCTCGAAGTGTAATCGTCGGGCGAGGGTTACCTTGGCACGCGTCCAGCGTTATACGCAGCAACTGGTCGCCGGATACGAGCGCGACGGACACTGGAACGGCGCATACCCGGTCGATTTCTGGGAGTCGAATGCGTTACGCGATCCGCATCGCGATGCGCTGGTGTTCGGTGCACAACGATACACCTGGAAAACGGCGGTCGAGGCCATTCACAAGCTCGCCATGGGGCTGGTGTCGTGCGGACTGCGCCGCAACGACGTGATCGCGCTGCAGGCACCCAACTCGGCTGCACTCATGCTGCTTCGACTCGCCGCTGAAAAGGCTGGCGTCGTCGCGCTGCTCGTGCCTCCCACGTTCTCGCGCGCCGAAGTCGGTGCGATCACCGAGCGCCTGCCATTGGCCGGCGCCGTTCTCTCCGAAAGAGCGCGCGCGCAGGACTTGGCGAACGTCTACCGCGCGGGAGCGCGGGAGTCGTTCGCATTGTTTTCCATTGGCGGCTCTTCGATACCCGGCGCATGCGACATCGAGTCGTGGCTCGACGTTCCCTATTCGGCGACAGAAGCCGGTCGCGTCCTCGACGGCAGGCGCCTACAGCCGTACGAATACGCCGCGATCATCACGACCAGCGGCACCACTGGAATACCCCGTTTCGTCGAGCACACCGCGTGCGCACGAAACGCGTCGGGCCGTGTCTATATCGATCGACTGCAGCTCACGCATAACGACGTCGTGGTTGGCATGGTCTCGATCTTTGCCGGCAACTGCGATTTGCTCGTGCATCACACAGCGCCGCAGGTCGGCGCGCGCATCGTGCTGGTCGATCATTTCGATCCCCAATTGGCGTGTCGCCTGATCGAATCTGAGAGGGCAACCTGTGCGGTATTCGTGCCGACGCTGTTGCATCGACTGCTCGCCTACGACGGATTGCGCCGGCACGACCTGTCCTCGCTGCGAGTCGTTACAAGCTTCGGAGCGATCCTGGCGCCGGGAATCGCGGCCGAAGTCGAGCGGATCCTCGGCGCGAAGGTGATCCAGGGGTACGGAGCGTCGGACTACGGCTCGCTCGCGAGCGCGGCGATCGACGATCCCGATCGCGTGCGGCTGACCGGCGTCGGTCGTCCGTTGACGGGAACCGAACTGCGCATATGCGACGCGAACGGCGTAGCAGTTCCCGCCGGCACGCCCGGGCGAATCTTCGCCAGGGGACCGCACTGCGTGGGCGGCTTCGTCCAGGATACCGCCGCCACCGAGCAGGCATGGGCGACCGGGTACTACGCCATGGGCGATTTCGGCCATCTGGATCAGGACGGCTACCTTTGGCTCTCCGGACGTGTTCGTGAATTGGTGATCCGTGGCGGACAGAACATCGTTCCCGGCGAAGTCGAAGATGCGATCCTCGCGCATCCGCACGTCGCCGAGGCGGCTGTCATTGGCGTTCCCGACGCGGAAATGGGCGAGCGCGTCTGCGCGGCCGTGGTGCCCAGGGACGGCGTTCGCGTCACCCTCGAATCGATCACGGCCCATCTCAGCGAACGCGGACTTGCCCGTTTCAAGCACCCCGAGCGTCTGTTTCTGATCGATGCACTGCCGCTGAATCCGGCCGCAACCAAGGTGGACAAGCGCGCGCTGCTTGAAATGGCGCTCGGAAAAGAGATCAAGGACAGCTCAGCCGAAGTTTCCCAGGCGTCAACGCGGATCGCGAATAGATCCATAAGGAGGAAAAGATGAGGCATGTTTTCTCGAGAACAGCTCTGGTCGCGGCGGCCGTCCTAGCCCGGATATTTCATGAGTCGACGCAGAAGTAGGTCGGCGCATGCATGCATTCGTGCGTTGAATCAGTGTCTTACGCCGATTCCACAAACACCTGCAGAGGAGATGCGCCGATGCCAGATTGTACCGAGAGCCGGATGCAGTTTGGGCGGCTGGGACGGCGCGTGATCGAGGCCGATTTCGACGGGGGTGATCTGAGCTCCGACGGCGGGCTGATGCTGCTGCGCCAGATCGATCAGCGCATCGGGCTGAGCCGCGCGGCGGCTGCAGCGATCGGCGATGCACGCGATCCGACGCGCATCTAACATCGCCTGCACGATCCGCTCGCGCAGCGCCTGTACGCGATGTGCTGCGGCTACGAGGATCTGAGCGATCACGACGTGCTGCGCGGCGATTCGCTGATGCAAACCGCTGTCTGTCGCGTCACGCTGCTGGCGTCGTCCCCGACGTTCAGTCGCCTGGAGAACCGCGCCACGCGTGCCCAGGCGTGGGCGCTGCACGAAGTGCTCGTCGAGCAGTTTCTCGCTTCGCACGAATCGGCGCCCGAGGAGATCGTTCTCGATGTTGACGCCTCGGACGTGCCGCCGCACGGTGCGCAGGAGCAGCGCCAGTTCCACGCCTACTACGACCACCACTGGTATCTGCCGCTGTGCGTGTTCTGCGGCCAGGCGATGCTCGCGTGTTATCTGCGACCGAGCCAGATCGATGGAGCGAAGCATGCGGCGGCGATCGTGAAGCTGCTCATCGAGCGGCTGCGCCGCAGTTGACCCTGACCTGCCCGACTTCTTCGACCCACTGATTTCTGGAAAGATGGCTCTTCATCGCAAAGGAAGAGCCGATGAGAAAGAGCCGCTTCAGCGAGGAGCAGATGGTCGCGATCCTGCGGGAGGCCGAGAAGACGTCGGTCGCCGCGGCGGCCAAGAAGAACAAGGTCGGCGAACAGACGATTTACGCCTGGCGCCAGCACTTCAGCGGCATGCAGCCGAGCGACGTGAAGCGGCTCAAGGCGCTGGAGACGGAGAACGCCAAACTGAAGAAGCGCTGGTGCTGCCCGCAGCAGGGGCGGCTGTAACCGCGATTCGGTCACGGGGTCGGTCGGGCCGGCGGCCAGTGGGCGGCGTGCTTTCCGCTACAGGCATCGGACCTACGCCATGGGACCG
>JBDHVK010000072.1:0-19159 GCA_039809645.1 Gemmatimonas sp.
CGAAGAGGCGCGGCAGCGCGCGGCCGGCGGGGCGAACAACGCCGCGGCGGCGCGACGCCCGAATGCCCCGACCGCGGTGCGTGACACGCGCGCGATGCGCGCCGGCGCGGCGGCCGTACTGATCATCGGCCTCGATGACATGACACCCGCAGCGGTGAATCAGGCGTTCGCTCAGCCGATGAGCATGCGCCCGGCGAGCCCGCTCAACGAGGGCGCGGTGGGCGGTGGCAACATCTCCAAGGCTGCCGCCGAGCAGATCTTCGGCAAGGGAGTTGATCAGCTGGCGGTGGGCACCACGGGCCAGCCGATCACGGCCAGGTGGCAGCACGCCTGGCGCATGTCGGCCACGCCGGCGCGCAACGTCGTCGCGATGCTCCCGGGCAGCGATCCGACGCTCGCCGCCGAGTACGTGCTGGTCGGGGCGCACAACGATCACGTGGGCGTGAACAACACCACGGTCGATCACGACTCACTGCGCGCCTACAACATGGTCGTCCGCCGTCAGGGAGCGAATGATCCGGTCTGCACCCCCACGGCGGAGCAGCAGGCCAGGATCAATGCGCTCATCGCCAAGGCGCGTGCGACGCGTCCCTCGCGCAAGGACAGCATCATGAACGGCGCCGACGACGACGGCTCGGGCACGGTGGTGATGCTGGAGATCGCCGAGAAGTTCGCGAAGGAGAAGCCGAAGCGTTCGGTGCTCTTCATTTCGCATCAGGGCGAAGAGGCCGGGCTGCTGGGCTCGCGCTGGTTCACGGATCACCCCACGGTGCCACTCGACAAGATCGTCGCCGCGCACAACATGGACATGGTCGGCGCCGGCCGGAACTGGGAAGTGAAGTACGGCGGCCCCAACTCGGTGCAGATGCTCGGCCAGCGCCGTCTGTCGCGCGAGTTCGGCGACATCATCGACTCGGTGAACGCGAACATCAAGGAACCGATGGCGATCGACAAGAGCTGGGACGTGCCCGCGAACCCGCTCAACCGCTTCTGCCGCTCGGACCAGGTGAACTACGTCCGCAAGGACATCCCGGTCGTGTACATGTCACTCGGCTACGCCGTGGACTATCACCAGCAGAGCGACGAGCCGCAGTACATCGACTACGATCACTCGGCGCGCCTGGGGAACTTCATTCACCAGGTGATGACGGCGGTGGCGAATCGACCGAACAGGCCGGCGATTGCGGGACCGGATCCTACCATGCCGACGTGCGGGGGGAGGTGACGGGGAACCGCGTATACGTGTTGCGCATACGTGTTGCGCATATGTACGGCGCATACGTGAGGCGCTAAACCGCGGTGGCGCTTCACATATGCGCGTCATGTATGCGCCGTACGTATGCGCCCCACGTATACGCAGTTGTTTCCTCATCCTCCAGGCAGTACCAACTCAAACACCGAACCCATCGAGTCGCTCCGCACCAGTCTGAGACTCCCCCCGTGCGCCGACGCAATCCACGCCGCAATGGGGAGACCAAGTCCCGCGCCGGTTGCGTCGCCGAGCCCGACGCGATTCGTGGTGTGCTGCACGCGATAGAAGCGCTCGAAGATCCGGCCCTGGTGTTCCTTTGGAATGCCCGGGCCGGTGTCGCTTACCCGGACCAGCGCGCCACCGCCGGGGGTGGGTTCGGCTTCGGCAGTGACTCGCCCGCCCGATGGCGTGTACTTGATCGCATTGTCGATGAGGTTCATGACCACCCGCCGCACCAGTGCTTCGTCGGCGGTGATGGGGACCTCACTGAGTGGAGAGAACTCGAGGGTGACGTGCTTGGCCTGGGCAATCGTGGCCATGGCGTCGACGCAGTCTCCCACGAGCTCTTCGGCGAAGAAGGGCTCCGGATTGAGCTGCTGCTCGGCGGCGTCGCCGCGGGCGAGCAGGAACAGGTCGGCCACGATGAGCGCCAGGCGACGCGCCTCGCCGTGAATGACCTGCAGCGCTGCGCGATACTCCTCGGGGGTGCGCTGTGCCGACAGCGCGAGCTCGCTTTCGCCGATCACGATCGCGACCGGCGTGCGCAGCTCGTGCGAGGCATCGGCGGTGAATCGGCGACGCTGCGCAAAGGCCTCTTCCACGCGGTCGAGCAGCGCGTTGAAGGTCTGCGACAGACGGGAGAGCTCGTCGGTGGCACGGGCGACGGGCAGGCGTTCGTGCAGGTTGCTGGCGGTGATCCGTGCGGCCTGGGCGCGCATCGCGTCCACCGGCCGGAGACTGGCCGCGGCGAGCAGGTAGCCGCCGAGCGTCGCGAGCAGCAGCGAGAGCGGAAGCCCCACCAGCATCGTTTCACGCACCCGCTGCAACACCCGCTCGTTCGCCTCGACGGACTGACTCACGGCCACCACGAACACCCCCCGCCGCGTGCGCACCGGCATCGACACGACGCGTTCGCGATACGGCGCGAGCGTCACGACGTCGGTGTCCATGTTGGCGAGCGCACGCACAGCGGACGTGCTGGCGTTCTGCCAGCCGGCCAGCCCGCCGAAGATGCGGGTGGCGCGTGACGTGCTGTCCACGGCAAGGAGTGTCAGCGTCGGCGCGCTGCGCGACGGGATCGCGCGAAAGATGGCCACACCGATGTCGCGAAAGCCGTGATTCCTGATGGTGGTGGTGGCGGCCCACTGTACCGCGCTCGAATCCGTCTGCCGGTCGCGCGGCACGGTGGCGAGGGCGAGTTGCAGCGACGCCCCCACCGCGTCGGCGGTGTCGGTCAGGAAGGTGTCCGCGTCCCGGCGCGTGATGTTGACCAGCACGAGATACGTGGCAACACCCACCACCAGCACGAGCAGGCCGAACGCCGTCGTGTAGTAGAACGCGAGACGTGCCCGGATGGACAGATAGCGACGCGCAGCCCGTGGCTCCTCGTGGGGGGGATCCGCAGGAGGTGACGCGAAGATGTCGGCGTGAACGCGATCGGGCACGCGAATGCTTACTCGGTCACGTCGGCCGAGAGGAGATACCCCGAGCCGCGTCGCGTGTGCAGCAGCGACGGGCCACCGGCGAGTTCGAGCTTCTTGCGCACGCGACCGATGTACACTTCGAGCGCGTTGGATGCCGGATCGTGATTGGCATCCCAGACGTGCTCGGTGAGTTCGGCGCGCCCCACGACGCGGCCAGCATGTCGCGCCAGGTACTCCAGCAGCGCGTACTCGCGCGTGGTGAGCCCCACCGGCAGGCCGTTCCGGGTGACCTGCTGCGCGCGCGTGTCCACGACGAGATCGCCCACCGTCAGGCGCTCCTCCTGCAACACCGGGCCGCGGCGCATGACGGCGCGCAACCGCGCCAGCAGCTCATCGAGCTCGAAGGGCTTCACGACATAGTCATCAGCGCCGCTGTCGAGACCGGCGACGCGATCCTGCAAGGCATCGCGTGCCGTGAGCATCAGAATGGGTGTCTTTCGCCCACGGCGGCGCAGCTCTCGGCAGACATCGAGTCCGGTGCGTCGCGGCAGCATCACGTCGAGCACGATGGCATCGTACTCGTTGATCGCCGCCTCCACGAGCGCCGATTCGCCGTCGGTCACGACGTCCACGGCGAACGCGCGCTCCCGGAGCGCCCGGGCGAGCAGGTCGTGCAGGCGCGCGTCGTCTTCCGCAATGAGAATGCGCATGAACCATCCTGGTGTGGAACACCCCGTTATGGGGCCGTCAGGTAGCGGGACGGATACTGCATGCACGTCCCGCCAATCACTCTCAAGGAGACACCAGTCCCATGATCCGCGCAACCGGTATTCTCACTGCCCTGACGTTCGCTGCCGTCGCCGGCGCCCAGCAGCCCGCCAAGCCAGCGGCCATGAAGCACGACACCACCAAGGCGAAGGCCGCCGCGCCGGCGGCCAAGCCGGCCGCCGCGCCGGAAGCGAAATCCGCGATGAAGCCCGAAGCGAAGCCGATGGCGAAGCCCGAAGCCGCCAAGAAGGACACGACCAAGAAGCCGGCAACGAAGAAGCCTGGCGTCTGAGTGCTGGCGGGACGGAACGAACGCGGCCGCATCGAACGTCGTCGATGCGGCCGCGTCGTGTATGCGCACCGCGCGCTACTTGCGCACCAGGCCGCCCACCCCGCCGGCGATGAGCGTGGCCACGTTCGTCAGTACGCGCGGCAGGGCAATGCCACCCGGCGAGGCGAGATATCGCGGTTCCCACACCGGTGAGAATTTCTCCTTGAAGCCGCGCAGGCCCTGGAAGTTGTAGAAGTTCTCGCCGCGTCCGTACAGGAACGTGCCGGCGCGCGCCCAGAGCGGAGCGAGATCGGGCCGTGTCAGTGCCGGATCCATGAGCCCCGCGAGCGGGGTCATGCCCAGATTGAACGAGCGGTACCCCTGCGTGGCGCTCCACTGCAGCAGCGACACGAAGAGGTAGTCCATGACTCCCTTGGGAGCGTCGTTCGCGCGGCGCATCAGATCGGGCGAAAGCTCACCACCCGCGCAGCCGGCCCAGAGATTGGCAAAGGCCACCACCCGTGACGGCCCCTCGGATGGCGTGTGGCGAATGATGGCCATGGGAAAGTGCCGGAGGTAGGCCTCGTCGAAGCGGCCAAGCGAAAAGCCCTTTTCGCGCGTCGTCTTCCCCTGCAGCCATTCATCGGAGATGTGATGCACCTCCGGCAGCAGTGCCGAGACGCCGGCGGCCGGCACCACCTCGAACGACATGCCGGCCTTCTCCGCATCCTTGACCGCGCGTCGCATCCATTTGCGTTCGCCGCCGTCCAGCGAGAAGTGCTCGAGCGGCACCACCGCCTCCTCGCCAAGCTTGAGCAGCGTGAGACCCAGATCGATGTACAACGGCAATCGCTGCGGGGTGACCTGATAGAACACCGTCCACGCGCCGTGGGCATCGGCCTCCTCCTTGAAGCGCCAGGCCGCATCAGCCTGCGCCGCGTTCGTGCCGACGGGATCGCCCATGGCGATCCAGCTGCGTCCGGACACCCCGTACATCACGAAGGCATCCTGCGCGTCGGTGAAGAGCAGCGCCTTGTCGCCGAGCAGCGCGAGCGACGGCGTGCTTTCGGGGACGCGATCGATGACAGCCTTGGCGCGCGCAAGCTCGTCCTCGGTGGGCGCCTCGGGCTCGTGCGCGGCGGGGCGCAACAGGCGCCAGGTGCCGATACCAATCACGCCGAAGACCGCGCCCGCGCTCGCCCGAAGAAAGCGCGGTGCGTTGCCGCGCACCGCGAACTGCCACCACAGTTCGCTGGAGTAGTCGAGATGCCGATAGGCGAGTACGCCCACCCAGATGCTCGCGCCCACCACCGCCACCAGCGACACCAGCCATCCCGGCGTCAGCACATCGCTGGTGAGCGCCGCCGGCCGATAGAACGCGCGGCGCGAGGCCACGAGCACCAGCAGCACGACACCGAGCACGGCGGCCTCTTCCCAGTCGAGCCCCTTGAGCACCGAGGCTGAGATACCGACCACGAGCAGTGCGACCGTCGCCCCCCAGGCCGCGTCGAGCCGGCGGCGGAGCGCCGCCCCCAGCACCATGAGCCCCACACCCGCCATGCTGCCGGCGAAATGACTGAGCTCCACCAGCCCCAGCGGAAGCGCTGCCGACAGCGCGCGCAGGCGCCCATGGGCGGCGGGTGTGGCGCCGGAGAAGAGCAGCAGTGCGCCACCGGCGAAGGTGCTGATGCCGATGACCGTGGGGAGCATCGGCTGCAGCAACACGGCGACGCGCGCCGACACACTCAACACCGCATTCGCCCGCATCGACACGGTACCGATCAGCACCGGCAGCTTGGCGCGATGCTGACTGACCTCGAGCGCGGCGAGCGTCACGACGCCGAGCAGGAACGGCGCGAGGTAGTACACCGCGCGATAGACAAGCAGCACGCCCAGCACATCCGCGGGCGCCGCCGTGTCGTGCAGCGCGAGCAACATGATGGACTCGAACACGCCGAGCCCGCCCGGCACGTGGCTCACCACACCGACGAACTGCGCCAGTGCGAACACGCCCAGAAACGCGAGCGGTGACAGCGCATGCCCCACCGGCAGCAGCACGAACAGCACGAGCCCCGCGACGCCCCAATCGAGCAGCGCGAGCACGACCTGCGATACGGCCATGCCGGGCGTCGGCGCCGGAATGGTGGTCCCCGCCACGGTGAGCGCCTGACCACGACGACGCGCCGTCCAGCCGATGTACGCCAACACGCCTGCGAGCAGCACCACGCCAAGGGCGCGCGCCACGAGCGCGGGAAGGTGCAGCAGCGTCAGCAGCGCGGCGGGTTCGAGCAACAACGCCAGCCCGCACACGGCCGCCACGCCAACGGTAAAGGTCACGCTGACAAACGCGGTGGCGCCGGCGATCTCCGATGTCGAAAGCCCCCACATGCTCCAGAAACGCACCCGCACCGCGCCGCCGGTGAAGAGCGGAAAACCAAGGGTCTGACTCAGCGCATACGCGAGCGCGCTCGACAGCGCCGTCCTTCGCACCGTGAGTGGGTTCCCGACGAAGCGCAGCGCGAGCAGGTCGTAGCCGCACAGCAGCGCGTAGGCCAGCACGGTCAGGAGTGCCGCGTTGACGATCTGCGCCCGCGGCACCTGGCGGACCGCCGCACCCAGCGCCGTGTAGGCCGTGCTGCCGAGCTCCCGATGTACCACCCAGAGCGCGACAGCGATCAGCAGGAGCATCGCCAGCGGCGGCACCCAGACGCGCCAGCCGTTACGCCGCGGCTCGTCCCCACCCGGCGGACGTGTCTCGAGCGGCGTGGTAAGGCGCGTCGGGTCGGACGGCGAAGACATGATCGGAAGGGGCAGGGCGGGTATCGTCACGAGTGAAACATCCCGCGTGCAGCTGACACCGTGCTAACGTGCGGCGTTAGCGATGTGTCAGGAAGTGGGTGTTTCCGTACGTCACATGGCGGTCTTCCTCGATCCGACCGGGCGCCGGTGGCGCCGCGTGCAACGCACGGCGTTGGTGGTGGGTATCGCCACCACCGCCCTGGTGGCGTACGTGCTCATCGGCATTCTGGTGCCGCCCGTCCTGCCGACGTGGGCCATGCCCCGCGCGATCGCCACCGCCACCCGCGCGCGGCGTGCCGCCGATACGCTCGCCCGTGATCGGGCTCGTTCCCGCCTCCTGTCGTCGTTGAAGGGAAAGGACAGGACGCCGGCCCCGGCGGTGAAGCGCGTCGCCACACGCACCGCCGGGCGCACGGCGGCCGCGCGTAGCGTCGCCGCTCCCATTCACGCCGCGTTCTATGTCAACTGGGACGACGACGCGTGGCAGTCGCTCCAGCAACACGTCAGTCAACTGGATTGGATCGTCGCGGAGTGGGGATTCCTGCGAACGCGGGATCTCAGCCTCGACGTGAAGATCGACCCGCGCGTGCTCCAGCTGGTGGCCGCGCAACCCGCCGCGACGCGCCCGCGGGTGCTGGCGATGCTCACGAATGTCGACAGCGGTGGCGCGACCTTCTCCGGCGCACGCGTCGCCGCGCTCGCCGAGTCGCCTCGTGCGCGCGCTCGACTGGTCCACACGGCCGACTCGCTCGTCGCCACGCTGGGTCTCGGTGGGCTGGCCGTGGACTTCGAGCAGGTGCCGCCCCCCGCGCGGAGCAGCGTGGAACTGCTGCTGCGCGAGCTTTCGGCGGCCATGCACGCGCGCCACGCCACCCTCGCGGTGACGGTCGCAGCCGACGAGGACGAAGACGCGATCCGACGCTGGGGCGATGCCGCCGACTTCACCATCGCGATGCTCTACGACGAACACTCGGCCCAGAATGACGCCGGTCCGGTGGCGAGTCAGCGCTGGTACGAGGCCGCCGCCAATCGCATGGTCCAGCTGGTCCCGCCGAGTCATCTGATCTTCGCCTTCGGAACCTTCGGCTACGCATGGAGCGACGCGGTCCCCGCGGAGAAGGTGGAGGCGATGACCTACACCGAGGCGGTCGCCGAGGCGCGTGATCACGGCGTCCTGCCGCAGTGGAATGCCGACGCGCTCGAGCCCACCGTGTCGTGGACGGACGCGGACTCCACCGATCACGTCATCTGGTTCCTCGACGCGGCAACGAGCTGGAACGCCATTCACACCGGCACGGCGCTTGGCGTCGCCGGTCAAGCGGTGTGGCGACTGGGGGCCGAAGACCCGGCGCTCTGGCGCATCTTCGGCCACGGTACCCGCGAGGAGGCGTGGTGGGAACTGAGCAATCAGCCGCCCGGGTATGGCGTGGCGATGCACGGCAACGGCGAACTGCTGCGCGTCACGTCGCACCCGACGCCCGGGCTTCGCCAACTCACGCACGATTCGCTGTCGGATCTCATCACCGTTGAACGAACAGTTGCGCTGCCAACGGCGTGGACGGTGGAGCGTACGGGCGCCGCGCACCCGCATCGCGTCGCGCTCACATTCGATGACGGGCCCGATGGCACGTGGACGCCGATGATCCTCGATACGCTGCGCGCCCGGCACGCGACGGCCACGTTCTTCGTGATCGGTGATCAGGTGCAGACGCAGCTCGGGCTCACCCGGCGCATCGCGCGCGAAGGCCACGCGCTCGGCAGTCACACATTCACACATCCCGACCTGTCGCGCGTCTCGCCCTTCGTCACCAGGCTCGAACTCGACGCCACGGCGCGCCTGCTCGAGGCGGTGGTGGGTGAGCGCACCCGACTCTTTCGCCCACCGTACTTCGGCGATGCCGAACCGAGTACCGTCGACGAACTGGTGCCGGTCGAAGAAGCCACCGCGCTCGGCTATCTCACCGCCGGCGTGCACGTCGACAGCGACGACTGGCAGCGACTCTCTGCCACCGAGATCGTCGGTCGCGTGCTGGCCGACCGGCACCGTGGCAACATCGTGCTGCTGCACGACGGCGGCGGCAACCGCGCGCAGACGGTCGCGGCAATCGGCCCGCTCATCGATTCGCTGCGCGCACGCGGCGACACGATCGTGCCGCTGGCCGGTCTCGTGGATGCCGCCCCCGACGCCTTCACGCCACCGCTCTCTCCCGAAGGGGCGCGCCGTCGGTGGCTGGCGTTCGCCGGCTATAGCCTGGTGAGCGGTACCGAGTGGTTCGCGGTGGCAGCGCTGGGCACGGCGGTGGTCGTCGGGGTGTTGCGCCTCGTGCTGCTCATGGGGCTCGCCATCCGGCAACGGCTGCGCGGCCGCCGTGCCCTGAACGAGCGCGAGCTGGCGCAGTATGCGCCGAGCGTCAGCGTGATCGTCCCCGCGTATCGGGAGCAGGCGGTGATCGTGCAGACGGTCCACAGCCTGCTGCAGCAGGAGTATGTCGGCTCCCTGGAAGTGATTGTCGTGGACGATGGCTCCCCCGACGACACCTATCAGGTGGCACGCAATACCTTTGCGGCCGACCCGCGTGTCCTGGTGGTCACCAAGCCCAATGGCGGCAAAGCGTCCGCCCTGAACGCCGGCATCGCGCTCGCGCACGGCGAGATCCTCGTGGGACTCGATGCCGACACCGTCTTTGCGCCCGATGCGATCGCGCGACTCGTGCAGCCGCTGCGTGACGAGCGGGTTGGCGCCGTGGCCGGCAATGCCAAGGTGGGCAATCGGCTCAATCTCGTCACGCGCTGGCAGGCGGTGGAGTACATCACGAGTCAGAACGTCGATCGTCGTGCGTTCGCCGACCTGAACGCCATCACCGTCGTACCAGGCGCCATCGGCGCCTGGCGCGCCACCGCCGTGCGCGACGCCGGGGGCTTCAGCGACGATACGCTCGCCGAAGATCAGGACCTCACCATTGCCCTCCGACGTCAGGGATGGCGGATCGCCTACGCCGATGACGCGATCGCCTACACCGAGGCGCCGGACACCCTGCGCACGCTGGCGCGCCAGCGATTCCGCTGGACGTTCGGCACGCTGCAGTGCGCATGGAAGCATCGCGACACGCTGCTGCGGCCGCGGTACGGATCGATGGGCCTGATCGCCATGCCGAACACGTGGATCTTCCAGCTGCTCTTCACCGCACTGTCACCGCTGGCGGATGTGCTCTTTCTCTGGAGCTTCGTGAACGTCGTGCTGGTGGCACGCAGTCATGGCGCCACGTACGCCAGAAGCGATCTGCAGCAGCTGCTCACCTTTTACGCGGTGTTCGTGCTGAGCGAGCTGCTGGCCGCGCTGGTTGCCCTGTTCATGGAGCCCGACGAAGATCGCTCGCTCGCCTGGTTGGTCGCGCTGCAGCGCTTTGCCTATCGCCAGGTGATGTACTGGGTCGTCCTGCGCTCGATCAAGGCCGCGTTTCGCGGGCGTCTCGTGGGATGGGGGACGCTCGAGCGGAAGGCCACGGTGGCCACAGCCCAGCTGGCTGCCGTGCTGTTCGGTCTCGTCCTGCTGGGCAGCGCGGCGCCGCGCGTCGAGGCGCAGTCCGCCCCCGCTGCAATCAGCGGCCTGCCGGTCACCGAGGTCCCCTCGGCGAAGGGCAACACGCTCGCGCTCTTCTGGAGCGGCGACGGGAACTGGAAGGAGCTCACCGTCGAGGTGTCCGCCGCTCTTGCCGCCCGCGGTGTGGCGGTGGTTGGAATCGGCTCGCGGTCGTGGCTCACCTCCGGCAACGACAAGTCGATCACCGATCTCACGCGTGACAGCGACGCCCTGTTGCGCTGGTATCTCGCGCACTGGCACAAGGAGCGCATCCTGCTCGTGGGCTTCTCGCGCGGCGCCGGGTTCAGCGCGCTCCTGTACGAACGCCTCCCGCCCGACCTGCGCGACCGCGTCGACGGAATCGCCCTGCTCGGCGCCGAGCACACGGCAAGCTTCGAGTTTCACCTGATCGACCTGGTGAAGAACGTGAGCCGACCCAGCGATATCCTCGTGAAGCCCTATCTCGAGCGTCTTGCCGGCCCCAAAGTCCTGTGTGTGTACGGCACCACCGAGCAGGACACGGTCTGTCCGGAGCTCGACCCCAAGCGGTTCCTGCTTGACCGTCGCGTGGGGGATCATCACTTCGACAAGAACTACGACGCGATTGCGGAGCGCATTGCGGAGCTGCGTTCATAGCGACTTCGGCCAGATTCCTCAGATGTGAAAGATCGTGAACAACATGGTGCTCGCTTCGCTCGCGAGAACACGGGGAACACGGAGGACACGGAGAACGGCGGTTCAGTCTTTGCTTTAGCTGTTCCCCGTGATCTCCGTGCCTCCGTGCCCTCGCGAGCGAAGCGAGCACATGGCTGTTTGACGAGCCATCCGACCGCGCAGAGTCGCCGAGGCGGCCAGAGCGGCAGTAGCTTGCACGCATGACCCCTTTCCTGCTGCTCCAGCTCGTCGGCACGGTTGCCGGCGGCAATCCGGTGACGCTCGAGCCGGCCACCGTGAAGAAGACGCCGACCGAGATCACGGCCGTCTTGCGCACCACCTTCACCAAGCCGGCGAAGGTCGCGGGGGGCGAGTGGTTCGGGACGCGCACCAAGGTGGCCGTGCGCTGCAAGGAGGGGACGGCCGCGGTGCTCGAGAACCGCTACTACAGCGACGCCAAATTCTCGAAGGTGGCGAACGAGCGGATCATCAAGCAGCCGGGTTACGCGCAACCCGTACCGGGCTCGGCGCAGGCGCTGGCCTTCAAGCATTTCTGCGAAGCCAAGTAACCCACCACCCACAACCAAAAGCCCGGAACCCTGAACTGATCGGTTCAGGGTTCCGGGCTTTAGGTCGTGCGTTTTGAGTTACTGGCCGCCCAGTCGTTCCTGCGTCACCAGCAGCGCCCCCAGCGCCGTCGCCATGCCGCCGTGCTCCGGGATCTTGACGCTCGCGTGGTAGAACATCCCCACCGCCGAGAGCGTGCGGCGGATGCTCGGCAGATCGGCCAGATGCCCCACGATCACCGCGTGCTCGAGTTGCTGTGAACGTGCGGCGTTGATCGCCACCACACCGATCACCTGCCCGACCATGTTCACCAGGGCCGCTGCCGTGTCTTCGCGGGAGGCGTCCACCGAGTGACGGGCCACGCGGCCGAAGTTCACGGCCGTCGTCTCCGGCGGGAGTCCGCCAATCGCCTGGCCAAGAATTTCGCCGATGGTGAGGTTGTGCGTCGTATCCTTGCCCGCGAGCGCGAGCGCGTCGATCTCGTCCGGATCCACCGTCCCGATCAGGAGGCGGGACAGCCCCACCAGCGTGCCGCCGCCCACCCCGGTGCCGGTCACGTGCTTCGAGCCTTCCGGATGCGCCGCCACCACCGCCGTGCCGGAGCCCGCACTCGTCACGACCGCGCGGCCCAGCCCCGAGAGCGCGAGCCCGCCACGACCGATCGCCTGCACTTCATCGACCCGATGCAGCGGGGACCCGTCGATCGCCTCGGAAAGCGCTGAGCGATTGCCACCGGTCACCGCAATCCAGTCGAGCGCGTCCGGCCGCACCTCACGAAACGCCAGCACCTCCCGCACCCGCGCATCGCTCGGCTGCCCTTCACTCGGCAGTCGCCAGTGATGCGAGCCCGCGCCGTCGTGCACCACCACCTTGGTGTTGCTGGCCCCGAAGTCGATGGCCGCCACCATGCCGCGCCTGGCCACCGTCACTTCCCCGGATGGTAGGTGCGCGTCGCATTCTTCTCGACGTCGTCGCGATAGAAGTTCACGTCCTTGAACTCACCCTTCGCGTAGCGATCGGCCTGATTGAAGAAGTACGGGCTCTTCGGATCGCCGTTCACGCCGCCCGCCAGCACACTCTTCGCCCGCACCTTGGGGCCGAACTCCACACCGGCCACGAAGCTGTTGCCGCGGTCGCCGTAGATGCGCTTGGTGGTGCGTGCGCTGCTCTGCCCGAAGGACGCCAGCGAACCCCAGTTCGCGCTGGCGAACGGCACCGGGATGCTTGGCTTGCTGTCGTCGAAGCCCGCGTTGATCTCCCCCGAGAGGCGCTGGTAGCGATTGATCTCGCCCCACGGCGTGCGCCAGCTGCCGAAGTCGCGCGCAAGGCGATCCACCGCACGAGCGAAGGCGCCCAGCACCACCGCGCCCGGCGCCCGCGTGGCGATGTACGTGTTGACCGGCATGCCGGCCTGGCGCGCACCGGCCATCGCGGCGCGCGTCACTTCTTCGGCGTAGTAGTTGCCGAGCGACATCCCCACGCTCTGCAGGGCAAAGCGGCGATCCCAGGTGCGGATCACCGTCACCGGCTCGGCGAGACGCACGCGCAGCGTGTCCGCGCTCGGGAGGGCATCCCACGCCGCGGCGAGCGGCGGCACCAGCTGCTCGAACGCCGGCAGATAGCTGTCGTAGGCGCCGGCGATCATCGTCTCGAGCGTGAAGTCCTTCTTCGTGCCGAACACGAGCTCGGCGTGCACGCCACGCGGCGAGTTGTCACGCTGCGCCGACATGTACACCGGATAGTCGGCTTCCCTGGGGCTCGAGGCGCCCGAGGCGCTGAAGGGCCAGTTGTTGGAGTTGTAGATCCAGCCGCTCGCCGGGTTCTTGAGATGGATCATCTCATCGAGCGCGTGCAGCCCCTGCCAGTCGGTCTCGGGGTTGCTGCCATCCACCGGCTTCGTCCAGTCGAACCTGGGGTTGCGCTTGGGGACGAAATTGCCATGGAAGTACGCGATGTTGCCGTCGGCATCCGCGTACATCGTGTTGTTCGACGAGTTGGTGCGGAAGTTCATGACCTGCTTGAACTCGTCGAAGTTCTTCGCCTTGGTGCGGCCGTAGCTCTGCTGAATCGCTTCGAGCGGGTTGTTCATCATCGCCACCGCGACCCATTTGCCATCCTGCTCGCGAATCACCGGGCCATGATGCGTGAAGTACGCCGTCACCGTGCGCGACGCCATGCCGGTTGGCGTCTTGTACGGCAACACGATGACCTTCGCCTTCACGGGCTTCTGTACGCCGCCGTGCAGATAGGTGTAGCCCTTCCCGCTCGGCGTGATGGTTTCGAGATACTCGTCGGTCACGTCGCCACCGCCCGACGTGTGCATCCAGCCCAGCCGGCTGTTGAAGCCCTGATAGATGAAGAACTGCCCCCACGTCACCGCGCCGTACGCGTCGAGCCCCTGCTCCGAGGCCATGTGAATCTCGGGGCGGAAGTAGAACGACGTGTGCGGGTTGATCATGAGCATCGCGTGCTTCGTCGTGGTATTCGACGGTGCGATGGCCATACCGTTCGACCCGCCGGGCTCCGGCCCGAACGGCGACAGCTCGACGTCGTCATCACGGCCGGCCGCGGGCGTCTTGCCGTAGAACGCCTCGATGCCGCGCAGGTTGACGCTCTCGATGTCTCCGCCGATTGAGCCCTCCGAGAAGCTCAACGCCATCCACGGCTGAAACTTCGTGAGCAACCGCGGCTTCACTGCCGGATGCGTCGACAGGAAGTAGTTGAGCCCGTCCGCCCACGCCGTCATCAGCGCCTGCATCTCCTTCGGCGTCCTGGCGTAGAGCGCCTTCAGGTCGAGCGTGTCGATGAAGAGCTTCATGCGCAGGTCGCGCCACAGCTCCTTCTCGCCTTCGACTTCCGCCAGACGACCCATCGCGTTGATGTAATTCGTCTCCACGCGATTGAAGTCGTCTTCGGCCTGCGCATAGATCATCCCGAAGACCGCATCGGCGTCGGTCTTCCCGTACACGTGGGCGATGCCGTACTGGTCGCGGATGATGGTGACGTTCTGCGCCTGCTGCGCCCACTTGGCGGGCTGGGCGGGGAGCAGCGGCGCGGCGAGCACGACGCTCAGGGCGAGCGCGCGACGGAGGAGTCGCATGGGGCTGGTCAGTTGGGAGGACACGCAGAATCCCGAGGAACGCCGAAAAGGTAGCGCTCAGCCCGGCGGGAGGGACGGGGCGGGCGCACGGTAAATGGAGATACGCGACTCCCCCACGATCATGCTGAACGCCGCCGGTGGCAGCGACGTGTGCGCCAACGCATGCTCGGCGACCAGTACGCGCGACCACGGGTCGCGCACCCAGCGCTCCACCAGCCGATCGAGCATCCGTGATTCGTACGGCGGATCGGCGAAGGCCACATCGTACCGGAGCGCCGGCAATACGTCGGCGAACGGGAGTGCGTCCTTCTTGTACACGCGCGTCTTTTCGCGAACCCGCAGCGCCGCGATGTTCGCCTTGAGCGCGAAGAGACTTCCCGGCCGGAACTCCACGAAGTCCGCGTACCTGGCGCCGCGCGAGATCGCCTCGAGTCCGAGGGCGCCGGTGCCGGCGAACAGGTCGAGCACCTTGGCGCCTTCCAGATCAGCCGCGATTGCCTTCATGATGGCAACCCGCACCGGCTCCGCGGTGGGCCGCACGCGCTCCTCGGGGCTGGTGAGCGACCGTCCTGCGAATTTTCCGCCGACTATGCGCATGGGTTATTCCGGCTGGTTGCGCATGTGATCGGCGAGGGCGTGGAGCTTTTCGCGCAGAAAGGTCTTGAGCTCCGGTGGGGCCTCGTGCTCATCGAGCGCGGTGTCCATGCACCAGAGCCATTCGTCGCGCTCACGGGCGCCGATCGCAAAGGGAAAGTGTCGCATGCGCAGGCGCGGGTGTCCGTACTCCTGCTCGTAGAGCGGCGGCCCGCCGGTCCAGCCGGTGAGGTACTTGTACAGCTTCTCGCGCGATGCCTTGAGACTGGTGGCATGGAGCGCCCGCACGTTCACCGCCTCGGGGGCGGTGTCCATGAGGTCGTAGAACCGGTCGACGAGGCGGCGGATGCCGACCTCGCCCCCGAGTGAGTCGTAGGGAATGGTCACCCCGCAAAGATAAGGGCGCGAACCCGATGCTCCGAGTTCGCGCCCTGTCTGGCGGGATCGAGAGGGTGGATCAGTAGCGCGGATACGTCCCGCGTCCGATCACGCCGCCAATCACGCCGCCGATGATCCCGCCGCCACCCATGCCACCGATGCCGCCGGGCATCCGGCCGCGACCGCGGGTCCCGCGCGGCTCACAGTGATCCTCGCCCGCCGAGCCTCCGCGGATGATCACGCCGCCCATCCCGCCCCAGCCACCGTCACGACCATCACGGCCACGACCGGTGGCGCCACTCCCCGTGTTGTCGCTCGGACCGCGCCCCGTGGTCTGGCCCTCGTCGTAGATCACGCCCCACGTGGGACGGGGGGCCGGCGCATCATTCCCGGCGGCCGGAGCCGGCGCGGGAGCGGGAGTCGCGTTGGCCACCTCGACGACCGGCGCCGGCGCCTCGGCCACCTGCTCGGCCACCGGCGCCTCCTGCGTCTCGATCGCCTTCGGGTTGGCGCGCGGCGCCCGCTGCGGACGGACGACGTTGTCGCGCCGGCCGCGCTGCTCGCCGCTCGGCGCGTTCTGCGGCCCCCCTTCGAGCGCGGAGACGACCTGATTCGACGGCCGCACCGCACTCGACGCCATGGCGAGATCGCGTTCGAGGTCGGCCGTCATCACCCCCTGCGACCGGTCGCTCCCGCAGCCCAGGGCGACCAGCGCCAGGGTGCCGGCAGCAGACAGCCGCAACGATGTCGAAGCCAACGGGCGAAACAGTGGCACCGGAACCTCCCGGCCCGTTGGCCGACGGGGTGCGAGCAGGGTGAGCGAGGGGGGCGTTCAAACACGCCACCCAATACGGCAGGGCAATTGCCTTGCCACGGGTATAGGATGGAGTCTCCGAGGGGAACACGCAAACCGCGTGTTTGAACGTCCCCCTGGGAGGACATGTCGCTGTCCCCGGAGTGAGAATGACACAGGTCGGCCACCCCTCCCTCGCCCGCCGCATCCAGCGCCTGGCCCTCGTGCTGCCACTGGCCGCGACGTTGACCGGCACCAGCGCCTGCACCGACCCGCTGCGGGTCTCCCCCGCCGACCGCGCCGCCATTCGCGACTCGCTGAGCGCCCTCGTCTCCGCCGCCTACGACTTCTCGCACCCCGAGTCGCCCAGTCGCCTGCTGTCACTGTATCCCGACAGCGGTCGCGTGATCTCAGCGGCCGGTGGACGCGTCCTGACCAGCCGCGACACGCTCGCCGGCGCCATTCAGGGCTTCTGGCAGCGCGTCGGACAGAACATGCAGCACCCGCAATTTGTCCTCGGCTCGACCTACGTGGACGTCATCACCCGCGACGCGGCGGTCATGACCATCACCTACAGCATCCCGCACCTGACCCCGCAAGGTACGCGGCACATCGTGAGCGGGGCATGGACGATGCTCTGGCGACGGCAGAACGGGCGGTGGATGATCGTGCAGGAGCATCTGAGCGATACGCCCGAAAGCACCGCTCCCGGAGCGACCGTGCTCGCGCCCACCGACAGCATGGCGCTCGACTCGACGATGCACGCACACGGCATGGCCATGCCGATGCCGATGCCCGCCGCGCGTCCGCCTGCCAGGCGCCCGTAGTCAGCGCCGGCGACGCCCCTTCGCCGGGCGCGTATCGACCGCCGCGCGCGGCCGCGTGCCGACCGAAGCCCGCGGCTGCGCGTCGTGACCGTCGTCGACTCGCGCCGTGTAGATCGTGTGCCACGGCCCACTCGTCACGTGCGCGCGGGCCGTGACCGCCTTCACCCGCAGCCCGCAGTTCTCGAGTGCCGACACGAAGCGTTCGTCGGCCGACACACTCCAGTAGGCGATCACGCCGCCCGGCTTGAGCGCACGGATCGTGCTCACGATGCCACGCCCGGTGTAGAGCTTGGCGTTCTCGCGGAGGATCATGCCATCCGGCCCGTTGTCGGTGTCGAGCATGATCGCGTCGAACGTCCCGACATGTGCGCGCAACACCTTCGTCACGTCGTCCTGCACGATGCGGACACGCGGATCGGCCATCGCCGCGTGCGAGAGCTCATACTCGGGATTCGCATTCCATGCGATCACCTCGGCCATGAGTTCGGCCACCCACACCTCGGCATCGGGACCGACGTGGCGTAGCGCCTCGCGCAGCGTGAATCCCAACCCGAGCCCGCCGATGAGCACGCGCACCCCCGCCCGATCCGCAAGCCCGGCGCAGGCGAGCTCGGCGAGCTTGTCTTCCGAGTGATGTCGGCGCGTCGACATGAGCTCCACCCCGTCCGCGCGAATGAGATACGCACCATCGTGGCGATAGAGCTGCAGGAGCGAGCCGTTGGGCGTTCGGGCGTCGCCGAGTTTTTCGAGGGGCTTCATACCGAATCATAGCGGGCCACCGACGCGGCCCCTAGCATTGGTCATGCGACCTGCACTCCGCTCCCGGCTCGCCGCGCTGCTCACGGCGATGGCGATCCCCACGGGCCTCTCGGCCCAATCCATCACGCTCACGCTGCCTGCCGGCGTAGCCAATGCCCCCGTCACCGGCCGCGCCTTTGTGTTCGTGGCGCGGACCGACCGACGCGAGCCGCGTCTGCAGGCTGGCGCACAACGCTCGAGCGAGCCGTTCTTCGGTGTGGACGTCGAAGCGCTCCAGCCGGGCGCGCAGGTGGTGATCCCGACCACGACGCCCGGTTTCCCAGTGGCGACGCTCGCCCAGCTCCCCCCGGGGGACTACGTCGTGCAGGGGATGATCCTGCCCTACACGAAATTCGCGCGCGCCGACGGACACACCATCTGGGCGCACATGGATCAATGGGAAGGCCAGCGCTTCAACGACGCGCCTGGGTCCTTCGTGAGCGTGCCCCAGAAGGTGCATCTCGACGGCACCTCGAAGCTCACGCTGTCGCTGGACAAGGTGCTCCCGCCGGTGGCCAGAGTGGCCGATTCCGAGTGGGTGCAACGCTTCCGCATGACCAGCAAGAGGGTGAGTGCCTTCTGGAACCATGACATGCCACTGGGTGCGGTCGTGCTGCTCCCCAGAGGGTACGCGCAGAACACCAGCAAGCGCTATCCGGTGGTCTACACCGTGGGCCACTTCAGTGAGCGGGCACCGTTCGGATTCACCTTCGAAGGGTGTGACGTACCCGAAACGCCGCCGGCGCGTGCGGCGCGATTGGCCCGCACGAATCGTGAGCCGGGGTGTGAGTTCCAGCAGGCGTGGACCAGTGGCAAGGTGCCGGAATTCATCGCGGTGTTCATTCAGCATCCCACGCCCTTTTACGACGACTCGTACGTCCTCAATTCCGCGAACAATGGCCCGTACGGCGATGCCATCACGCAGGAGCTGATCCCCGAAATCGACAAACGCTATCGCACGATCGCCGCCTCGTATGCCCGTACACTCACCGGCGGGTCCACCGGCGGCTGGGACGTGCTCGGGCTGCAGGTGCACTACCCCGACGTGTTCGGTGGCGCGTGGTCGCTCTATCCCGACCAGCTCGACTTCCGCAACTATCAGTTCGGCAACATCTACGCCGATTCGAACGCGTAC
>JBDHVK010000073.1:0-19119 GCA_039809645.1 Gemmatimonas sp.
CAGGTCGACTTCGCCGAGGAGCTCAAGAAGGGGAACCTCGCGGTGGGCATGTTCGTCGCGGCGATCTTCATCGCCGTGGCCATCGTGGTGGCGGGTGCCCTGAACTGATGCGCCGCACGTGGGTGATCGCCCTGGCGGTGGTGCTGCTCGCACCGCCTGCCGGCGCGCAGCCGCGCGCGGCTGCGGATCGCTACGATGACGCCTTCCGCAAGGCCGCCAAGCGGCAGTTCGGGCCGGCGTTCGACTGGCGGGTGTTCAAGGCGCAGGGGATGGCTGAAAGCAATATCGATCCCACGGCGCGCAGCGGTGTGGGCGCGCGCGGTGTGATGCAATTGATGCCGATGACATTTCGCGAGATCGCGTCGAAGAATCCGGAGCTGACGCGGATTGACGACGCCGAGTCGAATATCGCGGCCGGGGTGGCGTACGATCGCGTGCTCTGGCTGCGTTGGGCGGACGACTCGGTGGAAGCTGATCGGCTCCCCTTCATGCTCGCGAGTTACAACGCCGGGCGGGGTACCCTGCTGCAGGCGCAGAAGCGGGCGCGGGCGGCGCAGCTCGATCCACGGGTGTGGCCGAGTATCGAGCAGGTCGCGCCAACCGTGCCGAGATGGCGTCATGTGGAGACGCTGGGGTACGTACGGCGTATCGCCGCCTTTCGGTCCGCGCTGGATGATCGCGGCCGCGTCGTCGTCAGCGGTGTGTCGACTCGCGGAAAGAAGTAGCGCGTTCGCCGAGGGTCGAGCGGGGGCGGTACATCGCGTAGGTGAGGAAGACGGGCGCGAGCGGTTCGGTCGATGCGCCGTTCACGAGCGCCGTGGTCAGCGCGTCCGTCATGGCTTCGACCAGCGCGGTTTCCTCCGCTGATTCGCTCCACGCGTAGCCGCTGTTGCCGGCGGCCGCCCCCAGCCAGGCGATGCCGTTCCAGAGCCACCGCTGCGCGCTGAACGCGGGATCGATGGCGCGCTGCAGGAGCGCGTGCCGCCAGGTCTCGCACAATGCAGCCCCGCTCGCGGTATCCACCACGATGCGCGGGAGCAGCAGCGGCACGAGCGGGTGCAGCACGAGATCACGGGCGCCATCGGTCACGACCGACGCAGCGGGTGCCCGCAGCGCCCGCGCCGCGTCGGAGCCGGTGAGCAAGGCCATCAGGGTTGGCGCGAGCCACTGCGGCGGCACTTCCGGATCGGAGGCGACGCTCGCCAGCACGGCAAGCACGGTGTCGTTCGCGACCGAGATGGCGATCGTCTCGAGCCGCGAGCCAACCAGCCGGCGAAGTGGCGCCATGGCCACCGACGCGCGCTCGGCCGGTGGCGCATGCCCCAGCGTCTCGAAGAGCAGCAGCAGCCCTTCGCGCTGCTGCCCCGCCGCGAAGAGGGCGACAGCACGATCGTGGATCGCGGCGGGGGAGTCGGAGGGTGGCAGTGGTTACGTGGGTTGCACGGCGCTGGGATCCATCCAGAAGGGCTCCCAGTGGTGACCGTCGGGGTCGGTGAAGCTCCACCCGAACATGAAGCCGTGATCCTGACTTGGCGAGGCCGGTGCGCCACCATTCGCGAGCGCCATCTCCACCATCTGCGTCACCTCGGCGCGGCTCTCACACGAAAACGCCAGGAATACCCCGGTTGTGGCCTGGCGATCGGGAAGTGGCTTTTTGGTGAACGTGGCCCAGAACTCCTCGCGCAGGAGCATGACGCACGCCTGCTCATTCACGATCAGACAGGCGGCGTTGTCGTCGGTGAACTGCGGGTTGAAGGTGAAGCCGAGCGTGGTCCAGAACGTCTTGGCGCGCGCGAGGTCCTTTACCGGCAGATTGGGAAAGAGCATCCGGGACATGGCGGGTCGGGCGAAGGGTGAGTGGAATGTCCGTGATCACCCCTTCGACTGGATCGCGCCTGCGAAATCATCGGCCACCGGCTCGCGCGTCATCGGCAGGCCGAAACGTGGAAAGAGCGCTTCGGTGTCGAGGAAATAGTTCATGTGCCCGATCGCCTCGCCGTCGAACTCCACGAGTACGATGGCCCACGGCTCCGCGCCACCCTGTCGGTACTGCGCAAAGGCGGGGACGCCATTGGCTTGCACGGGTACCAGAATCGAGCCGTTGCACCCCGCGCCGCGGCCACTGAGCCAGTCGGCGATGTCGGCACGACCGGCAAGCCAGAAGTCGTAGGGGGGCATGCACATCGTGGCATCGTCCCGCAACAGGCTCACAATGCGCGGCACGTCGTAGGCCTCGAAGGCCCGCGTGAACTCGTCGAGCAGTTGACGCTGCGCGGGGGTGAGCGCCGCCTGCTCCGCGTCCGTGTTGCGATTGGCAATCGCGACCAGCCGATCAAGCTGCTGCGCCTGTCGGCGCTCGGCGAGTGTGGCGCGCGCCCGCTGCAGCGCGCTGTTCACCGCGGCCACGGTCATCTCGAGCGTCTCGGCCGTTTCGGCGGCGCTCCAATTGAGCACCTGCGTGAGAATGAGCGCGGCGCGCTGACGCGGCGGCAGATGCTGCAGGGCGGCGACGAAGGCGAGACGGATGCTCTCGCGCAGCACCGTCTGCTCGTGTACATCGACGTCGCTCGGAATCACCGTAAGATCGGGCACCGGCTCGAGCCAATGCGTTCGCGGCCTGGTGGGGAGGTCGTCGGTGGTCTTGTTCGCCGGATGCATGTCCATCGCGCGCAGCCGAGGCGATCGGCCGGACAGCGCGTCGAGGCAGACATTCGTGGCGATGCGATGCAGCCAGGTGGAGAGCTGCGCGCGACCATCGAAGTTGTCGCGCGCCTTCCAGGCCCGGAGCATCGTTTCCTGCACGGCGTCTTCGGCATCGATGACGGAACCGAGCATGCGATAGCAGTGCGCCGTCAGTTGAGGACGGTGGCGTTCGAAGTCGGGAGACATGGCAGGGCGTCGGCGGGGATGAAGGTGGGCCGACAACGATACATCGCCGCGCGGCCGCCTGCTGGTGACGCACGCTGCGGTTGTGACGATTCGTCCCTATACGCGAGGGGTTCGCGCGGCGTAGAATGCGCGATGGACAACATTACGCATGGCCTCGCCGGCCTGCTCATGGCCGACGTGACCCTGCAGTCGATGAGTCCGCGTCACAGTCGCACGCTGTCGCCTCGGGTGCGCCGCGCCACGGTGCTGCTGGGCATCGCGGCCGCGGAGTTCCCGGACACGGATCTGGTGTACTCGGGGCCGCTGGTCGGACTTGGGCAGCTCGGGTATCTGCTGCACCATCGCGGCCATACGCACACGTTGGTGTGGGCGACGATCAGCGCCATCGGACTGTGGCTCCTGGCGCGCTGGTGGGTTCGTCGCGGCGATGCCGTGGATCGGGCGAGCAGTGGTCGGCCGCTCTTCTGGTTGGCCCTCGCGGGCACGTGGTCACACCTGGTGCTCGATTGGACGAACAGCTACGGCGTGCACCCGTTCTGGCCCGTGGACAATCGCTGGTACTACGGCGATGCCGTGTTCATCGTGGAGCCGTGGCTCTGGCTGGTGGCGATTCCACCGCTGCTCGTGGGCGCGCGCTCGCGCGGCGGACGCGTCGTGCTGGCCCTGCTCGGGCTCGTGATTCTCGCGGCGAGCGGCTTCACCGGGCAAGTGGCCGGCGCGGTTGCGGTGGTGCTCCTGGTGTTCGCACTCGGCTGGCTCGGGGCGCAGCGGCTCGTGCCGGCGCGTGACCGCGTGTGGGCGGGTATCGGCGTGTGGGTGCTGGTGACCGTCGTGTTCGCCGCGAGCAGTCGTACGGTGCGCGCAGAGGTGACCCGCGCCGCGACGGCGCGCGGAGACACGGTGCTCGATGTCGTCCTCAACCCGGCACCGGGTGACCCGACGTGCTGGTCGTCGCTCGTGCTGTCGCGCAGCGCGGATGGGGCGACCTATCGGCTGACGAGCGGACTGGCCGGTGTGGCGCCTGTGCGGAGCGCCGCATCGTGCCGGCGGAGCTATGCGCGCGGCCGCGCGGCGGGCGACGTGCTGGCCGGCGTGCCGGGTGCGTCGGCGACCGTTCCGTTCGCGGTGTCACCCGCGGTGGTCTGGGGCAGTACGTGGACGGCGCCGGTGGATGAGCTGGTGGCGCTCAACGCCACTCGCTGCGAGGTGGCGGCGGCGCTGCGCTTCATGCGCACGCCGCTCTGGCAGACGTCGGCCGACGGGACGCTGCTGCTGGCGGACGCGCGATACGGCACCGGCGGGGGCTTCAACGCGCTCGCATTTCCGGGCGCGACGACGGGGTGTGCGATTGCGGGGCGATGGATTCCGTCGTGGACGCCGCCGCGGCGGGATGTGCTGGAGCGCCGATAGTCGTGGGGCGGCGGGTTGCTACGGCCGACAGGTCGGCGGCGCACCCACCTTCAGTTCCATCGGCACCGCCATCACCGTGAACTCCTGGACGCGCGCCGGCATGGTGGGCGCGAGCGTGATCCCCACGCGAAGCGCTCCCGACGCACAGCGCAGCTTCCAGAGGCCGCGCAGGGCGTTCTCGGCCCAGATGGCACCCTCGGGCTCACAGCGGCCGCCGGCGGCGTCGACCAGCTTCCGGATGGCGGCGGCACGACGCGGGGCGCTCTCATCGAGGAAGAGGTTCATGGCGGCGATGCTGTCGGCGAGGGGCTGCTGCCACTGCTGCACGAGACGGGTGGTCTTCTGCTGCATCTCGACGAGCACGGGCGACGGCTGCACCGCGCGCGGAGTGAGCGCGCCGGCCTTCGCGAGCGCCTCGTACGCCGCGTCGATGGGCGCGCCCCAGCTCGTGTAGGTGAGATTGCCGAGCGCGACGATGCCCACGCCGTAGTCGGGGAGCCAGCGCATCTGCGAACCAAAGCCGGGCAGGCCGCCGGAGTGCGCGACGATATGATTGAAAAGGCAGTTCTGCGACACGCGCAGGCCATACGCATAGCCGCCGCTCGTGTAGGAGAGCTCACCGGTGCTGCTGCGCGCGGCGTTGCCGCCACTGAAGCGCGCCACGAGCTGCATTTCCCGCAGCGAGCTGCGCTTGAGGACCGGGCTTTCGACGCCGTCACGCGGGGGCCACGCGCTCAGCATCAGCCCCACCCAGCGCGAGAGATCGGCGCTCGACGTCAACATGCCGCCCATGGAACCGAACGAGCCATCGGGGAGGGCGGGCTCCTCGAGCCATTGACCGTCCTGCAGGCGATAGCCGTGCGCGAGCCGTGCGGCGGGCACGGTGCGCGCTTCCATCGTCGTGGACGTCATGCCCAGCGGCAGCAGGATCTTCTCACGCACATAACGCGCATACGGCATGCCGCTCACGTTCACCACGACGCGTCCGAGGATTGCGAAGCCGAAGTTCGAGTACTCGTAGGCGATGCCGGGCGCGTTGGAAAAGGGGATGCCCTTGGCGATCATCGCCGAGAGTTCGGCGTCGGTGCGCGCGAGCTGTTGGTCTCCCCAGGGATTGTCCTCCGGGAAGCCCGCCGAGTGCGAGAGCAGGTGCCGGATGGTGATGCGCGGTGCATCGCTGGTGGGATACGCGAGCGACTTCATTTGCGGCACGTACTTCTCGGCGGGATCATCGAGCGAGAGCTTGCCGGCGTCGCGCAGCTGCAGAATGGCGAGCGCCGTGAAGCTCTTGGTCATCGACGCGATGCGGAAGACCGTGCTCGTATCGACCGCCGCCTTGCTCGGGACCTCGCGCAACCCCACTGCGGCGACGTGGAGCAACTGTCCGTCGACGATCACACCGTACGCGATGCCCGGCACGCGGCTGCGTTCGGCGAAGGCGCGCATGATGGAGTCGACGGCGGGCATCGCGCGGCGGAGTTTCACGATGCGATCCGGATCACGGAACGCGGGCGTCGGCGCCTTCGACGACTGCGCCGGCAGGAGCGCGGGGAGGCCCAGCAGGAGGGCGGCGAGACGGCGCATCATGGGCTTGGCTTGGGTCGGGTGTGGCGGGTGCAGGAAATCTTCACCGGGTGGGGCAACTCCGCACGATTCGGAGCGTCCGGGCGCGTCGGATGGTGTTGTGTGTGGGGAGATCGCCGGGCCTGATGTGCGAAGGGGGAACACTCGAGCGACGCACAGCCGGCCCAGCCCACTCACGGTCCCAGCCGTATCACGCCACATTCAGCGAGAGCCACGAATGACCACGACGCCTGCCCCCGATATCGTCGCCCGCATGGAGCGACTGGCCGCCCATATCGCGGCGCATGCCGGCGAGCCGCTTTCGCTGGCGCAGCTGGCGCGCGAGGCGGCCATGAGCCCGCATCACCTGCAGCGCACGTTCGCCGCGGTAATGGGCGTCAGCCCGAAGGCGTATCATGCCGCCATTCGCCTCGAGCGGTTCAAGGACCGGCTGCGCGACGGCGACGCGGTGCTCGATGCCACGTACGAGGCGGGCTATGGCTCCACGAGCCGTGTATACGAACAGGTGACGGGTGGGCTTGGCATGACACCCAGTGCGTATCGCGCGGGTGGCGCCGGCGAGACGATCACCTGGGCGGTACGCGCGACGGCATTTGGGCAGTTGCTCATGGCCGCTACGGAGCGCGGCGTGTGCCTGGTGGAGTTCGGCGACGACGAGCCCGACCTGGTGGCGCGGTTGCGCCGCGAGTTTCCGCGCGCCACGCTCGTGCCCGCCGGTGAGGCGGCGCGCGAGCCGCTCGATGCCTGGATGGCGGCGCTCGATGCCCATGTGGTGGAACGCGCCCCGCGGCCGGAACTGCCGCTGGATCTCCGGGGGACGGCGTTTCAGATCAAGGTCTGGCGCTTTCTGTTGAGCGTGAAGCCAGGACGCGTGGTGAGCTACGGCGAGATCGCGGCCGAGATCGGACATCCGGAGGCCGTGCGGGCGGTTGGGACGGCGTGCGGAGCGAATCGCCTTGCGGTGCTGGTCCCCTGTCACCGCGCACTCCGGGCGGATGGGTCGCTTGGCGGTTACCGGTGGGGGCTCGAGCGGAAGCGGGTGCTGCTCGATCAGGAGCGGGCGGAGCGCTGACCGCGTCGGCGCACAGGCGAACTCGACCGTTCGCGGTGGCACCGCCCATGCGCGTTGGGGTTCCGACCTCAACCCGGCCCGGATATGCGCGTCCTGATGATTCTCGGTGTCCTGCTCGTGCTCGCTGGCGGCTACATTCTCGTGCAAGGCTTCAGCATCACGACCGATCGTGATGTGATGAAGGTCGGGCCGCTCGAAGCGTCAGTGAAGGAGCAACGTCGCGTTCCGCCGTGGATGGGGGGCGTTGGCGTGGCGGCCGGACTCATCTTGATCATTGCCGGAGCGGGTTCGACGAGTCGATCCCGCTCCTGACATCTGGCGCTCGTTGCGGCGGGCGAAGGAGCATGGCGTGACCGGATCGAAGTGGCATCGCACGCTGACTCGCGCGGTGAGCGCGATCGTGGTGTTCACCGGGGCGGCGGTCATGCCGACCCGCGCCAGTGCACAGCCGTCGTTGGTGGTGCTCGTGCGACATGGCGAGAAGCAGCCGACACCGGCCGATGATCCTTCGCTGAGCGACGCCGGCGTGGCCCGAGCGCAGGCGCTCGCGGAGGCGCTCACCAACACCACGCCCACCACGATCATCGTCTCGGCGCGGAAGCGCACGGCCGAAACTGCCGCAGTCGTCGCCAAACGCGCCGGCGTGACGCCGACGGTCATCGGACTCGACGCGTCGCATGTGAAGTCGGTGGCGGAAGCGGTGATGAAGGCGAAAGGCGTGGTGCTCGTGGTGGGGCACAGCAATACCGTTCCGGCCATCGTCACCGCGCTGGGTGGCCCCAAGCTGCCGGATATCTGCGACGCGAGCTACGCCACGATGTTCGTCGTGACGCCCGCCGCGAACGGTCAGCCGACTCAGGTGGTGCGGGCCTCGTTCGGCGCGCCCGATGCGCCCGGCGCCGCGAGCTGCGCGGGCATGACCCCCAAGTGAACGTCGGGTGACGCTCCGGTGACCGGCGAGCCGGGAGGCGATACACAAAATGCGGCGCGCGGCGATCACTTCGGGGTCGTCGCCCGCGGGTATGCCGCGTTTCGTCCGACGTACCCGAGCGCCCTCTTTGCCTGGCTTGCCACGCAGGTGCCCACGCGAACGTTGGCGTGGGATGCCGGCTGTGGCTCGGGACAGGCAAGCATCGCCCTCGCCGATCACTTCGAACGCATCGTCGCCACCGACCTCAACGCGCAGCAGATCGAAGCGGCCACGCCGCACGCGCGCGTGGAATATCGAACCGCGCCGGCACATCTGAGCGGGATTCCCGATGCGTCGGTTTCGCTCATCACCGTCGCGCAGGCGCTGCACTGGTTCGATGTGGAGGCGTTTCACGCCGAGGCGAAGCGCGTGCTCGTGCCGGGCGGCGTCATTGCCGAGTGGACGTACTCGCTGATGTTCACGCCCGCGAACGCCCGCGTGGGCGCGCTCGTGAATGATCTCGATCGTCTGGTGCATCCGTGGTGGCCACCTGAACGACGGCATGTGGATGATCACTACGCGATGCTGCCGTTCCCCTTTGGCTCACTCGAGGCGCCGTGGTTTCGGATGACGGCCGAGTGGACGCGTGGGCAGCTGCTCGGCTATCTCAACACATGGTCGGCAGTGACCCGGTGCCGGGCGCTGTCGGGGCAGGATCCGCTGGCCCCGTTCGAAGCGGCGCTTGCGGAGGCGTGGGGCGAGGGGGAGACGGTGGGTATTGAGTGGCCGCTGACGTTGCGGGTGGGATATCGGTTGAGGTAGGGGACTGCGCATACGTGGAGCGCACACGTGGGGCGCATACGTGGGGCGCATATGTGGGGCGCATATGTGGGGCGCATACTTGGGGCGCATACTTGGAGCGCACACGTGGGGCGCATATGTGGGGCGCAAACTTGGGGCGCATACTTGGGGCGCATACTTCGAGCGCATACTTCGGGCTAGCGGCGTTGGATGTGGAGATGTGAGATGGGGGGGATTGTCACCTGCCTCGCGGTGGGCTGTTGAGATTGGAGATTGATCCAGCGGCCGGCGGGGATCGTGTATGAGACTGGAGAGGGGCCGGCGTTGAAGATCGCCAGGACCTCGCCGGGGCCGGGTTCGCCTCGGACGAATGCGAGGAGATGCTCCCCGGTGGTGGCGATGCGCAGGGCGCTCGTGGTGAGCGCGGGGGTGCCGGTTCGCCGTGCGGCCAGCTGCGAGTAGTACGCGCGCATGGCGCTGCTGCACTGCTCCCATTGGACCGGATATCGATTCTCGTTCATGGCGCCGGTGAAGGCGCACTCGTCGCCCTGGAACGTGAGCGGGACGCCGGGGAGCGCGAAGAGCAGGGCGCTGGCGAGCTGCTGGCGCGCGAGCACTTCGCGCGACGGCGTGTTTCCGAGAGGGCCGGCGCCGAGTTTGGTGAGGAGGCGGGGTGTGTCGTGGGTGGCGATTACGTTGAACGCCATTGCCGTGGACGCCTCCGGGTACTCCGTGAAGAGCTGCGCGAGCTGATCGGCGGCATCGCGGCCGCTCATCGTGCCTTTGACGAACGGTTCCACGATCGCCTGCCCTACGGCGTAGTTCATCAGCGCGTCGTACTGATCACCCTGCACCCACGACGGTGCGCGATCCCAGATCTCACCGACGAGATAGGCGTTGGGGTTCACGCCCTTCACCGTTTCACGCAACGCGCGCGCAAAGGCGGCGGCGTTCGGGAGTTCATTCGGCACGTCGACGCGAATGCCGTCGAAGCCGAATTGCATCCAGGTGCGCGCAACCTGCAGGAGATAGCGCATCACCTCGGGATTGGTGGTGTTGAGCTTGGGCATCGCGCCGCTGCCGGCGAAGGTCGCGTAGTGCGCGGGGTTGCCGATCTGGATCTGCGCGGCGGGCACAGTGAAGGTGAACCAGTTCCACGACGGACTCGTGGGACCGGTGCGCACAGCGTCCTGAAGGCGCGGAAAGCCGAGGCCCACGTGGTTCGGCACGAAGTCGAAGAGTACGTGCATGCGGCGCGCATGCGCGGCATCGAGCAGGGCGCGAAGCGTGGTGTCGGTGCCAAAGCTCGGCTCGACCTGCAGGTAGTCGTACGTGTCGTACCCGTGCGCGCTTCCCGAGCTGAAGATCGGGTTGAGGTAGAGCATGGTGACCCCCATCGCGCGCAGGGAATCGAGCCGTTGCGTGATGCCGGCGAGATCGCCGCCGAAGTACTCATGACAGCAGAGCTGCTCGGTGACCGGTGCGCCGCGCCAGGGTCGCAGCTGCGGGGTCGCCCACTGCGGCATGAACCGGTGCTCATCGGTGCTGAGCGTGAGCGAATCATTCGACGGGTCGCCGTTCTGGAAGCGCTCCGGAAAGATCTGGTAACCTACGCTGCGCCCCACCCACGCCACCGACCGAAAGACACCGCCTGGCACCGTGAATGGCCCAAACGTGCGAACGCCCGCCGCGGTGGTGACGCGAATGCGATACGAGGACGTGCCCAGCGGCAGTGTCCCACGCCACACCTCCTCACCGCGGGATCGAAACTGTCGCTGCATGACACCGGTCGCGCCCTGCGCGTCGAGGATCGCGGCCGTCACGCGACCGGCGTTCGTGCGGAATCGGACGGAGAGCCGGCCGTCGGCGGCCGAGAGGTGCGCCGCGTTGGCGGGATCATGCCGCAGCACCAACGCCGGCGTGTCCGCGCCGACCGGCGGCGAGGCGGCGATCGGCGGCTGTCGGGTCCCACCGGGTGCAGCGGCGCTGGCCACTGCGACAGTGACGGCCAGGCCAATCAGGAGCGTCAGCGGGCGAGGCGCGGGCATGCTGGGGAAGCTACCTTACGGGATGTCGTCTTCGCTTGGCATGGCGGATCGCCTTCCCCTCGGCATCGTCACCATTTCGGATCGCGCCTCGACCGGGGTGTACGAGGACAAATCCGGACCGGCGATCGAAGGCGTCTATGCGCGCTGGATCGCGACGCCGTGGACGCCGGCCTATCGCCTCGTCCCCGATGAGCAGCCGGCCATCGAAGCGGCGTTGCGCGAACTCGCCGACGTGGTGCGGTGCCCGCTTATCGTGACGACCGGCGGAACCGGCCCCGCGCCGCGCGATGTCACCCCCGAAGCCACGGTGGCCGTCTGCGACCGTCTGCTCCCCGGCTTCGGCGAGCAGATGCGCGCGGTGTCGGTGCGCACCGTGCCCACGGCCATCCTGTCGCGGCAGATCGCCGGCTCGCGCGGGCAATCGCTGATCATCAACCTGCCCGGCAAGCCCGCAGCGATCGAAGAGTGCCTGCGCGCCGTATGGCCGGCGGTCCCGTATTGCATCGAACTCCTCGGCGGTCCCAAGCTGACGTTCACCGCCGATGCCCCGCAGCATCACCGTCCGTCCTGATCGTATGCCGCTCGCACCTGAACTCCTCCGGATTCTCGTCTGCCCCAAGTGCAAGGGCGCCCTCACCTACCACACCGCCCCATCGGAGGTGCTGGTGTGCCGCACCGACCGTCTGGCGTATCGGGTCCAGGACGGCATTCCGGTGATGCTCATCGAGGAAGCCACGGCGCTCGACGACGCGACCTATCCGTCGGTGGTCTGAGATGAGCGACGCCAGGAACACTCCGCACCGCGGCACCGAGACCTTCTGGCAACCCGCCACCCGCGTCGTGCGCGCGGGCCTTCCCGACGCCACGCCGGGCACGCCGTACCTCCCGGGGCCGGTGTTCGCCGCGCCGTATCATGCACCGGGCGATCCCGCGAATTCGCGGTTCACCTACGGGCGCTTCGACAATCCGACGTGGTCGGCCTACGAACAGGCCCTTGCGGAGCTCGAAGGTGGCCCGTGCCTGCTCTTTCCGAGTGGCATGGCGGCCACCGCGGCCGTGCTGGCGACGCTGGCCACCCCGGGCAGTACGGTGGTGATGCCGAGCGAGAGCTACTACACGACGCGCGTCATGGCGACGCAGGATTTCGCCGGCGCGTGGTTCGCGCAGCAGAACCTGCACGTGGTACAGGCACCGACGGCCGGCGACGCGCTGGTGCGCGTGATCGATGCACAGCCGGCCGGCAGCCTGTCGTTGCTCTGGCTCGAGACGCCGACGAATCCGCAACTCGATGTGTGTGACATCACGGCCCTGGCCGAACTCGCGCACGCGAAGGGCGCGCTGGTCGTCGTCGACAACACCACGGCCACTCCACTGCTGCAGCAACCGCTGTCGCTCGGCGCGGATGTCTGCGTCGTGTCCGATACGAAGGCAATGACGGGGCACGCCGATCTGGTGCTGGGTCACGTGGCGGTGAAGGACGCGGCACGCGCCGAAGCGCTGCGTACGTGGCGTACACGGATGGGCGTGATCCCCGGCCCGATGGAAGCGTGGCTCGCGCATCGCTCCCTCGGGACGTTGCACGTACGGCTCATGCAGCAATGTCGCACCGCGATGGCCGTCGCGGAGTTCCTCGCCGATCATCCGAAGGTCACCGGCGTCCGCTACCCGGGACTCCCTGACGATCCGTCGCATGCAATTGCCGCCCGGCAGATGTCGCACTTCGGCTGTGTGCTGAGCTTCGAACTCGCGAACGCCGACGCGGCCGCGCGGTTCTTTGCGACGAGTGAACTGGTGTACGAAGCGACGAGCTTCGGCGGTCTCCACACCAGCGCCGAACGCCGCGCCCGCTGGGGTGGCGATGTGGTGAGCGAGGGTTTCATCCGTATGAGCGTCGGATTGGAAGACGCACGCGACCTGATGGCGGATCTCGCGCTCGCGCTGGCGGCGGTGTGACCTGGCTTGATCTGATAGACCGTTGGGCCTGATCTGCGGAGCGGCGGAGTCACGAAGCAACGGAGCAGTACATGCGCGCGCCTCCGTTTCCCCGATGCTCCGCCCCTCCGCACATCAGGCACAACAGAACCTGACCAACACGTGATGGTGCAGCGATGGAGAGACGCGACTTTGTAGGCACGATGGGCGCACTTGGCGCCGGCATGATGATGCGTCCGCGCAATGAACGCCCCGTCGAAGGTGTCGCCGGGCAGCCGGCGACAGCGTTCGCGTTCGAGGAGGCCACCGTCGCTGATCTGCAGGCGCGGATGGCGAAGGGCACGCTCACCAGTCGTGCGCTGACGCAGGCGTATCTCACGCGCATTGCCGGGATCGACAAGGCCGGGCCCACGCTGCGGAGTGTGATCGAGGTCAATCCCGATGCCCTCGCGATTGCTGCGGAGCGCGATGCGGAGCGCCAGGCGGGGAAGGTGCGTGGCCCGCTACATGGCATCCCCGTGCTCGTGAAGGACAATTTCGACACCGCCGACAAGATGCAGACCACGGCGGGCTCGCTCGCGTTGGTGGGGGCGCCCGCGCCGAAGGATTCGTTCGTGGTGGAGAAGCTGCGCGAGGCGGGCGCGGTGCTCATCGGGAAGACGAATCTGTCCGAATGGGCGAACTTCAGAAGCACGCACTCGTCGAGCGGTTGGAGCGCCCGGGGCGGGCAGGTGAAGCATGCCTACGTGCTCGATCGCAATCCGTGCGGCTCGAGCAGCGGAAGCGGGACCGCCATCGCGGCGAATCTGGCGACGATCGGGATCGGCACCGAGACCGATGGGTCGATCATCTGCCCGAGCGCCATCGGCGGCATCGTGGGGCTCAAGCCAACGGTGGGGTTGGTGAGTCGCGCGGGCATCATCCCCATTTCCGCATCGCAGGACACGGCGGGGCCCATGTGTCGCACGGTGCGTGATACGGCGCTCGTGCTGCAGGCGATTGCCGGACGTGACGCGCGCGACGCGGCCACGCAGGCTGCGCCGGCGACTGTCCCCGACTATCTCAGCGGTCTTCGGCCGGACGCGCTCAGGGGAGCGCGCATTGGCGTGGCCCGCAACCTCGCAGGCTTTCATGCCAAGGTCGATGCCGTCTTCGAGCAGGCGCTCGACGCGCTTCGGCGCGCCGGCGCGGTGCTGATCGATCCGGTCACCGTGCCGAATGTGGGCAAGTATGACGACGCCGAGAACATCGTGCTGCAGTACGAGTTCAAGGACGGCCTCAACGCGTATCTCGCAAGTCGCGGCAGCACTGTGAAGCACCGGACGCTCTCGGCGCTGATCGCGTTCAACCGCAACGACGCCGCGCGCGAGATGCCGTGGTTCGGGCAGGAGATCTTCGAGCAGTCGGAGGCGCGCGGGCCGCTGTCCGATCGCACCTATGTCGAGGCGCTGGCCACCTGCCGCCGGCTCTCCCGCACGGAGGGGCTCGACGCGCTCTTCGCGCAGCAGACGCTCGACGCCATCGTGGCGCCATCCAACGGTCCGTCGTGGACCACGGACCTCGTCAACGGCGATCACTTCGGCGGCGGCAACACGTCGGTGGCGGCCGTGGCGGGGTATCCCTCGCTGACGGTGCCCATGGGCTACACCAGCGAGCTCCCGCTGGGCATCAGCTTCACCGGGCTCGCCTGGACCGAGGCCAGGCTGCTGGCGTTCGGCTACGCCTTCGAGCAGGCCACGAAGGCGCGGAAGGCGCCGCGGTTCCTGCGGACGATCGGCTAGACGACATTTCGGAATGGCTGAGAAACCGCCCGTTGGGGCTGTCCTGAGTGTCGTCGGTGCCGTGGCACTGGCGATCGGAACGTGGTTCTTCCTGCGCCGCGCGACCGACGTGGGGCTCGATCGACTTGCGCGAATCGAGCGCATGCAGCAGCTGTGCGTCGAGCGGTATGCGTACGCGCGCAATCGCCTCGATACGATGCGTGTCGATCGGTCGCCGCTGCCTGACACGATCGATGCCCGCTCGAGAGATCGTATGGATCGCTGCGGGGTCTTCCGCGCCGAGGGCGTGAAGGCCGAACTGCCCAACCCGCGCGAGATGAGCGGTGATCCGATGCCGCGTGGCCTGCGCTGACCTTTTCCGGCTCCCCTGATGAAGAAGCTGCTGATCGGCGTGGTCGTAACACTCGTCGCCGCGGTCGTGATCTTTCACACCGTGGTGCCCGCCGTGGTCGATCGCCGGATGAACACGGTGGTGAACGACACGCCGCCCACGCTGTCCCCGAAGGGATCGGCGCTGCATCGCCGGCTCTTCGTGGCTGACCTCCACGCGGATCAGCTGCTGTGGGGGCGTGATCCGCTCGTGAGGGCGTCGCACGGCCATGTGGATGTGCCGCGACTGCAGGAGGGACATGTGGCGCTTCAGGTCTTCAGTGTCGTGACGAAGACGCCGCGCGGGATGAACTACGATCACAACACCGGCGAGACCGACAACATCACGTTGCTGGCGTTGGCGCAGCGGTGGCCGAGTGCGACGCGCACGAGCCTGACGGCGCGGGCGCGCTATCAGGCGGAGCGGTTGCACGATGCGGTGCTGCGGTCCGGCGGGGCGCTCACGCTGATCACGTCGCGCGACACGCTGGCCGCGTTCATGCAGCGGCGCAACGGCGATCCGGCGCAGGTCGGTGCGCTGCTCGCCATCGAAGGGCTGCACGCACTCGACGGCAAGCTCGAGAACGTGGACGTCCTCTTCAATGACGGGTTCCGCATGATGGGGCTGGTGCACTTCTTCGACAACGAAGTGGCGGCGAGCGCGCATGGAGTGACGCATGGGGGTTTGACGCCACTCGGCCGGCAGGTGGTGCAGCACATGGAGCAGAAGGGCATTCTGGTGGACCTCGCGCACTCGAGCACGCAGGTCATTCAGGAAGTGCTCGCCATGGCGACGCGCCCGGTGGTCGTCTCGCACACCGGCGTGGCGGCAACATGCCCGGGACCCCGCAACCTGACCGACGAGCAGTTGCGCGCGATCGCCGCGAACGGTGGGCTGGTGGGCATCGGTTACTGGGACGGTGCGATCTGCGAGCCGACGCTCGAGAACATCGTGAAGGCCATCCGTCATGCCGCCGAGGTGGCGGGTGTGGAGCACATTGCGCTGGGTTCGGACTTCGACGGCGCCACGCGCACCCCATGGGACACGCGCGGTGTCGGCGCGATCACCGATGCCCTGCTCGCCGCTGGCATGTCTCAGGACGACGTGGCCAAGGTGATGGGAGAGAACACCCGCAGCTTCCTTCTGCGCTGGCTTCCGTCGGCCGCGGGCGCGCCATGACGCGCGCCTGGCTCTGGCTGGTTGGCGCGGGGCTGCTCGAGGTGGTCTGGGCGATCGGTCTCAAGGCGAGTGACGGTTTTCGCAAACCCGCGCTCGCGGCGGGCACCGTGGTCGCGATGATCGCGAGCTTCTATGGTCTCGCACAGGCGCTGCGGTCGCTGCCGGTGGGCACAGCTTACGCGGTCTGGACCGGCATCGGCGCGGTGGGCACCGCGCTCGTGGGGATGTGGCTGTACGGCGAGAGTCGTGAGGTGGGACGGCTGCTGTCGATGGGTTTGATCGTGGCGGGGATCGTGGGGCTCAAGCTGTCCGCGCGCGCATAGGTCGCTGTCAGGGTTGGTTGACACCGCAACGTGTCACAGAGATCTGACTGGCACCAATCCTCACACGCAGGTATTGAAGCGCCATGCCGTACTTCGCTTCAATCATACCCGTGCTGCGCGTCGCCGACGTCGCGCGCAGTCTGGCCTGGTATCGTGACCATCTCGGCTTCGCCGCCGATCCCCTGCCGGTCGATGTCGTCCCCGAGTCGTGCATTCTTCGCCGCGACGGCACTGAGCTGATGCTCCGTCGGATCGCGCCCGGCACCCCGATCGCGTTCCGCACCTACGACTGGGATGTGTACATCCGTCTGAGCGGTGGCGAGCTCACGCAACTGCTCGATCATGCGCGTCGTACGACGCCGCTCGTGCGCGGGCCCGAGATCATGCCCGCTGGTCAGGTCGAGTTCGAGCTCGAGGATCCCGACGGCCATCGCGTGTGCGTGGCGGAGGCTCTCGAGGATACGCGCGGGTTTCCGCGCGCGGTGGCGTAGGTCGACGATCAGGAAAGTTCGCCCACTGATCACCACGGACACCGTGGATTTCGCGGACTCTGCCACGGAGCTCAGCAACAACGAACGCAGTGGCAGTCTCCGTGGCGGTGTCCGTGTACTCCGGTAGTGTCCGTGGTAGTCAGTTGGACGTCAGTGCGCCGTGCGCCGCGCGGTGGCGACGCTGACCAGGATCATCGTGAGCGCATTCAGCAGCAGCGCCACGAAGCCGACGTTGGTGTCGGTGATCCAGCGCGGCCAGAGCGGGAAGAAGGTCGCGAGGTCGATGTTCGTGATGGTCACGAGAGCTACGACGAGCTCGCCGATCAGGATGCCGGCGATGGCGCCGGAGGCGCTGACGCGGCCGGGGGCCCAGAGTGACGCGAAGAGGGCGGGCGCGAGCTGGGTGACGAGGCTGTACGCCATCAGCAGCAGCGCGACGATCGTGGAGCCGCCGCGGAAGGTGAAGAACAGCGCGACCGCCGCGACGACGGGCACCATGAGGCGTGCGGTGGTGACACCGCGGGCGCCATCGTCGGTGGCGTGGCGCAGCAGGCGCGCCAGCACCGTGGAGGCCGCGGTCAGGATGATCGACGCGGGCACGAGCGCGGTGAGTGCGCCCGCCGCGCCAACGAATCCCACGACCCACGGGCCATACTCGCGGCGGGTGATGCGCAGCAGCGCGAGATCGGCATCGGGTCCGGTGAGGCCCGGCATCGACAGCGTGGCCGCAAAGCCCACGAAGAACACGAAGAGCAACACGACCTGATAGAGCGGCATGATCGCCGCGTTCCGTCGGAAAACCCGGGCATCGCGGGCCGTGAACAATGATCCGAAGGTGTGCGGCCACAGATAGAAGCCGAGCGCCGTGAGCAGCGTCGTGCTCGCAAACCAGGTCCGCGACAGTCCGGTGTCGCCAAGCAGCAGAAACGTCGGGCGTTCGCTGGTCAGGCGATCGAGCATCGGACCGATGCCACCGTGGAGCTTGGCCGGGAGGGCGATGCCCAATCCGATCACGCACACCAGCACGAGCACGTCCTTGAGCGCTGCGGTGAGCGCCGAGCCGCGGACGCCCGACAGCATCACGTAACTCACCACGATCGTGAGGCCGAGCACGATCGCCGTCGAGGCGCCGACCGCACCGTAACTCGTTTCGGAGACGATGATGCCCAGCCCCTTGAGCTGCAGGACGAGATACGCGACGAGCGCCGCGCCGCCAACAAGGGCGACCACGCGGCCAAGGAGCGCGCTGTCGTAGGCGCGCGCGAAATACTCGGGTTGCGTGAGCACACGCCACCGCGTGCCGCGCTCCCAGATGGCGGGCAGCAGGAAATACGAGCTCAGATACGCGACCGTGGGATACGCGAGGATGTAGAACGCCGGCGCTCCCCGTCCGTAGGCCCAGCCGCTGCCACCGAGGAAGGTGAAGGTGGTGTAGATCTCACCGGCCAGCAGCACGAAGACGAGCACGGAGCCGAATCCCCGGCTGCCCACCGTCCACTCCTCGAGGCTGGTGGCGCCGCGCGCACGCCACGCGATGCCGAACGCCAGCAGCAGCGTGGCGCCAAGAATGCCCAGGGCAATGACGGCCGATGACACGGCGCGCTGATCAGCGACCGCGCTCGGCGCGGCCGTCGAGCCAACCAATGATTCCCATGGTCACCGACGCGAGCAGTACCCAGGCGACGATCCACGCCAGCAGGAACGGCATGCCGGCGAGCTTGGGCTCGACGCGGTCGGCGATCCACGGCGCGCCGAGCAGCGCGGCCGCCGGAATCAGGGCCAGCAAACGATGCCAGCGCACGCGTCAGGCGTGCAGCAGGTCGAGCGCGGCTGCCGTGAGATAGCGCAGCCCGATCGCGAGCGAACGCTCGTCGATCTGGAACTTCGGATGGTGATGCGGATGCACGATGCCGTTGGCGACATTGCCGGCGCCCACGAACGCGAACACGCCCGGCGCCTTCTGCTGATACGCGGAGAAGTCCTCTCCGCCCATCGTGGGGCGGAGCTCCACCAGCGTCTGCTCGGCGAAGGTGCGCCGGACCACCTCGCACAACCGCGCGGTGAGCGTCGGATCGTTCACCACCGGGCGATACCCGTGTTCGTACGAGAAGTCGTAGGTGGCTCCGAACGCGCTGGTGATGCCGGCAACCAGCCGCTCCATCTGGGCTGGAACCGTGCGGCGGAGCTCTGCATCGAAGGTGCGCACCGTACCGGCGAGATACGCGCTGTTGGGGATCACATTGAACGTGGTCCCGGCGACGAACTGCGTCACACTCACCACGAGGGGATCGAGCGGATCGACGCCCCGCGACACGATCTGTTGCAGGGC
>JBDHVK010000074.1:0-18854 GCA_039809645.1 Gemmatimonas sp.
CATCTCGAGATCACCGTCCCCGATGCGTTCCTGGGCGACGTGATGGGCGATCTCTCAGGGCGGCGCGGCAGCATTCTCGGGACGGACACCGACGGCGATCGGACCGTCATTCGCGCCGTCGTGCCACAGAGCGAGCTGCATCTCTACGCCACGCAGCTCTTCTCCCTCACCCACGGCTTCGGCACCTTCGTGCGCCGCTTCAGCGGCTATGAGCAGGTGCCCCACGAGGCCGCCCAGAAGATCATCGCGGAGCACGCCCGCGAGATGGAGGAATCGAACACCTAGCCGCGAAGGGCCGGGCGCAGATCACACTCAGTAGATCTGCGCCCAGCTCCGCGCCTTCGTGCGCGACACCGTGCCACCGCCCAGCGCGCTGGCCGCCTTGCCCAACGCGCAGTGGCTGAAGCGCAGCGTCGCGTTGCCAATCACTTTGGAGTCTTCATTGGTCGGCGCCTTCACCATGACGGCACCGTAGATCTCCGACGCCCCTTCCATTTCGAACCGCTCGCCGACGAGCACCAGCCCATAGAACTCGAAATTGCCGCGGATGCGCAGGCGACCATCCACGATCAGGATGCCCTGACCACGGCCGTTGCCCTGCACGTCGAGATCGCCCGCCGAGTAGATGATCGGGAAGTAGCTCTGACAGCCGGTCACCGTGCCATTGCCACGCCATGGCTCGCCCCAGTTGCTCGACGACATCGTGCAGGAGGTCGCCGATCCAACCGGCGTCGGATTGAGATTGCCCGACACCTTGATCCCCGCGCGCGCGGCAAGCGCGGCCCACGTTTCGCCGCCGATATCGTTGTAGGTATTCGGATTCCCGGCGAGTGGATTCGCTGTGACCCCGCCGATCGTCTGGTTCTTCTTCTGCACCTGGATCTGCGCGGTCGGATCGTAGCTGATGGCGGTGGTATCACTCGTGGGATACGCGGCGCAGTCGGTCCATCCCGGTGGTGCCGTGTTGCGCCCGTCCACCAGTGCGGATCCTTGCACTTCGAGCTCATCGTTCATGGTCATGAGCCCGAGCGGCTTGAAATTGCCCCCGCCGCTCGTGCGCACGAGCAGGCTCGTCTGCCGCTGCGCTTCGAGCAGCCCGTTGCCGATGGCCGCCCGGCCGATCGACACGATGTTGTAGGTCTTGCTGTTGAGCCGTTGGACGCGAACCCGCGCCGTATCGCCCGTCTGCACGACCACGACCGACGAATCGATCGCGCCATTGGCCATCGCGCTGCGATTGGCCGGCCAGTTCGCCAGCTGATTGGTCATACCGTACTCCGCGACCGCCTGGGCGCGTTGCTGCACGGCGAGCGTCCGGCTCGTACGGAGCTCCTGCATGGTGCCGAACATCGCCGCGCTCGAGAGCACCAGCAGCACCACCATCGCGACCAGCACGAGCACGAGTGCGGAGCCGCGGCGAGCGCGTCGCGAGGGGACGGCGTCCGGCGTCGGCGCCGGACGGGGAGGGTGCGGGATATTCATCGCCGATTCCGGATCGCTATGCCGATCGACACCGAGTCGCGCACCGAGGTGCTCGAGACGCCCATGCCTGCGGTGCCGGAACTGCTGTTGCCCTGCGCGCGCAGCTGCACATCGATGCGCGCGATGCGTGACGCGGTCGTCGTGGCGGTGCCGGTCGAGTCGAAGTACGCGAACACCATTCCGCCGCTGCCATTGAGACCCGGCGCAACGAACGGCCCCGCCACCGGCACGTTCGCCTGCCACGCCCCGCCCACCTGCTCGGCGCGGTTGATGTACCAGTTCCCCGAGCCGGCCTGGGTCAGCGAGTAGCGGGCGCTGCGGACGAAACGCAGCGCGGCGCCCACCCCCACCGAATCCGGCAGCACTGGGGTCAGCGTGAACCGATAGCGCAGCTTGCTCGCGTCGAGGGTCGAGTCGCTGTACACCGAGCCGGCACAGTATGCCGCGCTCGACGCCACCGCCGTGATCCGATGCGCGCTCCAGTAATCGCCGTCCACGCCCGAGGAATCGTTGCGGAGCGCGAACACCGTGTCGCCCACCGCCGGCAACGTGTACCAGTTCGATGTCGTGGTCCGTGACGTGTTCACGGGTGGGACATCGATCTGGGTGGAGCTGCCTTTGGCGCAGATCAGCGAACTGCCCAGCACACTGTGGAAGGTGATCGCGCTCGCCGAGAAGGCACTGACGTCGCCGCCTGGTGACGAAATGCCCTGCAGTTCCGTCGGCAGCATGGCCAGCGCCTTCCGCAGATTGCGGCGCACCGTCATCTCTTCGTTCGTGCGCTGATAGAAGCGCTGCTGCTTGAGCATCATGTTCGCCACCGCCGTCCCCAGCAGGCCGAGGATCACGACGGTGACCATCAGCTCCGAGAGCGTAAAACCTCGGCGGGCGCGGACGAGCGGACGCGGCGTGATCACACGCATGGCACGAGCGTCCGGTAGGTGACGGGATTGGTGAGGCGCGGCAACGTCATCTGCAGGACGATGCTTCGCGTGTTGCCCGAGCCGCTGACGGTCCACGTCTGCGTGATCCCCTGCCGGGTCACGGTACCGCTCGTCATGCTGCCGCACGGCAGGCTGCGCAGCGAGTCGAGTCGCTTCTGGGCCATCCCGGCTGCCTGGATCTGCCGCCGGCTGCTCCCCGATTGCTTGCTGATGCCGGTGGCAGCGCCCACGATCCCCATCACGGCAACCGTGAGCAGCACACAGGCGATCAGCACTTCGATCAGCGACACACCGCGACGGGCACGGGTCACAGCACGCACCCCTTCGGCAGCACGAGTCCGCCACCCGAGACGCACACCGTATCGGCGCCGCCCGCCACCGTCACCACATAGCTGTTCGTCGACGTCGTGGCCGGCGTGACCAACCCGCGTGCATCGAAGCTCAGCGCCGAGGGCGCCGGCGAGAGCGGCGACAGCGTCGCACCAAAATCCGTGAACCGGATCGGCCCCAGCACCGTCACCGTATTGCCCGTCAGTCCGCTCAGCGCGCGCACCGTGATGCTGTTGTTGCTGATCGTCAGCGTCGCGGTCTTGCCCTTCTGCATCGCGGCTTCCTGCGCGGCCGAGAACGCCGCGATCAGTTCTGCGCGCGCAGCGCGCAGCGCGCTGCGGCGCTTGAGCTCGGTGATCGTGGGCGCGACGCGAAACATGATCGCGCCCATGATGGCGATCACGACCAGCATTTGTACGAGCGTGAACCCGCGTCGTCGCGTGGATCGAGGCATGAAGGAAGGTCGGGGACAAAACGTCTGACCAATGACGGAGTGTGCCGCCGATGTGTGACAATTCCTGTTTGAGGAAGATGTTGATTGGAAACGACTTAAAAAAATTCCATTTGATGGTAACTTATTGCAGAAAAACGATTTAAGAAAATTAAGGAAAATTCATATAAACGAAATCGCGCCCGGCGGTGCTGTTACATGGCCTGACCTTCATCGTCACAACAGCAGACTGCTTGCCCGCCTCGTCCCTACCGCCTGGATGCGTCGCGCCTTCACCCTCATCGAACTGTTGATCGTCATCGTCATGGTCGCTGTCCTCGGCGGTCTGGCGTTGCCGCGTCTGCGCGTGGAACGATCGCAGGTGGACGGCGCGGCCCGGACGATCACCAGCGCCATGCTCGCGGCGCGCGCCGACGCCATCGCGCGCGGACACAACGTGCTGGTGGTCTTCGACACCGCCGCGCACGTCGTCCGCACCGTCTGGGATGCCAACAACAATCTCCAGATCGACGGGGCCGAGAAAACGCGGCCCGCGCTGCTCGGCGAACGGGTCGCCTTCGGGCGCGGCGCGGGCACACCCGCCTTCAACGGGGCCACGCCGCAGTTCCCGTCACTGCTGAAGGTCGCTGGCAAGCCGGCGCTGGTCATCCAGCGCAATGGCGCCCTCGACCGGGCCGGCACCCTCTATCTCACTTCTCGGCGCGGGCAGGCCGGCGTCGATGTGGTGGACTCGCGTGCCCTGCGCCTGGACCGCGCGACCGGGCACGCCACGGTCTTCATCTACGCCAACACGGGATGGCGACTCCAATGACACGCCGTGCCGGCTTTACGCTGATCGAGACCATCATCGCGCTCACCATCCTCTCGGGACTCCTGCTCGCCATGGGCATGGGCACCACCACGATGCAGCGCAGTATCGGCGACACGAACATCCGCACGCGCGCCTTCGCTCGCGCCGACGTGCAGATCGGCATCGCACGCGCCTGGCCCACGTGGTCCACGCTGGATCTGCTCGCCGGCAGCGCCTACAACGGCACGCAGGACGGGTTGACGACCACGACCACGGTCACGACCGACACCACCGCCAAGCGTCGTCTCAAGCGCATTTCCGTCACGGTGAAGGCCACGCAGACGGGCGCCTTGAAGTCGCCGGTGCGGCGGACGATCTCGGTATCGGCGCCATGAATCGGGGCTCGTCACCGCGCGGCATGACGCTGATCGAGGTGCTCATCTCGATCACGATCTTCGGTGTGGTCTTCGCCGGGGCCATCAACTTCGTCGTCGCCCAATCCAAGAGCTTCCGCTTGCTCGCCGACCGGAATAACGCGGTGCAGAGCGGACGCTTCGGCCGGGATCTCCTGCGGACCGAGATTCGCACGGCCGGCTCGAACGTGGGCGATGTCCAGCCCATTCTCGTGCTCGCGAACGACAGTGCGCTGGCCTTCAACGCCGATCTGACCACGACCAGCAAGGACTCGGTGGCACTGACGGGCGCCGTGTACGTCGATCCGTACGCGGGGGCCGGCGCCACCACCGCGCTGCGTCAGAGCAATGCGATCGCCGTGCCCGGTTCTCGCCCCGCGCTGCTCTATCCGCAGCAGGACTACTCCCAGTCCGCCGCGATGTTCATCAACAGTGACGCCGAACTGCTCAGCTACTGGTTCGCCCCCGATTCGACGGCGGGGACCGGCAGCTACGCCCTCTACCGACGCGTCAACGACCTGCCGCCGGAAGTGATCGCGTCGGGCATCAAGAAGAGCACGGGCAAGCCGTTCTTCCGCTTCTACTATGACCCCTCCCGCTTCGGCACCGTGAATGCCAGCCTGGACACGGTGCCACGCGCCTGGCTGCCGCTGGCCAAGACGGTGGCCCAGCGCGGCGTCGGCACCGATACGGGCACGGCCATCAGTACGCGCATCGACGCCCTGCGGGCGGTCGAGGTGAACTACGAAGTCACGCCGCCGCGCGGCGGCACCAAGGAAACGGTGCGCTACGTCGTCCCCATGCCCAACGTCGCCAATGCCCGACAGTCACGCGCCTGCGGCCGGTTGCCGCTCACGCCAGGCGCGCCGTCCGTACTGTGGCGCAGCGATTCGAGCTTCGTGCAAATCACGATTCCGAAGGCCACCGATGACGGCGGCGGCGAGAAGGATGTCATTCGCTACGTGCTCTGGCGTCAGATGACGGGCGGGTCCAGTTGGGGCGAACCCATCGCGACCATCGCGGCCACGCAGGCGGCGACGTACACCCTGCGCGACACCGGGTGGCCAACGCGTCCGGCGAGCTACCGCTATGCGCTGGCCGTCCAGGACTGTACCCCCAATCTGTCCGGCTTTGCCACGTCGGCGACGGTGAGTATCCCATGAGCCACCCGCGCCGGTACGTACGCACCCGTCCATCTCGCGCCCCGCGTTCGCGTCCGCGTCCCCGTCGCGCGCGCCGCGGCATGGCGCTGGTCACCGTGTTGATCGTCAGTGTCATCGGCATCACGCTCGCCTTGGCGTCGTCCATGCTCGTCATGGGCAACACCCTCGTCCAGAACGCGAGTGAACGCGCCGCGATTCTCGATGATGCGGCGCTCAGTGGTCTCGAGGAAGCGCGTGACCGGCTGAATGCGCGTCTCGACTCCGTCCCGCTGAGTGGCTACGCCACCCTCGAGAGCAATGTGGGCATCGCCAACACCAACGGCGTGAAGCGCACCACCTGGGTCGGCCGTATCGGCAACGCGGACTCGCTTGGCAACGCCGGCGAATACGGCGTCCAGGCCGAGATCCTGTCGCAGGTCGTCGATGCGGCCGGGAACCGGGCCGTGCGGCGCGCCCTCGTGTACCAGACGTCCTTTGCTCGCTACGCCTACTTCACCGATGACGGCAGTAGCGCGAGTGGCGGCATCCTCTGGTTCGCGAACGGCTGGACCGCACAGGGGCCGTTCCATTCGAACGACTCGATCTACATCTACAGTGGCACGCCGCCGCAGGCGATCTTCAAGGATGTCGTGACCACCGCGCAGGGGGTCTACAACGCCTCGAATGCCCAGTGGGACAAGGGGCCCGCGCAGAAGATCGCGCCCATCACCATGCCCGGCACGGCCGATCTCAACATTCTCAAGACCATCGCGGCCAAGGCGGGGTACGTCTTCACGCCGAGTGTGGTGACCGGCGACAGTGCGACCGTCACGATGCGCATCGAGTTCGTGGCCGTTGATGCCGATGGCGATGGCAACACGACCGGACCGGACGATGGCTACTTCCGCGTGTATCAGTCGAAGAGCGTCAATCCGTACGGACACGGCTGGACGGCGGCCCGACCACAGGTCCCACCAGCGAAGTCGACCAGCATGCTCGACAGCGCGCTCTATTCACCGAACTGCGGTGTGACGACGACCATCGGCGGACTGACCGCTGTCGCGACGACGTTCCGGCGTATACCCGAGGCGAGTGGGAGCAGCTTTCGCAACAAGATGATCAACAAGCAGAACGCCTTCGACCATGCGAATGCGCGCTGCTTCCTCGGCGGCGATCCGCGACTGAACGCCACCGGCATCTTCACCGCCACCGACTCCGGCGGGGCCTGGCTCCCGCGCACGAGCGGCACGGTGCCCGCGCTCGTGGCCGCCCGGCCGGACGGCGCCTACCTGTGGCCCCTGAGCGCCACGTACAACCCGATGTTTCGCGGGGCGATCTTCGTCGACGGGCGCGTGGGTGTCAGCGGGATCGTGCGCGGCCGCGTGACGCTGGCGACGCGCAACAACATCGTCGTCCTCTCCGATCTGGCCAACGCCACGAGCCCCGCCACGACGACCGGCTCCTGCCGACCGGACGACGACATTCTCGGGATCTTCAGCGGCGAGAACGTGCTGTGGGCCGACAACATGATCCAGAGCCCGCAGCAGCGGCGCACGAATACCAACAGTGGATGGCTCTTGCCCCGCAAGGACTTCAGTCCGTCCACCAATCGGCCCGATCTCAACGTGCACGCCGTCATCATGGCGCTGCGCTCCATCGGCACCGAAGATCCCACGCCGCCCAGTGGCCTGTCCACCGCGTACTGGGTGGATCGCGGCACCGTGCGCCAGATCGGTGGACGCATTCAGTCCAAGGCGGGCCAGGGCGGTACGATCAGTGGCTCCGCGCGACACGGCTATCTGTCCGACATTTCGTTCAATCGCTGCGCGATGACCTATCCACCGCCGTACTTTCCCACGACAGGCCGGTGGACGCTCAGCCAGTTCTTCGAAGTCGATCCGCAGGGGTTCAGCGTCGCCGACTGGTTCGCGCGGCGATAAGCCGCGCGAACCCGGCGCGTCGCGTTACACCTTGTGGTACGAAATGCGCGCCGCCTCGCGCCGATCGCCAGCCGTGTAGATCTCGAAGTCGCTGAAGAAGGCTGGCGCTTCGGTCTGCAACACGCGCAGCGCCGCCACCGCCAGGCGACGGATCTCGAGCTCGGCTGCTTCACTCGACCGCAACTCGAGCATGGTGCGCCAGGCGCGCGCATTGCCGGTCACGACGATCTTGGTTTCAGTGCTGTTCGGCAGCACCCCACGCGCCGCCTCACGCGCCATCTTGCGGCGGTGCACCTTGTCGTCGACCCACGCATAGCGCGTCATGAGGCTGTCGACGAGCGCGACATAGCTCGCCTGCGCCGACTCCACCTGCGCGCGCCACGCTGCTTCGAGCGGTGCGTCCCCGATCATCGCCGGTGGCATCACGAACTGCGCGTCGCTCTCGTCCACATAGCGCTGCGAGAGCTGCGAGTACGCAAAGCCGGCGCGATGGCGCACCAGTTCATGGGTCAGCGAGCGGCTGATCCCCTCGAGCAGCAGCGAGTAGGTCGCGTGCTCCAGCACACTGCCATGTCCCTGCTTCTTGATGTTCTCCAGATAGTCGCGCGTCGACCGACCGGCCGGATTCTTCTGGCTCATGTAGCAGAGCCGACCCGCGAATTCCGCGAGTCGTTCGCCATCGGTGCTCTCCCCCATCCACTGCACGGGCAGATGGGCAGGTTCAGCGAACTGCGGGCGCGCCAGCACGGTGACCGTGGGCTCACGAAGGATCGCGGCGTCGGAGAGCGGCATGCGAAGGGACCAGTCGGGTTGAGGAATTGCGGCCACGCTGCACCTTTGTGGCGGGGGCGGCGCCGCTCCCAAACATACCCTCGGCTCCCCCTCCGATGAACGAGCCCCACGCGACCGGTGCGCTTTCCCCGTTCCCGTCGCTGCGTGACGAGATCAAACAAACCCGCCCCTTCCGTTCCGACGCGCAGGAGGCGGCGATTGCGCTGCTGCGCACCGCGTCCGTCGTTTCGCGCCGGTTTGCCCGCGTCGTGGAGCCCCATGGGCTGAGCCTCGCCCAGTACAACGTCCTGCGCATCCTGCGCGGCGCGGGGCCGGCGGGACTCCCCACCCTCGCCATTCGCGACCGCATGATCGACGAGGGGTCCACGGTCACCCGTCTCCTCGACAAGCTCGAACACGCCGGCCTCGTGACCCGCGACCGGAGTCGTCCAGATCGTCGGCAGGTCCTCTGCCAGATCACCCCGGCGGGGGACGCGCTGCTGGCCACGCTCGATCCCGAGGTCGACGCGGCCGATGAGGACGTCGTGGCGACGCTCGAAAAGGCTGAGTTGCGGACGTTGATCGATCTCCTGGCCGCGATCCGCAACCGCTAGAGTTTCGTTTCAACAATTATCTTCACAGCAGTACTTGCTTAAGCAACTAAATGTCCGTATCCTTGAGGGGTCCACTTTCACCTCAAGGAGTTGTGTCATGAGCCAGAACACCCAGGAACGCGCCGCCGCACTCGCCCAGTACGTCGCTGCCGGCCGCATTCTCGAAGCCATGGAAGAGTTCTACGCCGCCGACGTGGTCATGCAGGACAACCACAACGCGCCCTGCGTCGGCAAGGCCGAGAACATCGAGCGGGAAAAGGGCTTCCTCGCGTATGTGAAGGAGATCCACCAGAACGAGGCGAAGTCGGTGATCGCGAGCGGCAACCAGGCGGCGATCCACTACATCCTCGACTTCACCGCCGTCGACGGGAAGCGCATGCGACTCGATCAGGTCGCCCTTCAGACCTGGAAGGACGGCTACATCGTGAACGAGCGCTTCGTGTACGACTCGGCGAGCGCCCTGCAGGCGTAAGCGCCCCCGGCGGGGGCGGTCAGCTCGGCAGCGCGTCGAGTCGGTACCGCCCCCAGTCGCGCGTCCGTTCGATCTCGGACAGCAGCGCCTGCGCCGCGGCGGGCAGCGCCGGCGCCTCCGGGTCGTGGCGGAGCGCCGTGAACGGTTCGGCGCCCGGCAGGGCGACCTTGCACCCCGGATTGAGAATGCCGGACGGATCGGCCGCGGCCTTGATGTGGGCAAAGGCGGCGCGCGCCTCCATCCCCCACACCTGATCGAGCAGCGGCGCCCGCAGGCGTCCGTCGCCGTGCTCGCCGGCCAGCGTGCCGCCCAGACGGGCGGTGAGCGCACAGACCTCCTGCAGCACGCCGTGCACGCGATCGCGCCACCCGGGCGCCTGGGTGTCCACGAGCGGATTCACATGCGCATGCGCGTCGCCGGCGTGACCGAAGATCACCCCCGGCATCGCGAAGCGCTGGAGCGCCTCCCGCACCCCGCGCACATACGCCGGGAACGCCTCCGGCGGGACGCAGCCGTCCTCGATGAACTGCATCGACCGGAGCCGTGGCGCGAGTGAGGCGAGGATCGGGCTCGCCGCGTGGCGCAAGGTCCAGAGCTGGTGCTCGGTCTCCGGGTCGCTCGCTTTTCGCGTCTCCATCGCGCCATTTTCGTCGCAGATGAACAACACCTGATCAAGCTGAGCGCGAATGGCGTCGGTCCCGTCACCCTCCACCTCGCACAGCAGCACCGCCTCGGCATCCTCTCGCACGCCGGTCGGGCCGCCGCGGGAGGCGACCTCCAGAAAGCTCCGATCGAGGAGCTCGCACGCCGTCGCGCCGGCGGCGCCGATCGCGACTGCGCACGCCGTGGCGGACTCCAGCGACCGAAAGGCCGCGAGCACCGTGGCCGTGCGCTTGGCCATGGGAAGCAGCCCCAGTTCGACGGCCGTGAAGAGCGCCAGCGTGCCCTCGCTTCCCACCAGCAGGTCCACGAGATGGCCGCCGGGGGCGAGCGCCGGCGCGATGCCGTAACCGCTCGATTCCTTGCGCACGCCGGCGTGGACCAGCGACGCGGTCGGCACGGCGCGCAACTCCTCGAGCGCGCGGACGAGGCGAGCGACCGCGGGCACGTGCGTCGGGAGCGGCTGGTCGCGACGCACCCACGCCACCGAACCATCGTCGAACACGCACTCGAGCCCCATCACCCACGGCCGCGTGGCCCCGAAGCGCAGGGTGCGAGCGCCGGCGGCATTCGCCGCGACCATGCCGCCGATCGTGCAGAACGCCCCGCTCGACGGATCGACGGGAAAGCGCAGCTTCAGGCGACCGGCGGCAGCATTCACCGCCCCGCGGAGGGCGCCGGCACCCACGCGCACCCGACGGGTGGCGATGTCCACCGCGTCGATTTGCTGAAAGCGGCTCAGATCGACCACCACCCCTGGCCCGACGGCACCCGCCGCCATGCCGCTCCCGGACCCGCGCGCCATCAGCGGTGTGCCCGTCTGCTTCGCCCAGGCGACCAGGCGGCTCGTGTCCTCGGCATCGACCGGCACCGCCACCGCGCGCGGCATGCACCGCGCGATCCCCGCGCCCTCGGCGTAGACCGCGCGGGCCAACACGTCCGTGCGGAAGACGCCACGGAACGCCTCCGGGCGCTCGACATGCGGCGCGGCGAAGGGATCGAAAGCGGGGAGGCCAGCCATACCTGCAAGCTAGTATCTTCCGGACCATGTCTGCCGTGCTCCCCGCCGCTGTCTCCGAGGCGATCGCCCAACGTGATGCCGCCCGGTTCTGCCAGGCCATCCTACCGGCGGTCTCGCGCACCTTTGCCCTCGGCATCAAGGTGCTGCCCGGTGATCTGGGACAGGCGGTGCTCGACGCGTACCTGCTGTGCCGGATCGCCGACACCGTCGAAGACGCGCCGGGGATCGATCCCCATGTGAAGGCCGCGCTGTTCGACCGTTTCCTCGAGGCGTTCGACAGCCCGGAGGCGCTCGCGACCTTCACCGCCGGCGTGCAGGACCTGCCCGGCGATCTCGCGCACCTCACGCTCACCCGCCAGACGCCGCTCGTCTTCGCGCACTTCAGCGCGTTGCCCGCGAAGACGCAGGCCGTGGTGCGCAAATGGGTCGCCGAGATGGCCGTGGGGATGCGCAAGTTCGTGTTGCTCTATCCCAACGGCATTCGCATCCAGACGCTCGACGAGTACCAGGAGTACTGCTACTACGTCGCCGGCACGGTGGGCTACATGCTCACCGATCTCTGGCACGAGCATTCGCCGAGCATCGGCGAGCGCCGCTACGCCATTCTGCGCGAGCGCTGCCGCGCCTTCGCGGAAGCGCTGCAGACGGTGAACATCCTCAAGGACGTGGCGGTCGACGCCGAACAGGAGAACTCGGTCTACATCCCCGAGGAGCTGCTCAACGCGCACGGCAGCACGCAGAGCCGCATCCTCGCGCCCGAGCTCATCGCCTCCAACCGCGAGGCGCTCACGCAGCTCATCAAGCTCGCCTGGCACGATCTCGAGGAGGCGCTCACGTACCTGCTCGACATCCCGCGTCGCGCGGTGCAGATCCGGCTCTTCTGTATTCTGCCGCTGCTCCTCGCCTACGCGACGCTGCGCGACCTCGTGCAGAGTACCGCCATGCTCAAGCCCGGCGGCAGCGTGAAGATCTCCCGCCGCGAAGTGAAGTCACTCCTCATGACCGGCGCCATGCTCGCCATGAGCAACCGCGGCGTCCGCTGGCTCGTGGCGCGCGTCCGTCAGCGCAGCTTCGAGCTCGCCTTCGCCGGGTGACCTGAGACCTGGGATGTGCGAGGTGGGATAACTGCAGGTCACCGGACATCCCAGACGACCCGGGCATCCCGGAACAGCGATCAAGGGGTCAGAGTCCTTGAAAATCCGCCCCGATCAAGGGCATCCCGGAACCGCGGGAACAACACCACAAGAACATCACCGCCGTTCCCGGGATGCCCGGGTCGCCTGGGATGCCTGGTGACCCTGTCGTTAGCGATCCAAGCGCTGCACGGAGTTCAGCGTCCCGGTAATCAACCGATCGAGCAACGACGCCGGCGCCGAGAGGCGGCCCGCCTGCGCCTCGTCCAGCAGCGCATCGAGCCGCATCTGCACGCGCCCCAGCATGGCGCGATAGCGGTTCCGAATGCCGCGCCAGGTGAGCCACGAGCCGCCAGCCGCCACCACGCTCAACACCCCCACCGTGGCCGCCGCAAAGGTCGGCAGCACGAGGGAGAACACCAGCATCGGCACGGCTGCCGCGATCACGAGCAGCCAGAGCAGGGCACTGGTGACGACCACGGTCGTGCGCTCCATCGACCGCGCGCCCGTGAGCACCGCATCGAAGCGCAGCACCGACTGGGTCGCGTCCACCGGCGTTGCCGTCACCACGACCGAATCGACCCGCACCAGATCGAAGCGTCGGCCGCCCACGCCCATCGCGCGGAACATGTTCCCCAGCGGGTCGCGACGCGGTTCGAGGATCAGGCGATCGCCCGTGCGACGCACCGGCAGCAGCAGTTCACCGCGCGGCATCGCGGCTTCCAGCCGCTGCAGCAACTCCCCCGGCGTGCCCGGCACCACGCGCTGCGCCCCCACGAACACCTCGCCCAGTGCATCGAGCAGCGGGCCACGGTCGGCCACGGTCATGGGCAGCTGCGCGCGCTCTTCGGCCATCGCCTGACGCACATGGTTCACATCGAGGCCGACCTCCTGCGCGATCTCGAGCAGGCGGGCCTCGCTGATCGTGTCGCTCGCGTCACCCGGCGCGTTCGCCTGCAACTCGCTGGCGCGCGCCAGCACGCGCTCCAGTGCGACGCGTGAAATCGATTCGTCAGCCATGCGAGTGCACCATCGTCAAATTCCGCCGAGCACCAGGTCGAGTTGTTTCGCGAGCGCGTCGCGCAGCGCCGCGGGCAGCGGGAACGTGCGCTCGAACAGCGCGCTCACATCGGCCGTGGCCGGTACCCGTACGCCCACCTGCGTCAGATAATAGCGCTGATAGCCCTCGCGCAGCTCTGGCGCCACCCGCGCCAGCAGCATCGAGCCCGTGAGCACCTGCGCCAGACTCGTATAGCGCGCCGCGGCGCCACCACGCACCTCGGCAGGGGTGACATTGTCGGTCACCACCGGCCCGACCAGCGTACCGGTCAGCTCATGAGCGAGCACATACAGGGGCTCCGCGGCATCCTCCACCCGCGCCGGATAGGGTACCGCGATCATGGTGCGCGCCGGAGAGAGCGCCGTCGCCATGGTGGTGGTCGTGCGCCCCTCGGCGCCGATCGGCAGCGAGAGCACGATCTCTCCCTGCCGCTGCCCGGAATTCGTGAGAAAGCGCTCGAAGCGTGGCCGTTGCTGCTGCCACAACCGATCCACGGCGTTCACCACATCGCGGCGCGCGGAATCCACCCGGCGTGATTCGCCGCCGAACCAGCGCAGCTGCTCGTCGGCGAGTGCGGTGAGGTACAGCCGCAACCATTCCCGATCGCCACCGGTCGTGAAGACGTTCGCGAGCGGGAGCAGCCGCTGCTGCGCGTCCCGCGACGGCGCCCGATTGAGCTCGCCCTTGACCTGCACGAACAGGTCGGCGCTCTGGCGAAGCTCCTCCCAGTTCGCGTACTCGAACGGCAGGAACTGCGCGTTGGTATACCCCCCACCCTTGCCGAGCCCCTCGACGAGCGCGGCCTGGTTCCCATCGAGCGCCGTGAGCACATTCTGGCGCCGACGCACCGCACTCACCGAATCGCGGTATCCGCGCCGGTACAACGGCACCGTGGGCGCCTGCGCGCTGTCATTGCTGAGCAGGGCGAAGCCGTGCAGCCAGAGGTCGAGATGGGGCAGGGTGCGCACCGTCCACCGCACCGAACGCGACGCGACGGCGCCAGTCTCCTGGGCGTGACCCGGCGACGGCGCCACCATGGTCGCGCCGAGCAGCAGGCTCAGGGCACCGCATCGAAAAGCAAAAAGGGCACGCGATCGTCGCATGCCCTCAATACACTCGGAACGCGCTCGCGGATTCAACCGCGATCGGTCACGCTTCGTCCTTCCGGCCGCACGTCACGCAGTGCTTCCACCCCACCTCGAGTTCCGTGCTGCAGGCCGGGCACTGCTTCTTCGAGAGGTCCATGCCGCAGTGCGGGCAATAGGTGATCTTGCGCCCCTGCGGCAGGCGGCTGTCGCAGTAGCGGCACGTCACCGCGACGGGCGTGATCACCCCACCCTGCACGGACAGACCGCTCGGCATCGGGAACACCTCCACCGACACCGGCGTCGCCGAGCGGCTGGGCGTGATGCTCGTCGACACCAGTTGAAGCTGCGAGGTGGCCCAGGCGCGCACGAGCGACAGCGACGGCGACGGCAGCAACAACGCCTTGCGGGCCGCGTCCTGCAGCGCCGACTCGGTGGCCACATAGCCCCGCTCGCCGGCGATCAGGCGCAGCATCGACGTCTCGAACGCGTCCGGGCCGGCGTTCGCCATCTCCCGACGCACCTCACGGAAGGGGAGGAGCCGTTCCTCGAGGTCCGTCAGCGTGAAGCCCTGCGACAGGAGGTGCGGATACTGCGTCCGCACGGTGCGCGAGAGCCGGAACGCGAGCCGGTCGAGGTCGTCGAGGGAGCGGGAAACGACGGTCACTTGTCGAGCTGACCGAATTTCTTGTCGACGTCGTTGCCCATGGCCGCACGCGTCTTCCCACCGACCTGATCGAGCATGCGCTCGGCAATCGGCTTGTCGTTGACCTGGGCATCGCTCCAGCCGTAGTGATAGCCAATCACCACGCCGAGGGCGAGGACGAGTATGAGCTTGAACATGGGCGTCGGAAGGAGTGCGCCGGCGCCTTCGCCGGTCTACGTCTCTCGACGCGCAGTTGCAGGAGCCCGTAACGCCGGGGCTGGCACGAACCGTTCCGCCACGGGAAACGGCGACAACGCCTGGTTGCCGCCACGGAATTTCGCCCCGTTCGCCGCCCACCAGGCCTCGAATTGTGACGGAACGAGCCCGTCGGATGAGTCCTGAGCCGCTGCGGCCCGCGTGGCGAGATGATTGGCGTACTCGTTCTGCGGATGCCCGGCATGACCCTTGACCCAGTTCCACTGGGTTTCGTGCATCGCAATGGCGTCCACCGCCGCCTGCCACAGCTCCACGTTCTCCACGGGCCCCTCTTTGCGCCGCCACCCGCGCGCCATCCAGCTGCGTACCCAGCTGGTCATGCCATCGACGATGTAGCGCGAGTCGGTGGTGAACTGCACCGACAGCGCGTTCCCCTTCCGGCTCATCGCGCGATAGCTGTCGATCACCGACCGCAGCGCCATCCGGTTGTTCGTGGTATCGGGTTCGGCTGCCCACAGGTCGAAGCGGGCGATTGAGCCGTCACCCTTCCGGAACTCCACGAGCGCACCGAGTCCGCCTGGCGTGTCGCCCGACTTGCCATTTCCGAGACACGATTCGTCGGCGTACACCGCCACCAGCGGGTACTGCGCACTCATCGCACCCGCTCCATCGAATCGATCTCGCCGATGACGAGCTCCAGTCGATGTCCCGTGCTCGGATGTCGCGCCACGATGATCTCGCGACCGCTCTCCACGCGCAGCCGTTCCGGAATCACGACGTACTCCGTGCCCCGGCGCATGATCGTGATGCGCGTGCCATCGACGATCGCGCGTTCGAGGAGATCATATTGGGCGGTGGTTGGCTGCATCCGCGGAAGCTAACGACCCCACGACTCGCAGACGCGCTCCAGCACCATCGCCGCCTGTTCGATCTGCGCCACTTCCACCCACTCGGTCGCCGAGTGGGCGCGCGCGATGTCGCCCGGCCCGAAGCACAGCGCCGGGATACCGGCGGCTGCGAAGAGTGCTGCATCGGTCCAGCACCAGAGACCAGCGAGTGCATCCGACAGGCCTTCGGTGCGCACGCCCTGCTGCATCGCCCGCACGAGCGGCGCCTCGGGCGCAATCGCGAGCGGTGGTTGACTGCAGACGAGCCTCGCCGTGGCGCGCACCTCGGGGCGCTCCGCCCGAACCGCCGCGATGGCGGCTTCCACTTCGCGCAGCGCGTCGTCGCCCTGTTCGCCGGGCACCGTGCGCCGCTCGATGCGCAGCGTGCACTGGTCGGCGTAGGTGCTCCATCCGGAGCCCCCCGTGATCATCGCGGCGTGCAGACTCGCGCGCCCGAGCAGGGGATGCGTGCGCGTCACCAGCGTGGTGTGCTCGAAGCGATCGAGCGCCGCGGTGATGAGCGCCGCGCCGCGATTCGCATCGCATCCCACATCGTAGCGACTGCCGTGCGCCGCGTGTCCCTGCACGGTGACCTCGATCCAGGCGAACCCCTTGTGGGCGGGCACCACCGCGAGGCGGGTGGGCTCGGTGATGATCGCGCCGGTGGCGGTGAGGCCGTTGGCCAGCAGGGCTCGCGTGCCGATGCTTTCGAATTCCTCATCGCACACGGCCGCGATGATCATCTCGCTGCGGAGCGCATTGCGCGTGGCCGCGCGCGCGGCTGCCACGCACATCGCGGCGATACCGCCCTTCATGTCGCTCGATCCGCGCGCAAAGAGGTCCCCGCCGCGTCGGGTCGGGGTGAACGGCGCGTGCGTCATGCCCTCCACACCCACCACATCGAGGTGCCCGTTGAGCACGAGCGGTGACATGCCAATGGGTCCCACCCGCGCCACCACGTTCGGACGACCCGGCACCACCTCCTGGACCGACACCGCGAACCCCCACCCTTCGAGCACCTCGGCGAGGAAGTGCGCACACGCGCCTTCGCCGGGCGCATCGGGCACCAGGCGAGGATTGCGCGAGTCGATTGCACAGAGCGCTTCCGTGAGCGCCACCGGGTCGAGCGGAAAGCGTGCGGGCACGCCTCAGTCTACTGCGCGGTGCGCGACGACTCCACCCGCACCCCCTCGCGGGCCACGCGCCACTCGAGCACCTCGCCGAGCCCGGCGACAGCGGCGCGCACGGCCGGCGCGTCATCCGCGCTCGAGATGGCCAGCACACACCCGCCACCACTCGCACCGAGTGCCTTGAACCCCGTCGCCCCCGCCGCGCGCACGGCCGACTCGAGCGCCCGAATGCGCGACGTGGTGATCCGGGGATGCAGCGCCTGCTGATGCACCCAATGCTCGTCCACCAGATGCGCGAGCGTGCTGATATCGCCGGCGTGCAGGGCCGCGCGCATGGCCCGGGCGAGCAGCGCCATGCGATCGAGCGCGCTCACCACCCGCTTGTCGCGCGCGCCGTAGGCATCGAGCACGGCCGTGATGGTCTCCGCCGAGATGCGCGACTCGCCGGAGTAGATCACGGTGACTCGCGCCTCGAGCGTCTGAACGGTGGACTCGGAGAGGGGGATGCGCTCCACGGACGTACGACCGTCGAAGGAGAGCCCGAGGGCACCGCCGTACGCCGCGGCGTAGTGATCCTGCCGTCCACCGGCGATCCCCAGGACACCGACCTCCACCGCACGACTCGCTTCAGCAAGCGCCGATGGATCGTGCGGCAGGCCCTGCAACTGCGCCAGCGCGGCGGCGAGCGCGACGCCCGCGGCCGACGAGCCGCCCAGACCGGCTCCCACCGGAAAATCGTTGGCGAGCACGGCGGTGCAGTCGGTGCGGCCGGCCCGCTCGAGTGCGGCTCGCACCAGCGGATCGGCACCGGCGTCGAGCGCGCCGCGCCTCAGGCGGACCGTGGCGCGGCGGTCGACGGCGAGGTTGCACACGAAACCGCCTCGCTCTTCGGGATACGGGGGGACATCGGTCCACCCTCCGCCGAAGTCGAGGCGGGTCGGTGCTGAAACGTCCAGCACGTGGAGCTCCACGTGCTGGCGTTACTTCTTCTTGGCGGGCGCCTTCTTGGCCGGCGTCTTGGCCGCCGGGGCGGCCTTCGCCGGCGCTTTGGCCGGAGCCTTCGCGGGCGCCTTCGCGGCTGGCTTGGCCGGTGCCTTGGCCGGAGCCTTCGCGGGCGCCGCCTTGGCGGCCGGCTTGGCGGGGGCGGCGGCGGGCTTGGTTGGAGCCGACTTGGCCGGCGCCTTCGCCGCGGCCGGTGCCTTCGCGGCGGGTGTCGGCGCGGCCTTGGCCGGCGCCTTCGCCGGTGCGGCCGCCTTGTCGGCCTTGGCTGGGGCCTTCGCCGCCGGTGCTGCCTTCACCTCCGCCTTGGGTTCGGCCTTGGCCTCCGCCTTGGGAGCGGCGGGCTTCGGGGCCGGCTTGGGCGGCAGGGGAGCGAACGTCACCTTGTCGGACGGCTTCTGCGGCTCGATGCGCATCGCCGCGCGCGCCTCGAGCGCCGCCTCCGCGGCGGCGGCTGGCGCCGTGACCGCCTTGGGCAGCTGCCCGAGTGGCACCGGCTTTGGCGGCGGGGCCTTGGGCTCGGGCTTCGGGAGCGCGCCGTGCTTGGCGATGTACGCGGCCTCGGCCTGCTGGATGAGCGTATCGGCCTCATCCTGATTCATCTGGCCGCGGCGGACCATGTAGTTGATGAGGTCGCGTGCGCTTTCGATGACGAAGGCGCTCAGCCC
>JBDHVK010000075.1:0-18786 GCA_039809645.1 Gemmatimonas sp.
CGGACACGCTCCTGCGCCTTGGCGATGTCGGCAGCGAGATCGATCGGCCCAACGGCGATGTCGGTGATCCTGGCGATCGCCGCGACGTAGTAGTCGCGCCAGACCTCGAGCACGTGCTGCTCGTCGGCTACCTTGGCGCCCTTGGCGATGGTATCGCGGGAGAGCTGCGCCTGCGCGGCGAGCGTGCGTTCGGCCACCTGCGTGAATTCCTCGAGCGCGGCCTTGGTGATGGCGGCCGATCCGTCGGTGAGGAGGAGGCCGGTGCTCAGTGCGCACACGCCCACATTCGCGAGCGACGAGGCACTGACCATCTCGATCCGATCGAGATCGGTGTGGTAGAACTGGTCGGTGAAGTGCCAGAGCAGCACGGCCGGGATCTGCGCGTTGAGGAACGGCGTGTGATCGCTGCCCCCTTCGAACGGGTTGGCCTTCACGACCCATTTGGTGGTCTTCGCGCGATCCAGGCAGCGCTGGCGCACGAAGTCGTTGAACCAGTAGGCGCGAATGTCCTTCTCGGCGATGGGGCGGCCGCCCCACTCCGTGTGCTGGTCTTCCCCGCGCACCCACACCGCGCTCGGATCGGGCATCTTCTCGATGAGGAAGGTGCCGCCGGTCTTGTCGGTGTTCTCGCCAACCATGTCGAGCGACATTCCCCACTTCACGCCGGCGCGGCGCACGGAGTCTTCCTTGAGGAAACGATCGGTGCTGCGGATCTCGTCGCCCCAGAGGAAGGTGACGGTGCGCTGCGGATTGGCGATGCCACGCTTCACGAGATCAGCGGCGACGCGCGCCATCTCAGCGAGCGTACCCACGCCGGTGGCGTTGTCGTTGGCACCCGGCTCCTGCACGTGCGCCGAGTACACGAAGCGCTCGGCGGGCCTGGTGCGGCCGCGAATCTCGGCGACGACGGTGCGCTCGGGGCGATTCTCGAAGAGCGTCTTCACGAGGGCGGTGACTTTGACCGGCCCAGCGGCGAGCGCGGCACGCAGCGTATCGGCGCTCTGCTTCGACACCCAGATGGTCCAGCCGTTGCGAATGGTGTCGCGTGGCACGCTCGTGAATTGAATGGCGCGCGCGTTCTTGCTCTGCTGGTTGTACTCGGGGAGCTTCTGCGTATTGAGCACGCCGATCGCGCCCTTCTGCATGGCGCGCGGGAAGACCTGCCGCGCCTGGCCGGTGCTGAAGACGATCTTGCCCGCAACGTCGACCTTCGCGAAATCGGCGTCGCTGCCGGCGCCCACGTCCACGAGATCGGCGGTGATGCCACCCTCGGGTGTGGAGCCGGAGTTGATGGCGATCATGTTGAGGTTGGTCGCGAACGCCTGCAGGGGCGCCGAACGGCCAGCGATGGACAGGCGTGCATCGAGCGGCGTCCACGCCGGCTGCGCCATGGGGCGGGATTCGACGCGATACACGAGGCGCGCGCTCGCCGGTGCGCTGTCTTCGCGCACATAGCCGGCAATCCGCAGCAGCGACGCGACGGAGTCGATGGCGTAGTCGAAGCCGCGATTCCCGGGGAGGCGGAAGAAGCGCTGGACATAATCGACGGTGGTGAAGGCGCGCTGGCCGTCGATGCGTGCGGCGACCTCCCTGGTCAGCGGGGACAAGGCGCTCGCGGACTGAGCCGACAGGGCGCGCTGGGCGACCGACGACATGCTGAGCAGCGCGGCGGCGAGGTGCTTCGGGCGAATGGGCATGCGGGCTATAGTATCGAGGTGCCGTCACGCCCGCCAAGCGGATGCAGGGCTGATCCCCGGCGGAACACGCGGATGTCGATGGTGGCGGCACCTGATCCGCGTGCTCCGTGTGATCCGTGGAGGCTGTTGCTGTTATCGGCGTGATTCCTGGCGGCGAGCGTCGAGGGCATGACGGCGATCATGGAACGGGTGCCGTCGGGGATCGATCCGGATTCGACGGGCCGCGGATTGCTGGGATAACAGCAACCGCATGCGCGGATTGCGCGGAACACGCGGATGCCAGTTGCGGGGCAAAGATCCGCGTGCTCCGTGTGATCCGTGGAGGCTGTTGCTGTTATCGGCGTGATTCCTGGCGGCGAGCGTCGAGGGCATGACGGCGATCATGAGAAGGGTGCCGTCGGGGATCGGTCCGGATTCGACGGGCCGCGGATTGCTGGGATAACAGCAACCGCATGCGCGGATTACGCGGAACGGGCGGATGCCAGTTGCGGGGCAAAGGATCCGCGTGCTCCGGGTGATCCGTGGAGGCTGTGTCAGTGATCGGCGTGATCCCTCACGCTCAGTCGGGCCGACTGACTACCAGAAAGCGTGTCCAATTTGCCGGCATGTCCTCAATGAACCGTGACAGAATGGTCAGCCCGTAGCGGGCGGCGGCGACGTCGCTCGCCACCGCGCCACGCGTCCGATCGGTCCCCGCAGCCACGTCGCGAGCCGCGCCGGCGGTGTCGTCGTGCGGGACGGCGGTGAGCCACTCATGACGCGCGAGGAAGAAGCGGCACTGCGCCAGCGCGGCGGGGTGACTGTGCACGGTGCGCAGCGATTCGAGGGCGACGCCGGGCTGCGCCATGAGACACAGGTGCACGGGCACCTTGAGCTCGGTGCGCTTGACCACGAGTCGCCCGACCTGCTCGAGCGCGGCGCGTGCGATGTGCACCGGGCCGATGATCGCATTCTCGACCGGGATCACGGCGAAGTCGGTACTCCCCTCGATCACGCGCTGCAACGCCGCGTCGAACGACGTGCTCGCCACGGCGTGGGCGCCCTGTGGCCACTGCTGACGGATGGCGAGTTCGCTGAACGCCCCGAGTTCTCCCTGAAAGGCGACGCGCGGCGGAGGCGGGAGCAGCGTGGTCATCATGCCAATATGCTGCGCGATTCCTTCAACGGGGAAACAGCGCGGGGCGGGCACCACGTGTCACAGTCGAATCAGGCAACGCGACGGGCGTCACGATTTTCGTCCCATCCGTTTGTTCTGACGCACGTGTTGACAGCGCCAGTGAGCCGGGGTTAGCCTGCGGATGTGATCCGCCTCTCCTTCGCCGCCCGATTTTATTATCGCCGACCCGCATGGGCCCCCGGCGATTTTGGCGCGCGCAGCTAAGAGCTGACGCTCCACCCGACCGAGAGGCCCGTGCGCTGCACGGGCCTCGGTCGTTTCCGGGCTTGTGCACGCCGAGGCCTCGTGACCACTCCGAGGACCCGATGATCATCGTCACCACCCCTGGCATCACCCCCGACGCCCTCGACCGCATTCTCCAGCATGTGGAGGCGGCCGGCCTGCGCACGCACGTTTCGCGCGGCGAGCACCGCACCATTGTCGGCTGCATTGGCGACGAAGGTGCACTCTCCGAACATGGCCTCACGCAGCTCGAGGGCGTCGACCGCGTGATGCCGGTCCTCAAGCCCTACAAGCTCGCGTCGCGCGAGTTCTCGGTGGGTAACACCGCCATCAGGCTCGGCGATCCGGCTGACACGGTGATTGGCGGCCGCGATCTTGTGGTCATGGCGGGCCCGTGTTCGGTGGAGGGGCGCGACATGCTCTTCGAAACCGCGCACGCGGTGCAAGGGACGGGCGCTCGGCTGCTGCGCGGCGGCGCCTTCAAACCGCGCTCCAGTCCGTACGCCTTTCAGGGGATGGGTGAAGCAGGACTACAGCTGCTCGCCGAAGTGCGCGCCGAAACGGGGATGCCGATCGTCACCGAGGTGATGGACCCGCGGCAGGTGGAGCTGGTGGCGCGCTACGCGGATGTCATGCAGATCGGGGCCCGCAACATGCAGAACTTCTCGTTGCTCAGCGAAGTGGGGAAAGTGCAGCGGCCGGTGCTGCTCAAGCGCGGTCTGAGTGGCACCATCACCGAGCTGCTGATGGCCGCCGAGTACATCATGGCGCAGGGGAACGGCGATGTGATGTTGTGCGAGCGTGGCATTCGCACCTACGAAACAGCGACGCGCAACACGATGGACGTGGCGGCGATTCCGGTGCTCAAGCGCGAGACGCACCTGCCGGTGATTGTGGATCCCTCGCATGCGGGCGGGCGCGCGCATCTGGTGACGCCGCTCGCGCTCGCAGCCGTGGCAGCCGGCGCCGATGGGCTGATTGTGGAAGTGCATCCCGATCCGGCATGCGCGAAGAGCGATGGGGAGCAGAGTCTGACGCCGCAGGCATTCGCGCAGATGATGGAGGCGGTGGCGCGGGTGGCCCAGGCGGTGGATCGCGGGGCGCCGTGGCGACAGCCGGCGGCGGTGGCATGACGCCGGCGGATGTGCAGGAGCTCGCAACCGTGCGCGCGGAGATCGAAGCGGTGGATGCGATGATCGTGGACGCGCTGGCTCGGCGCATGGCGCTCGCCCGGGCGGTGCGGGGGGTGAAGGCGCGCGCCGGGCACCCGGTCCTGGATCCGGCGCGGGAGGCGGCGGTGGTGGCACGGGTCGGTGCGCGCGCGCGCGCGGCCGGATTGCCGGAAGACGACGTGCGGGCGCTGTACTGGCAGATCATGGCCATGGCGCGACGGGCGCAGCGGCACCCGGACGGCGGCTAACAGACTCAGGCATACGTCTTGTCCCACGTTGAAGTTTTGTTCATCTGCCCGCAGCGTTGTGATATGCGACCGAATGGGGTATTTGGTCGCCCGACCCGGGGGAGCGGATGAACAGTGGACACGACAGGGCGTGCGTGATGGCGATCGCGGTGGTGCTGCTCACCGCGCCGATCGCGACGTCGACGGCGCACGCGCAGACCGCAGCGAAGCGTGACACCACCAAGGCGGCTTCCAAAGCGCCGGCCACCACGACCAAACCGGCGTCGACCGCGAAGCCGGCGACGACGACGAGTAAGCCGTCGACATCGAGCACGTCGAAGCCGGCATCGACCACGGCGAAGCCCGCGAATGCGAAGCCCGCGAATGCGAAACCCGCGGATGCGAAGCCTGCGACAACCAGGCCGGCGGCCACGCCAGCGACGACGACGACGCGTCCCGCATCTCCACGTGCGCCGGGCGCCGTCCGCGCGCCGATCGGCACGCCGGCGCCATTCGATGAAGGTGGCGCGGCGCTCTACGGCGGGATGGCAATGCCGTCGTTGTCGTTCAACGCCGGACCGTCGGCGGGGCTCGCCTGGCGCAAGCCGATGTTCGCCGCGCCGCTGGCGCTGCGACTGGATGTGGCCGGCTCGTACCACACGCAACCCACGAGCGTCGCCGGTGTGCAAGCGGCCACGCTCGTTCATGCCGGCGCGAGTGCGGGTCTCGAACTGACGCTGCGACGTGGACCCGGTGTGCGCCCGTATGTGGGTGGCGCGGTGGGCGTGTATCGCTTTCAGGCGAGCGGCGCAGCGGGTGCAGCGGCGATCAGGACAGGCGACATCTTCGCGTCCACGACGGACGTCGCGGGAATTGCGACGGTGGGACTCCGGCTGTCCTCGCGCTTCTTCGTGGAAGGTCGCTACATCACCGTGGGTGATTTCACCTCGATGCCGCTTGGCGTAGGAGTGCGGTTCTGATGCGACGCTCTCTTCTGACCGCGCTCGTCGCGTGCGGCGCCGCCCTCACCGCGTGCAGTGGTGGGGACAAGATCGTGGGTGCCGACGGGTCGCGTCCGACCGCCATCGCGTTTGCGAGCGGCGATTCCACCTATCTCGCCTCGTTTCTGAGCGCTGCCGCATGGGGGCTCATGAAGCAGATGCGTACGATCACCAACATTCAGGCGACGGGTTTCGGATCGTCACGCCCGGCGTGCACCCCGACCGCGACGATCGGCGGCACCGATGCGAATGCAAACGGACTCGCGGATGATCAGACGACGCAGTATGCGGCGACGAGCTGCACGTTCCTGAGCAACGGCATCAACACCACGGCCAGCGGCAGCATTCGCCTGCAGGATCTGGGCGGATTCTACGGCTACCGCATCACGTACAACAATTACACGCTCACGGGTGCCAAGGGCGACTCGGTGGTGACGGCGACGCTCAACGGCAGCTACGAGTTCCGCTATCCGATCACGACCGCCGGATCCGCTCTCGACAACACTACGCTCGTGCTCCGTACGCAGTCGTCGGCCGGCAGCGTCACGCTCACCCGGGCGGCAAACCTGTCGGGCGCGCTCTCGCCGACGTCCGGCGTGTTCGCCTTCAACACGTTCCCGGGGGCAACCATGTCGCTCACCGGCACCCTCGACATCACGCTGGCGGTGACCGGCAATGCCGTCGTGGCGAACTATCCCACGACCGTGGCGTTCAACATGGCCGTGTCGACACCGACCTCGCTGACCAGTCCGAACACCTGTGCGGCGACACCCGCATTTACGGCGGGCGCGATCTCGGCCGCGCTCACGGGGACGTGGAGCAGCGCGGTGCGGGTGGCGTACACGACCTGCGGGTCGGGGACTGCCGAGAATCCGGGAACGAAGCGATAGAACGGCGGATCAGCCGATCGGCTTGCGCTTCGCCGCCGGCACCACCGCCTTGCCGATCGTACCGCGATCGCTGCCGAACCAGATCGTGTGACTCGCGCGATCGTACACCATGTGCCGCACCGTGTTGGGTGCGGCCGGGCCGAGCTTCGTTTCACCGAAGAACGTGTTCGTCGTGGGATCGAAGCCGATCAGCTTGTTGGGCTGGCTGCCGGTCTCCACGAACCAGAGGCGATCGTACTCGTCCACCGTCATCGCATACGGCAGTGACGTGCCGCCGCCGGGCATGGGCCATTCCTTGACCATGCCGCTCGTGGGATCCAATCGGCCGAGATAGCCGCGCGAGTAGTCGCCGTACCACACCGCGCCGTCGCTCGTGAGCGCGATGCGGCGGGGACGGGCCCGTTCGTCGGGCAACGGATACTCCCGCACGCGCAGGCTTACGGGGTCGATGGTGCCGATCTTGTTCGTGCCGAAAAGATCGAACCACGGGCGGCCGCGCTTGTCGATCACGATGCCGTAGGGGCGGCTCCTGGGCGTGGGCATCGTGGCGAGCCGGATTTCTCCCGTGCTCTTGCTGAGATGCCCGACCATGTTGCTGTTCTGCAGCGTGAACCAGAGGTTCCCCTGCGCGTCGAACACAATCGTGTGCGGATCCTTCGCCTCCGCCTTGGGCATGGGGTACTTCGTGATCTTCCCCGTCCGGCCGTCGATGCGGCCGATCATGCCATTGCGATTGCCGGCGTACCAGGCGTCGCCCTGCGGGTCGACATTCACCGTGTGCGGGTTCGTCCCCGGATCGATCTCGAAGCGCTCGAACTTCTGGCTTTTCTGATCGAAGCGCGCCACGTAGTTGCCTTCCTGCCCCACGAACCAGATGCGCCCCTGCGCGTCGACGCTTGGATCACGCGGGCGGGTCTCCGCGCCCCAGGGGACGTTCCATTCAGTCAGCGCCACCGTGTCAGGCTTGGCGGACTGTGCGGTCAACAGCGCAGGCGCAGCGAACGAGAGCAGCAGCGGCAGGCGACGCATCATGAGGCGGGATCTCCTGAAGCGGATAGAGGCAGGCGGACTTCGAACGTGGCACCAACGGCGGCGTCGAGCAAGCCGATGCGGCCACCATGCGCGTGCGCGATGGCTTCGGCGATCGCGAGGCCGAGCCCGGCACCGCTGCGGGCGCGCGACTCGGCACTGTCGTCGCCGTGGACGAAGCGCTGGAAGAGGCGCGGGCGCAATGCGTCGGGGACGCCGGGCCCTGCATCGCTGACGAGCAGTCGCGCGTCCGGTCCCTCACGCGTGAGCGCGACGTGCACCGTGGTGTGCGGCGGCGCATGCTTGAGGGCGTTGTCGAGCAAGTTGAGCAGCAGACGCCGGAGCAGCGCCTCGTCACCGGCCACGGTGAGGGCGAGCTCCGGCGATTCAGCGGTCACCGTGACCTGCCGCGACTCGGTGAGCGATCGCATACTGCGAATGGCGTCGAGCACGAGTTCGTCGAGGGCCACGGGGCGACGCGCGGCGGTGCTGCGACCGGCGTCGACGCGGGCCAGCAGGAACAGATCGTCGACGATCTTGGTGAGATGCACCGACTCGTCGCGAATGACCGTGAGTGCCTCGCGATATTCGCCTTCACTGCGCGACTCGCGGCGCAGCGTGACATCGGCCTCGCCGCGAATGATCGCAATGGGGGTGCGCAGTTCATGCGAGGCGTCGGCCACGAACTGACGCTGCGTGCTGAAGGCGAGGCCCACGCGCGCGAGCAGTTCGTTGATGATCGTGGCGAGTCGTCCGAGTTCGTCGTGCGGGTTCACGACGGGCAGGCGCTCGTCGAGATTGGCGGCCGTGATCAGCGCCGTGCGCGCGTTGATGGCCTCGAGCGGCGCCAGGCTGCGACGGGCGAGTGCGAATCCGGCCACGAGACTCGCGAGCAGGGCGATGGGAATCGCGAGCAGGAGCGTCGTGCGGACCTGCCGCAGCAACAGCACGTCTTCGCTTTCGGGGCGAACCGCCACCACGAGCAGCGTGGGTTCACCCACCATGGCCGCCGAGAAGGGGCGGAGACGCACCACCGCCGCACGGGCGGGATCGCTGCCCAGGCGAATGGCGCGGACCAGCACGGTGGTGTCGACCACCTGCCCAGCTCGCGCCGCACGGCGCATCTCGTCCATCACGGCGCGTACCGACGGCGGAATCACCACCGGCGCCGCATCGCGCTCGCCGTCGCGGATTTCGGCCATCGCGCCTTCGCGCTCCTGCCGTGGCTGGCGCGCGGCCATCACCTGTTCGGCTTCGTCGGCGATGAAGATGTCGAGATCGCCCGCGCGCAACTCACGCAGGACGGCCTGCTCGGTGGCGCCGCGCTCCTTCTCCACCTCGCCGCGATCGAGCAGCGCCTGTTGTCCGGCCCGCACGGCACCGGCCACGGCCCGCGCGGATTCGCGAACACTGGAGATGCTGCGGTTCTGCAGCACCTCGGTGAGCGTGAGCCAGGCCGCGCCGGCAAAGACGCAGAGGGCAAGCGCGAGGACACTCGAGTTCCAGAGCGTGAGGCGCTGGAGAACGCTGGCGCGGAGTGGCACGTCCGGTGGACTTACGCGGCGCCGGGTGCGGTGGCCGAGAGCATGTAGCCCGCACCGCGCTTGGTATGGAGCAGCGGCATCCACGGCTCACGATCGATCTTGCCGCGCAGGCGGTTCATGTACACTTCGACCGCGTTGGTGAACGGGTCGTGATTGTCATCCCAGACGTGCGCGACAATCTCGGTGCGTGGCACGATGCGGTCGAGATTGCGCGCGAGCAGTTCGAGCAGTGCGAACTCCTTGGCGGTGAGCACGATCGACTCACCGTCGCGCGAGACGGCCTGCGAGTTGAGGTCGATGATGAGATCAGCGACCGTCACGCGCGTGGCCTGCAGCTGCTCGGGGCGCCGCAGCAGGGCGCGCACCCGGGCCAGCAGCTCCCCGAAATCGAACGGCTTGGTGAGGTAGTCGTCGGCGCCGGCGTCGAGCCCGGCGATGCGATCGGGGACGGCGTCGCGCGCGGTGAGCATCAGCACGGGCGTGCGCACGCCGCGGGTACGGAGCTCGTGCACGACGCCGAAACCGTCCATCCCCGGGAGCATCACGTCGAGCACGATCGCGTCGTACCGATTCATGGACGTCTGGGACAGGGCGCGCGGGCCATCCTCAGCCACGTCGACGGCATAGGCGTCCTCGCGCAGCCCACGGGCGACGAGGGCGGCCAGTTTCGGGTCATCTTCGACGACAAGGAGGCGCATGAGGCTGGGACGAAATGTGAAGACGGCTGTTAGGTTGGCGTCAGGTACGCCGCATAGGTTCACCCCTGTATCATCGCTGCGCCAACCCAGGGGCGGGACCCGAAGCAAGCGTACGGTGATATCGAAACGGCGTGTCCGGAGCAATCCGGCGCGCCGTTTCGCCTTTCCGGGGGGCTCCGTTAGCGCATCCTTAACACCTGCGCGCTGCGAGTGCGCTTCTTCTCCTCGGGGTGCCGGCGGAACCAGCTGGCCACGAGATAGAACTCGTCCAGATCGTGCGTGGGCACATCGGCGCCGGTGGGATCAAGGCCGCCGTAGACCCGCTGCACCAGCGCGTCGAAGGCCGCCTGTTCGTCCGCGGTGCGTGGAGCGGCCACCTCCGCCCGCACCGTTCCTCGCCGAATGAGATACACCCACTCGCGATCGGTGTGGGGGTCCCAGGCGTGATAGCGAAAGGTGAGCCGATCAACATTCGCGTGAAAGTGCTGCAGCCGTTCATGCAGCCAGCGCACGAGCGCCAGTCGATCCCGCAGGACGCCAGCCCGTTCGAAGGCCAGCTCGTCGGCCGCCCGGCCCATGGCGGATTCCAGCGCGCGAACCGGGGCATCGCTCTGCCCGTCGAGAAAGGCGCGGAGTTCCGCTGCTGCGGCCCGGTACGCCGTGGGGTCGCCCTGCCCAATGCAGGGACCAGCGCAGCTGCCGAGGTCGTGTCGCAGACATCCCGGCGCCCGGGTCCGCCCGCCGCGTTGGGGACGCTCAGCCTCGAACCAGAGTGGCGAGCGACGCCGCGTGACCGCGTTCCCCGCCACCTCGAGGTCGTCGAGCGTGCAATCCCGCACGCCACTCGCTTCGGCCAGCGCGCGCACAGCGTCCCGAAGCTGCGCCACCCGCCGGAACGGCCCGAAAAGCGCCAGCGCGCGCGGATCGTCGGAGCGCTGCACAACGCGCAGCCCGGGCACGTGCCCGCCCGTGAGCGCGACGTACGCACGCGGCCACTCGTCGAGCACCATCATCGCGTTGAAGGGCGGCCGGTACTGCTTGATCAGCCGCAACTCACGCAGCAGCGCGCCGAATTCGGTACTGGTGTACTCCCATTCGATCTGAAACGCGTGCCGCAGAATGCGCGCGGCCTTGTTGCGCCGCCCCTTCGCGCGGAAGTAGCTGAGCAGGCGGGTCCGCAGCACGCGGCTCTGACCCACGTAGAGCACCGCGCCAGTGGGCCCAAGCATGCGATAGACGCCCGGCCGGTTCTGGCACCCCTCGCGCACGAGGGCGCGCAGCTGCTTCCGATGCGCAGGGGTGCTTTGCGGCGGGCGGCCATGCCGGGGCTGCGATGCGGGCTCGCTCATGCCGTAGAAGATACTGTGCGGCGCCCCGCTTACGACTCGAGCGGCACCCGAGCCCGAAACGCCTCCGCCTCGCGGCGGATCTGGACCAACTCCGCAGGCGGCATGGTGTCGAGATGCTTCGTCATCATGCGCATGCGCGGATGCCGGGCGAAGCGCTCGCGGTGACGGGCCATGAAGTCCCAGTAGAGCAGGTTGAACGGGCAGGCGTCGGGGCCCGTGCGCTCCTTCACGTTGTAGCGACAGGCACCGCAGTAGTTGCTCATCCGGTTGATGTAGGCGCCGCTCGCGACATACGGCTTGGACGCGAGCGCGCCGCCGTCGCCCCACGTGGCCATGCCGTTCACGTTGGGGAGTTCGACCCACTCGTAGGCGTCGGTAAAGCCGGCCCAGAACCAGCGCGAGAGCGCGGCCGGCGTCACGCCGAGGAGCGTGGCGAAGTTCCCCTGCACCATGAGGCGGGCGATGTGATGCGTGCGGCCGTGGTCACGCACCTGCGTGATGGTGTCGTGCAGGCAGCGCATCTCGCAGGCGTCGGTCTGCACGCCGTCATACGCCTCGCCATCGGGAGCCCAGTACCAGCGCGGGAGCGCGAGTGTCGCCTCGAGGGCGTTCGCGGTACGGAGCCCGGGCATCAGCGTCCAGTACATCCCGCGGATGTACTCGCGCCAGCCCAGAATCTGGCGAATGAACCCTTCCGCACTCGCGATGGGGACGTGCCCCTCGCGATACGCGCGCTCGGCGCGCTTCACCACTTCGAGCGGATGCAGCAACCCCACGTTGATGAGGCTCGACAGCGACGAATGCAGCAGATCGGGCGCACCGTGCATCATGGCGTCTTCGAAGGGGCCAAACTCCGGCAGCCGCTCGGTGATGAAGCGTTCGAGCCACGCCTTCGCCTCCGCGCGCGTGACGGGGAGCGCGAACGAGTCGACCGTGCCCCAGCGGTTGGACCACTGCGCGACGCGCGCCATCTGCGCTCGGGTGATCGCGTCAGGCTCGACGCGCCAGACGGGCGGGAGTGCGCGCGCCTTGGGCCACGGCTTGCGGTTGTCGACGTCGAAGTTCCACTCGCCACCGCTCGGCGTGCCGTCGGGCTCCATGAGAATCCGATGCTTGCGGCGCATCTCCCGATAGAACCACTCCATGCGATACTCCCGGCGACCGCGCGCCCAGGTGGCGAACTCCTCGCGCGTGGCGAGAAAGCCACGGTCTTCGCGGAGTTCGAGCGCGACACCAAGGGCATCAAGCTGGGTGCGGGCTCGGTCGAGCTCCTCCACCATGTCCTGCTCGCGCCCCTCGGTCGCCACGACGCGCCTGGCGCCGTACTCGCGCGCGAGTTCGGCGAGTCCATCGGCGTAGCTCGCCGCGCGATGCAGCACGACCCGATAGCCCGCCTGCTCGAGCTGCGCGGCGAAGTGGCGCATGCTCGAGAGCAGCAGCACGAGCTTTTGCCGATGCCACGGCAGCGAAGCCCCCTTCGCGACCGATTCGAGCAGGACCACGACGACGTCTGCGCGGGGTTCGCGCGGAATGTTGGCCACGGCACGGGAGCACTCCCACGGTGCCACGAAGGCGAGTGTCGGTATGGTCAGTCCGTGTTGTCCATGTCGACCTGCCCGCTCAGCCGACGCTGCAGGTGGCTCCAGTTCATCCCCACCGCGAGGAGCATGGCCGTGCAGAAGAGCACGACGTGGGTGATGCCGCGGCTCGAACTCGCGCTGACGACGCCGAAGTCCATGAGCACCCACGTCACGCAGCCGGAGAGCGCCATGATGAGCAGTGCACCGGCAATGCCGATGGAGCGACGGGTGGCGTTGATGAACACGCCCCACGCGCCGAGCAGCAGGATGCCCACGAGCACCTTGATGGAGGCCGGACCGGCCGTGGGGGTGCCGCTGCGCATCGGTGCGATGGCCCAATGGAAGTACGAAATGCCTTCGGGGTTGTAGGTCCCGAAGACGAGTACGAGGGCGGCGACGGCGCGGGCGGCGATTCCGCCGGAGCTCGGGGATTCAGGCATCAGCGGAGGGCGTCAGCGGGAGGACGAAAAGCGGCGCGACAGGGCCACCAGGCACCAGAGCCCAGCGGCGAGCACCAGCAGGAACTTGAGCGTCGCGACGAGACCGGCAAGGGCGGCTCCGACGGGCGTGACATTCGTTTCCAGCATGCGCCACAACACGAAGTTCTCGGTGGCGTCGAGTGGGGTGCAGAGCAGGACGGCGCCGGCGAGCCACTGCCCGGCGCGATCGAACGCCGACGTCGCACCGCGGCGCCGCAGCAGCTGGCAGCTGACGCGAAAGAACCAGGGGTAGGCGAGCAGGAACGCGAGGTCGAGCCCGAGGCTCACGCGTGCGGTCTCCAGCGCATCCATGCTGCGCCACGTCTCCAGGATGTGGCGCGCACGGGCGGCCGTGAACGCGAGCTCGTAGCCCACGATGCCGTAGGGGGTCTCGGGGGAGACGAGCGATTGGTCCAGGCCGCGCAGTTGCAGCATCAGAATGACCGACAGCGTCGCGAAGAAGAGCCAGCGGAGAATGGCGCCCATGCCACAGGGTAGCGCCCGGCATTCGCTTCCGGAACCGGATTGGGGTATCTCTCTCGCATGCTCGCCGCCCTCGCCGCTGCTCTCCCCTTCGATGTGCCCGGCGCGGAGGCGCTCATCGGCGTCGCCGTGGGGCTCGGCCTGGCAGCGGCGGCGGGGTTTCGCGTGTTCGTGCCGCTGCTGGCGGCCGCCATCGCGGCCAAGACGAATGTGCTGCCGCTCTCGCCGGAATTTGTCTGGCTCACCAGCACGCCGGCGCTGGCCGCGTTGGCGACGGCCACCATTCTGGAGGTCGGCGCGTACGCGATTCCGTGGCTCGATCAGCTGCTCGATGTCGTCGCCACGCCGGCGGCCATGCTTGCCGGCATGCTCGCGGCGGCCAGTGTGGTGATCGATCTGCCTCCGCTGCTCAAGTGGAGCGCCGTGCTGCTTGCGGGTGGCGCGGCCGGCGTGACACAGGGCGCCACGGTATTCACGCGCTTCAAGAGCACCACCTTGACCGGCGGGCTCGGGAATCCGGTCGTGGCCCTGCTGGAACTGATCGGCGCGGTGGTGACGAGCGTGCTGGCCATCTTCCTGCCGGTGGTGACGCTGGTCGCGGTGCTGTTGCTGCTGGTGTTCTTCGCACGCCGGGTGCACGCACTGATGTTCGGACGCACGGCGGCGCGGCGTGCCGCCGCCGAGGCCCCGCCCGCGCCCAAGCTACCGCGCGGGCCGTGATCTATCCCGGCAGGTCACCGCGCCGGAAGCCTTCCGAGATCAGCCGAGCCAGCACCCGCTGACGGAGCGCTTCCTCCGAAGACGGCGGCGACTCGGCGGCCGATGATCCGGCGTCGTGTACGGCTCGCCGAAACGCCCGCGAGAAGTGCACGTGCTCGGCGCATTGCGCGCACGTCGAGAGATGCTGCTCCATCTCCGCGAGGCGTGGGGCGTCAAGCTCGCCGTCGAGGTAATCCCAGAGTCGGCGAACCGCCGCATCGCAATCAATGACGGCGGCCGGACCGGAGAAGGGTGAGCTCATGGGCGGGACTCCTGAGCGAGGGACGGGAGATCGCGAACGACACCGATGTCGCGCGCATAGTCGAACAACTGTTCCTGCAGGAGGCGCCGCGCCCGAAAGAGCCGCGAGCGCACGGTACCGACCGGAACGCCGAGCACCTCGGCGGCCTCGTCGTAGGCATATCCCTCAACGTCCACCAACTGCACGGCGGCGCGAAAGGGCGGGGCCAGTCCGTCGATGGCAGCACGGATCGCCGGGCCGACATCGAGCGTGTTCACGAAGCGATCGAGCCCGCTGCGCTGCGCCGCGACATGACCCATGACGGCACCGAGGGTCTCGAGTTCCGCATCATCGCCGTCGGAGGTGAGCACCAGGCGCTGCTCACGCTGCGCGATGCGCAGCCACGCATGGTGACAGATGCTGAACAGCCACCGTCGGACATCGGCGCCCGGTTGGAACGACGCGTAGCCGCGATACGCGTGCAGGAACGTCTCCTGCACGAGATCATCAGCCGCCGCCGCGTCCTTGGTGAGCGACCGCGCAAAGCGTGCCACATCGGGAAGGCACGCCAGCGCGTCTCGTTCGAACGCGGCGTCGCGTTCGGCGGCGGTCATGCGCGGTGCTTACCGTGCGGGAAGCGCACGACGCACGGCCGCGTCGACATCCTGATCGCCACCGACGCCGGTGTACAGCACCTTGCCGGCGGCGTCGAGCACGACGACGTACGACGTATGCGGCACCGCGAAGGCTTTCATGGCGACGTGATCGCGATCGAAGAGAAAGGTGCCGGTCATGCTGCGTTCCTTGACGAACGCGGCCTGCCGTTCGGGCGTCTGGTTCTCCGGCACACCGATGTGTACGAACGATACGCGATCGCCGTACTTGGCGCGCGCCTCGGCCATGGCGGGCTCGAGCTTCTTGCAGAGCGGGCACCAGGTGGCCCAGAACTCCATCACGACCGGGCGCTTGCCCACGACGCTGGCCAGATCGAACGTGCCGCCATCCAGAGTGGGAAGTGCAGCCATGGCCGGCGCGGTGGCGCCCACGGCGATCCCGCCCTCCTGCGCCCGAAGAGGCGCGGCGAGCAGAACGAGGGCCATGACGGCCGAGAGAGTACGAAGTGCACGACGCATCGGAAATCCTGTCAGAGAGTGTGGCCGTCAGAACCAGACCTGACCGGCCTGCAGCAGGTAGTACTCACCCATGCCCAGCATGAGGAGCGCGAAGACCTTCTTGACGCGCAGCATCCACGCGCCGGCGCGCGGCAGGCGACCCACCGATCCACTGGAGAGCCCCACCACCATCAGGAGCGCGCACATGCCGAGCGAAAACACGAACAGATAGCTGAAGCCACGCCACGCGCTGTGCGTAGCGGCCACCCAGGTCAACAGCGTGGCCATCACCGGGGCCCCGCATGGCGCGGCGACCACACCGGAGGCGGTACCCATGAGGAACGCGCCAATCGCGCGCTGTCCGTCACCCAACCCTGCCGCGCGCGCGAGCAGGCGCTGCGGCACCGGGACCGGCAACACGTCGAACATCATCAGGGCGAACGCCACCAGCAGATTCGCCATGAGCAGCAACGCCCACTTGTTGGTGCTGATCGCACCGAAGAGCGACCCCGAGAGTCCGGCGATCAGGCCGAGCGTTGCGTAGGCGAAGGCCAGTCCGCTCACATACGCCAGCGTCAGCGTCACCGTCCGTCGCCGAGCGTGTGCCGAGGGGGTATCCGCGCTGTCGACGCCGCGCGCGGCGCCGACCACGGCGGCCGTGATCGGAATCATGGGATAGATGCAGGGTGTCAAACTCGTGAGCACCCCACCGGCAAACACGACCGGGTAGGCGACCAGCGGGTGCGACACGAGCAACTCGGCGACGGGAGGGAGCGGCACAGCCGGTTCAACGCTTGACCGTGTCTTTCTTGGCGGACGCCTTCGCCATCGCATCCTTCTTCATACCGTCATGCTTCATGGCGTCGGGCTTGGTCATGTTGTCATGCTTCATGGCATCCGGCTTCGCCATGCCATCCTTCTTCATGGCATCGCCCTTCGCCATGCCATCGTGCTTCATGGCATCGGGCTTGGTCATCGCGCTCTTCCTGGCGCTGTCGGCCTTGGCCTTCATGGCGTCCTGCGCGTGCAGCGAAGGGGACGTGGCGGCGACCAGCGCGATGGCGGACAGTACGACGGACATTCGCATGGGACGACTCCGTGGAGGATGGGGCAGATACGGCCGATCGGACGACCGACACGCCGCAGCTAGACGTGACCCCGCCGAGGAGTTCCCGGGAACTCGAACCGGAGCTCGCGTCTACGTGAGCGCATGTCGACCACCTCTCCCCGACACCACCCCGTCGCGCGCGTGACGCATTGGGTCAGCGTGGTCGCCGTACTCGTCATGACGGCATCCGGGCTGCGCATCTTCAACGCGTCACCGGCCTTCGCGCCCAAGGGGAATGCGCCGTGGGCGCTCTGGCCTCTCGAGGGGACCCCCGCGCCCGACGTGCTCACGCTGGGCGGTTGGCTGGGCGGCGCGCGCCACTGGCACTTCGCCATGATGTGGGTGCTGGCGCTCAACGGGTTCGTTTACCTCGCGCACCTCTACCGGCGCGGACGATGGCGGACGATCGTGCCACGCGTCTCGCGCTGGCGCGATGCCTTCGAGATGGCGCGCTTCTACCTGTTCCTGCGCCGCGACCATCCCATCCAGGGGAAGCACAACGCGCTGCAGCAGTACGCATACACCACGATGCTCGTGTGTGCCGCGGTGCTGATTGCCTCTGGGCTAGCCATCTGGAAGCCAGTGAGCCTCGGTTGGCTGACATCGCTTCTTGGTGGCTATGCCTGGGCGCGGTGGTGGCACTTCAGCGCCATGCTGCTCCTCGGACTGCTGGTGTTCGTGCACGTGTTCATGGTGTTCACCGTGGACCCGTATGCGCTGCGCGCGATGACAAGCGGCGGGTACGATGCCGAGCGGTGGTCGCCGGAGGCGCGCAATGCGCGGCCGCTGTTGCATCTCCTGCCGCGCGGGCCGGCGCCCGCGGCGCCCGCGGTCGAGGCACCGGTCGCTGCCCCAACGGAGGCCGCATGAACCGACTGGCCACCCGCGCGCTGACGCGCCTCATCACGACGCGGGTCGAGGAGCGAGCGGACTCGCTGCGGGCGCGCGGCGCGCTCGATCGGCGCGGCTTCATTCGCCTGATGGGGCTTGGCGTCGTCGCTCCGCTCGTTGCCGCCTGTAACGCACGCGGCGGCGCGGAGACCGATCGCGTACTCAAGGCCATCGGCGCGCGCAACGAACGGCTCGAGCGGTGGCTGCTGCGGCAGGCCAATCGCACCGATCGTGTGCCGCGCGGCGTGATGGTGGCCGGCGAGGCGTTCCCGTCCTACTTCATCTCCGACCAGGTGCCCGTATGGAACGCGATGATGCGTGGCGCGTGGACGCTCGAGGTGGGCGGTGCCGTGCGTCATCCGCTTCGCCTCACGTATGATCAGCTGCGCACCATGGCGGCACGCACGCAGCGTGTGCACCACTACTGCGTGGAAGGGTGGAGCGCGGTGGTGGACGTCCAGGGCGTGCCGTTCACAGCGCTGGCCAGGCTGGCCCAACCGACGGCGGAGGCCGGCTACGTCGATTTCGCGTCATTCGACAGCGCGTATCACGAGAGCTGGGACCTCGAGAGCGCGCTGCACCCGCAAACGATGGTCGTGCTCGCGAAAGACGGACAGGCACTGTCGCCGTCGTACGGCGCCCCGGCGCGCATTCACTCGCCCATCAAGCTGGGCTACAAGAACACCAAATACCTCACGCGCATCACCTTCATGCCGCGCCAGAACGGCGGCTACTGGAGTGATGAAGGCTACGAGTGGTTCGGCGGCACCTGAGCGCCTGCTCGGTGCCGCCGAGCACCCGATCTATTTCGACGACTTGGCTGGCGTGATCACGATGTTGCGGAATTCCATGCCCGTGTGATCACCCTGCAGGTAGATCGGGCCGGGCTCGCCCTCCTTGCTGTCGAGGGCGCCGCCAGTGATGCCGGGGATGGTCTGGTCCACGATGATCGCCTTGCCGTTGAGCACCACCGTGACGCGACGACCGATGAGCGTGATGTCGAACGTCTGCCAGACCCCCGGCCCCGTGTACGCATTCTCGTTGGGGTACAGGAAGCCGTACACGCCGCCCATGTGCGTGCTCTTGGGTTCGACGTTCAGGCTGTCCTCGATCTGCACCTCATGTCG
>JBDHVK010000076.1:0-18741 GCA_039809645.1 Gemmatimonas sp.
TGCACCCGTCCCTGCGGAAAGCTTCGCTCGACGCGCAGTTCACTCGCGAGCACGTTGTCCGGCTTGAGATCAGGCGCCGGCGACGTGAACGTCGCGCCGGTCGTGACGAGCTGATACAGCTCGGCGGCCGTCGCGAATCGGTAGGCCTGGCCGATGCTCCCCGTGATCATCCACTCGGCGTTGGGCATGTAGTGCAGCGACGCCTTGGGCGAGAAGCGCGACAGCGACACGTCGCCCTGCACAACGCGCGTGCTGCCGTTCACGTTCAGGCCGTCGAACGCCTTCCACTGTTCCCAGCGACCGCCAAGCGTGACGTCGACGCGGCTGCCCAGGCGCCAGCGGTCCTGCGCCCAGAGCGCGTTGGTGCGCGTGCGACCGTCACCTTCGCTCGCCACCGTGGTGCGCGTCCCGGCCTGCCAGTCGCTCGTGTTGTACGTGGGATTGAAGAGTCGATACTGCTCGGTATGGGCGCCAAACGTGACCACGTGCCGCGCGCCGAGTCCGCCCTTGTGCCACGCGCCCTTGGCATCGAGCGTGCCCCAGCCCGTGCCAGTGAGTACGGCCTCACGACCGGCCGATCCGAAGGCCAGTGCGGTGCTCGAGGCCGTGGTGGGGAACCGCTGACGGTCACTATCCATGCGGTAGCGGGTGCCGACCAGCTCCCAGTCCCAGTCTTTGCGGCGGTCGGTGCGAAGCGACACACTTTGCGCGCTGTGCTGCTGTCGCAGGTCGTAGAAGCCCGACGCGAATCCCGCGAGCCCGGCGTAGGAATCGGCGCCGCTGCGCTGCAGATACGTATCCACTGCAGACGATGCATCGTTCTGCCAGTACGTGTAGCCGTACGTGGCCGTGATGCCGGGCGAAATCTCGTAGGCGAGCTTGCCGGTCAGGTTGGTCATCTGCGTGGAGAGCAGCCCCGAGGCGCCAAGCACGTTGGCCGCCGCGTTGAGCTTGTTGGTCGCGGCGTATCCACCCGACGTGTTGGCCGGGAACGTCGTGCCCGTGACGTAGGTGAGCGGCTGGCTTCGGCTGTCCTGATAGTTGCCGGCAAGGGTGACACTCAGCTTGCCGAATCGATCGGCGAGCCGCAGCGACGACTGCGTCGTCGGGTAGGTGTTCCGAGTCCCGTACAGGTTGAAGGCCTGCCACGCCTGCGTCTGCGTGAACGACCCCTCGCGACGCGTCACTGGGCGCGTGGCGATCTCCATGACCGCGCCCATCGAGTTTCCGCTGTAGGCCGCCGAGAAGGGGCCATGCATCACATCGATGCGATCGACCTCCTCGGGGGCGACCATCCCCCATCGCGGGCCGCCAATCGTGTTGTTGTTGGCGATAAACGCGGTGAGCGGAACCCCATCGGCGATGATGATACTGCGCGCGCTCGAACTCACGCCCCAGACGCGGGTGGCGAGGGTGGCTTGGGTATCGCCGTAGTTGCGCTTCCGGACGAACAGGCTCGGGAGGTACTTCACCGCGTCCTGCACGTCGACGAGGTTGACCTGCTTCGCGGCGGCCTCCGCGGTGGTGGAGACGGTGACGGGCAAGGAGAGCCGCGTGATCGCCGGACGCTGATCGCGGGTGGCGGTGATACGCATGCCGATGAGCGCGGTCACCGTGTCCTTCCTTGCGGAATCCGTGGCGGGGCGCTGCTGTGCGATGAGCGACATACGCGGGGTGGCGGCAAACGCCGACACCACCGCAAGGCCGGACGCGAAACGCGCGCCGGTCGAGAGGCGTGACAACATGGGTTGGATTGGCCGTGAAATGCACTGCACGCCGGCCACGCGCGCCTGGGCGGCGCGACCGGAGGATCACCGATCAGGCAATCGGTGCGGCAGGCGGCCCAATGGCGTACGGCTGCGAGAAGACGCGTCGCGCCGCGCGAATAGTGCGATAGGCAGGCGTCGGGCTCACGGGGCGCGCCACGACTGCGGCCACCAACAGCTCCGTGGACGACGGCAGTGCCGATGGCGCCATCATGCAGCAGGCACCGAGGCAGGTGCACTGGTGCTGGGCAGGCGGCGCCTCGCGCGTCGCGTCGGAGCTCGCGGCCTCGTGATGCATGCCGTGATGCCCGGCGTGCAGGTCGACACCTGGTGCAGCGGCCGGAGCCATCGCGCGATGGTCATGCGCGGTTCCATGCTCCGGGCACGCGCCGAAGCCCCCCGGGCCCACGGTCATCAGGGCGAACCAGAGGGTCCACAGCGCTACCACCACACGACGCGGCGACCGGGGCATGATGGAATTATCACGCCGCCATCTCAGATACGGGAGGGGCAATTGACCCGGAGCTTCGACTGAATCCTTTGAAGGTCGTGGCGGCTCTCTCCATCGGCCGTCCCCTTCCCCCTTCCTTCGGAGTCTACCGATGCGTCACCTGCTGATCGGTCTTGCCCTTGCTTCGCTCTCGCCGACGCTGTCGGCGCAGACCCTCGCGGCGTCCAATGACGCCGTTGCCCCTGCCGTCCGGCGTGACTCCTCGCTGATGCGGTCTCCGTCGTCCGCGGCCCTGCGACTGCAGACCGTCATGGCCACGTTACCCGCTCCCGTTCCGGCACCCGTCCCACGAGGCTTCGCGAAGTCGGGGTTTGCGCAGTTCATGTCGAGCCCCGCCGGACGCGTGCTTCGCGTGGTCGCCGGCGCCGGCATGATCGCCGGCGGGATCGCGGCTGACACGGACGGCGGCACGATCGTCGCTGCGCTGGGTGCCGTACCGCTCGTCGCGGGGACGTTCGACGTCTGCTTCCTCTCGCCGCTGTTCGGCGGGCCATTCACCGGCAAGGCCATTCGCGCGGCGAAGTAGTCCCGGCGAGCCCAGCGCGTCACGCGGGCCCAGTCAGCGCGATGGCTCAGGCCCGCGGATGCGCCTGCCGATACACCTTCTTGAGCCGTTCAACGGAGGTGTGCGTGTAGATCTGCGTCGTACTGATGCTTGCATGACCAAGCAGTTCCTGCACCGCGCGCAGGTCGGCGCCCGCATCCACGAGATGCGTGGCGAAGGTGTGGCGGAGCGAGTGCGTGGTGAGATCGGCGCCCTCGCTCACCGCACTCATGAGACCCACCATGGCGTGCTGGATTGCGCGCGGGCTGATGCGCGCCCCGCGCTCACTGAGAAACACGGCGCCACGCGCGAGCCGGCCCGCCTTCACGCCGCCCAGCCTGGCCAGCAGCGCGTCGCGCTTGGAGAGGTAGTTGCGGATGGCCCGCTGTGCGTGGTCACCAAGCGGCACGATGCGCTCCTTGCGCCCCTTGCCGCGCACCTTCACCTGCTGCGACACCAGATCGAGATCGCCAAGATCGATTCCGCGCATCTCCGACAACCGCAGCCCGCTCGAGTAGAAGAGCTCGAGCATGGCGAGATTGCGCACGTCGCTGAACTCGAGGCTCTGGGCGCGCGTCTCGGCGTGCCGGATGAGCGTGTCAGCCTGCGTCCGGTCGAGATACGCCGGCAAGGTGCGTGGCAGGCGCGGCGATCCCACGGCGCGCGCCGGGTTCACCTCCACGCGCTCATCACGATGCATCCACCGGTAGAAGCTGCGCACCGCCGAGAGCTGCCGCGCGATGGAACGCTTGGCGAGACCCCGACGGGTCAGATGTGCCATGTACCCGCGGATGCTCGTGCGCGTGAGCTCGTTCCAGTCCCATCCGTTCGCGCCGTGGCTCTGCGCCAGCCACGTGGAGAACTCGCGCAAGTCCCGGCGATAGGCCTGCACGGTGTTGGGGGAGAGGTCGCGTTCCTTCTCGAGATGCATGAGGAACTCCGCGATCTCCGTCGGCAGCGGAGTCTCGGGCGTGTCGGGCGCCTCGTGCACCTCGCCGTCGCGTGGCACGGCGCTAGGCCACCGTCACGGCGTCGATCCCCACGTCCGCCCGCCAGGCAGCCAGCGATGCCAGCGCGCGCTCGGCGAACAGCTCGCGCTTGCGCGCCTTGTCCTTGAGCACGCGCGGCTCCACCCCCTCGAGTTCGTCGAGCAGGCCGAAGTTCGCGTTCATCGGCTGGAAGTGCTTCGGGTCCGCCTCGCGGAGGTAGCGATAGAGTGCGCCGAGCATCGTAGCCGGGGGTGGCACCACCGGATCGCGGCCCCGCAGCATTCGCGAGAGGTTGATGCCCGCCATCAGGCCGGTCGCGCTGCTTTCGGTGTATCCCTCGACGCCGGTAATCTGCCCCGCGAACAGCGTGGTGCGTGCGTCGCGCAGCGACAGATGCGATGACAGCGTCGCCGGCGCGTTCACATACGAGTTGCGGTGAATGGAGCCATAGCGCAGGAACTCCGCCTCGGCGAGCCCGGGAATCATGCGGAATACCCGCGCCTGCTCCGGAATGCGCAGGCGCGTCTGAAAGCCCACGAGATTCCACATGCGCCCACCGCGATCTTCCATGCGCAGCTGCGCCACCGCCCACGGCTTCCGGTCGCTGCGCGGATCCCGCAGGCCAATCGGCTTCATGGGCCCGAAGCGCAGCGACTCGCGCCCACGCCGCGCCATCTCTTCGACGGGCATGCACCCTTCGAAGTAGGGCACGCTATCGAACTCATGCGCGGTGAACTGGTCGGCGGTCGTGAGCGCGTCGATGAACGCCTCGTACTCGTCCTTCGTGAACGCGCAGTTGAGGAACGCGCCCTCCTCCCCTGCCCCGTCCATGGTTTCCTTGCCCCAGCGCGACGCGCGGAACGCAATAGACTGGTCGATCGACTCGATACTCACCACCGGCGCGATCGCGTCGAAGAAGGCCAGCGACTCCACGCCCAGCCGCGTACGGATGGCTTCGGCGAGCGCGTCACTCGTGAGTGGCCCCGTTGCGACGATTCCGATCTCCGGCAGAGAGGTGACTTCCTCGCGCGACACCGTAATGCGCGGATGCGCATGCACCCGATCGTGCACGCCCTGCGAGAAGATCTCCCGGTCGACGGTCAACGCGCTTCCGCCGGGCACTCGCGCCGCGTCGGCGCAGGTCAGAATGAGCGAGCCCAGCGCTCGCATCTCGGCCTTGAGCAAGCCGTGCGCGTTCGAGGTTTCGGTGCTCTTGAACGTGTTCGAGCAGACCAGCTCGCCGAGCTTCTCGGTCCGGTGCGCGGCCGTTCCCCTCACCGGGCGCATTTCGTGAATGACCACGTCGTGCCCGCGCTCCGCGAGCTGCCAGGCGGCCTCGCTCCCGGCCAACCCACCCCCGATGACGTGTACGGCGTCGTTTCGCATCCGCTCAAGTTAAGTGCGAGAGGGCGGGCGGGCATCCAGTGCTTCAGGGCACCTGCCCATGTGGGATCGCTGCGCGCTCCCGCATGACGATAGCTGCGCCTGCGCAGCGGACGCCCGCCCCCGCCGACCGCCGCCGCGAGCGAAGCGACGCGTCCGACCTCGAACACAAGGCCCAGAGCGGGAAGCGGCGCGGGGTGCGAGCCCGTCGTCGCGGAGCTATCCCCGCATCGGATCGCGCAGCGATCTGATGTGGGATAGTCCGCGTACGACGGACTCGCGCCCCGCGCCGCTCTGAGCTCTGACGCTCTGACGCTCTGACGCCGCTACGCGACCTCGGCCACTTCCTCGGCGTCGTCGGGCGTCGCGACGTTCCACTCGTTGCCGCACTTGATGCACTTGCGGTAGTTGCCGCGGGTCTTGTTCGACTTCGCCTCGGCGCCCACGTAGCCGCAGTCCGGGCAGGTGTCGGCCACGGGCTTGTCCCACACCACGAAATCGCAGTTCGGGTAGTTCTCGCAGCCGTAGAACGCCTTCCCGCGCTTCTTCGAGCGGCGTTCGGCGATCTCGCCACCGTCCTTCGGGCACTTCACGCCCGTGGGCATGGACCGCGTGCCGCGACACTTGGGGAACTTGCTGCACCCCAGGAAGTCGCCCGAACGGCCATGACGCACCACCATCGGCGCGCCGCACTCCTGACACAGGTAGTTGGTCAGCTCGGCGGGCTTCTTCTCACCCTTGATGGGACGCGTGTACTTGCAGGCCTTGGGGTGGTTCTCACAGGCCACGAACGGCCCGAAGAAGCCACCCTTGGCGACGAGCTTGCCTCCGCACTCCGGGCACTTCTCCGTGGCCAGCGCCGAGAGGTCGTACGCCTCGCCGATGAGGACGTCGAGATCGTTGTCGTTGAGCGTGCGCTGGAACGGTGTCCAGAAGTCACCCAACGCGCGCACCCAATCGATCTCGCCGTCCGCGATCTTGTCGAGCTCCTCTTCCATCTGCGCGGTGAACCCCACGTTGAAGACGTCGGGGAACTTCTTCACCATGACCTTCTCGACGGTTTCGCCGAGAGGCGTGGGGAAGAAGCGCCGCTGCTCCTTGGAGACGTAGCGCCGCTCCTCGAGCACCGAGATGATGCTCGAATAGGTGGACGGACGACCGATCCCCAGCCGCTCGAGCTCCTTGACCAGCGACGCTTCGGAGAAGCGCGGCGGCGGCTCGGTGAAGTGCTGGTTGGGCGTGATGGCTTTGACCGGCACCTTCTCATCGACTTCGAGCACCGGCAGCGCCTGCTCGTCTTCGAGTGCCTTGGAATCGCCCTCCTCGCGCGCCTCGCGATAGAGTGCCAGGAAGCCCTGGAACTTCACGACGGAGCCCGTGGCCCGGAACAGATACTGACGCGCACCGGCCGCCATGTCGAAGTCCACCGTGGTGGTGTCGAACACGGCGGGCGCCATCTGCGACGCCATGAAGCGCTGCCAGATGAGCTGATAGAGCTTGAACTGATCGGCCGTCAGGAACTTCTGCACGCTCTCCGGCTTCCGCGACGGATCGGTGGGTCGCACGCCTTCGTGTGCGTCCTGCGCGTTCGCCTTGCCCGTGGGGTAGAGCTGCGGCGTGGCGGCGAGGTACTCGTCGCCGAATTGCGCGCGCAGCGCCTCACGCGCGGCGTTGGCCGACTCCTCACCGACACGCGTGGAGTCCGTACGCATGTAGGTGATGAGACCGGTCGCGCCATCGATCCCGATGTCGATGCCCTCGTAGAGATCCTGCGCGAGGCGCATGGTACGCTTGGAGGCGAAGCCCAGTTTCTTGGCCGCTTCCTGTTGCAGCGTGGACGTGGTGAACGGTGCCGCCGGGTTCTTGCGACGCTCGCGCCGCTTGACCTCGGTGACGACGAACTCCTTGCGCCCCTTGAGATCGGCGAGAATGCGCTCCGCCTCGGCCGCGTTCGGAATCTCCGGCTTCTTGCCGTCGACCTGGTGCAGTTTGGCCGTGAAGGGCTGCGTGCCCTTCTGCAGATCGGCGGCAATGCTCCAGTACTCGACCGGCGTGAACGCGCGGATCTCGCGTTCGCGCTCCACGATGAGGCGGAGCGCCACGGTCTGCACGCGACCGGCGCTGAGCCCCTTCTTGACGGTCTTCCAGAGGACCGGGCTCGCCTTGTACCCCACGAGTCGATCGAGCACGCGGCGCGCCTGCTGCGCTTCCACCTTGCGCGTGTCGATGTCGATGGGCTTGGCCAGCGACTTGAGGACCGCGTCCTTCGTGACCTCGTGGAACATCACGCGCCGGATGGGCGCGCTCACGGCATGCCGCTTGGGCTGCGTGAGGAACTGCTCCACGTGCCAGCCGATCGCTTCGCCTTCGCGATCAGGGTCGGTGGCGATGAAGATCTCACGGGCGCCCTTCGCCAGCTTCTTGAGGTCGGAGAGAATATCCTCCTTCCCCTCGATCGTGACGTACTCGGGTTCGAAGCCGTGATCGATGTCGATCCCCAACTTCTTGGCGGGCAGATCGCGCACGTGACCGACCGTGGCGCGCACGGTGTAGCCGCGCCCCAGGTACTTGCCGATGTTCTTCGCCTTGGTGGGCGACTCGACGATGACCAGCGACGTCCCGCCGGCCGGCGCCGGCTCGTTGTCCTCGAACGTCTCAGCGACGGCCGACTTCCGCGACGTCGCCTTCTTCACGGCCTTCTTCGCCGCCTTCTTGGCCGGCGCTTTCCTGGCCGGCGTCTTTACGGCGCTTTTCGCAGCGGTTTTTGCGGCCGCGGCAGCTGGTGCTTTCGCGGACGCAGAGGTCCCCGCCTTCGCAGCGGTCTTGGGTGCAGCCTTTTTGGTCGGCATCTGCTCAGTGTATCAGGGGACGGTCGCCACCCATGGCGCCATCATCGAAGCCCACGTCTTCCGCGATAGTGCGGATGTCCGCGAGGCTGATGCGGCCATCCACATGGACGAGCGCACGCTCCACGAGTTGCTCAAAATCGTTCGGATGAACGGCCCCGGTGGCGTGCATCGTCACCAGGTACCCCCACGCGTCGGCCGAAAATCGACCGCGTTCGTGCGGGCCTTGTACCCGGATCGGGGCCGTCCGATTCCCGGACCCCGATACGCCATGCCGGCCCCAGCCGGAATTCCACCCGGGCGCCGCCTCAGTATCGCTATACAGTAAAGAAAGGATCTCACCAATCTGACGCCGATTGTATCCTTGCGACGAGAGCCAGGCTTCCACCTCCACGACATCCGTGTCGGCGGCAAACCGCTCGCGCAATTCCTCCACAACCGGCATCCAACGATCGTCCATTTCCTAACCTATCTCCGCGACTCCGGCACGGGCAAGCGCCACAAGAGAATCTATAACTTGTTGCTGTGCAAGCTTTTCCACTTCAAGAACAGCGTCGGACTGCGCGTACAACCCCTTCCGGGCATCCCAAAGCGCCTGAATTCGAACAGCTGGGTCCGCTTGGCGGAGTAACGGCCGAACCGTTCGCGACCGGGACACCCGACGCAGCGCCTCCGCCGGCGAAAGCTGCAGGTGGACAATGCGCCCCGGTGGCCGCAGAAGGGCCATGACGCCGGGGTTCGTGACCCATCCGCCGCCCGGCGCCAGCACCATCGGCGGTGCCGACACGAGTTCGCGTGTCAGCTCCACCTCGAGTGACCGGAACGCCGCCTCCCCCTGCTCCGCAAAGATCCGGGAGACCGACAGTCCCGTCCGTCGCTCGATCTCCACGTCGAAGTCGAGAAACGGGCGGCCGAGTCGACGGGCCAGCTGACGTCCGCACGTGGATTTACCCGCCCCGGGCAGCCCGACGAGCACGAGGTGCCCCTCCACCATGGTCGCGATCAGCCCACGCGCTCGTCGAGCCGCGTCAGATAGCCGGCCAGGTTGCGCTGCACTTCGCCGAGGGAGTTGCCACCGCACTTTTCGAGCAGCGCGTCGGCCAGCACATACGCCGCCATCGCTTCCGCGATGACGCCCATCGCCGGGACCGCGGTCACATCGCTGCGCTCGGCCACGGCGGTGGCGTATTCGCCCGTCTTCGTGTCGACGGTGCCCAACGGACGCATGAGGGTCGAAATGGGCTTCATGGCGACGCGAATCACGAGATCCTCACCGGTCGTCATTCCGCCCTCGGTTCCACCGGCGCGGTTCGTCTTGCGGCGCACGTGTCCGGCGCGCGTACGCCCGAGCGCGGGTTCGATCTCGTCGTGCACCTCGGCGCCCGTCCGGCGCGCGGTTTCGAAGCCCAGTCCGATCTCGACGCCCTTTACCGCGGGGATCGACAGCATCGCCTGACCCAGCCGCCCGTCGAGGCGCGTTTCCCAGCTCACATGTGAGCCGAGCCCCACCGGCAGTCCGCGTACGACGACTTCGCAGATGCCACCCAGGGTGTTCCCCTCCTTCTTGATGGCATCGATGCGCTCGATCATCGATGCTTCGGCGTGCGGATCGAGGGTGCGCAGCGGCGACGCGTCGGACACCGCATTGATGTCCTCCGGCAGCTCATCCGGGCGCACGGCATCGATACCGCCCAGGTGCACGAGGTGCGACCCGACCGAGACGCCCACCTCGCGCAGCAACACGCGGCAGATCGCGCCGGCGGCAACGCGGGCCGTCGTCTCGCGGGCCGATGCGCGCTCCAAAATGTCTCGCGCGTCGGTACGGTCGTACTTGAGGATGCCGGTGAGATCGGCGTGTCCGGGGCGCACGCGCGTCACGGCGCGCTTGCGAGCCCCCGCTTCGTCCCCGTCACGGGGCGCCGGATCCATGATCTCGATCCAGTTCTTCCAGTCGCTGTTGCGCACGAGCATGGCGATCGGCGAGCCGAGGGTCTCCCCGGCGCGGACACCCGACAGGAACTCGATACGATCGGTCTCGATCTGCATCCGTCGCCCGCGACCGTAGCCCTGCTGGCGGCGCGCGAGCTGCGTGTCGACGTCGGCGGCAAGCAGTGGAACGCCTGCTGGCATCCCCTCGAGAACGGAAACCAGGGCAGGTCCGTGGGATTCGCCCGCGGTGGTGAAACGAAGGATCGGCATACCAGCAACGTAGGTCGGGCCGACCGTCGCGCGCCACCCTGCCCTTGCGACGTGCGTCCAGGACTGCAGCGCCCGTCCCATACGCGAAACGGGCCCCGGCAAGTGCCGGAGCCCGTTCGAGGTACCTCTCGGGTGCGCTTACTGACAGGTCGTCGTGAAGTTGTCGGGCAGCGCCACGAGCGTCACCCCGCGGATCGTCGCGCCGACCAGCACCAGCTGGCCGTTCGGACGCAGCGTGGCGCGAACCGGACCGATGATGGGATCACGGATCGGCACCGACGCGATCTTGCGATAGCAGTAGGTGTCGAAGACGTCGATCACCGGGTCGCTCGACGCCACGAAGGCGAGCCGCGAGCGGAGGTTCGTGGAATTGAGGCCGGCATTCAGCGGATGGAAGTCGAGCCCACCGCCGCTCGGGCGCGACTGCAGGATGCCTTGCAGGCGCAACGTGCGGTCGAACAGGTAGGTGGAGTCACCCTTCACCGCGTTGAGTTCACCGTCGAAGTTGATGCCGACGCCCTGCACGCGAGCGAACGTGTTCGCGATGAAGTCGGTCACGTCGAGCGGACGCGACACGCCCTTGTCGATCACCGGGAGGGGCGGCGTGCTGTCGAAGCCCGCGGTCACATCGTAGGTGAGCGCACGGCTGCCAAGTACCGGTCCACCTTCGCCGAAGACCGCCCGACGGAAGTTGCCCGAGTTCCGCACGTAGGTGGTGTCGCGGAACGCGAGTTCCGGCAGACGCGCCACGATGGAGTAGTCGAACGATCCGCTCGGCGTGACGACCCGCTGCTTGTACGGCAGGAGCACCGAGTCACTGCCCACGCCGCCGGCCGCGAAGCGCACGATTTCGAGCGTGTCGGAGCCGTTCTGCGCCTGACCGATCGCCTGCTCGAAGAAGAAGTGCGAGCTGGCCTTGCTGAGATTCTCCCAGCGGATCGTGCCCTTGTTCGGGAACGGCGTGCTCTGTCCCGGAGTCGGGGTCGTCGAGTAGGCCAGCACCACGTCCGAGCACGGCGACGTCGGCGTGATGCCGCCGGTGCAGGTGGACGCGAGGTACTGCGGCCGGTCCGAGAAGTCGTACACGGTGCGCTGCGTGATCAGCTGATCCGACTTCTCCGAACGCGTCGTGGTGATGCTGTAGACGATGATGTTCGGGAGCGGGTAGCGATAGAACTCACGCCCGGTCGACCCGGCATTCAGGTTCACGTACGAAACGTTCGTACCACCCGAGTTGGCGACGAGCAGCGTATCGGCCATCTCACCGGCGCGATTGCGTGGCCACGCCGAGATACCCCACGGGCGCGAGCCCACGGCCACCGGCGTCTTGAACGTGGAGTCGGCCAGATTGAAGACCTCGAGCCAGTTGCGCTCGATGTTCGTGAGGTACAGTCGGTCCGTCTTGGGAACGTAGATGGCATCGGCAACTTCACCGCCCTGCGGGAGCGGATTCGTGAAGCCGGCGACCACCTGCACGGTATCGAGCTTCACCGCGCCCGAGCTGTAGCGCGCCACATCACGCCGTCCCGCCGCATTGCGAGCGAAGCCGGCGATGGTGACGGCCGTCGGGAACGCGTTCACGGCAATCCGTGAGCGGAAGGTCCGCAGGAGGCTGGAGAAGTTGCCGTTCGAGGTCGTCGAGTCAGCCAGGATGAGCGAACCGCCCAGCGTTCGCACCTCGTAGCCCAGGACGGAGATGCCAACCGGATCGGTGGCACCGACGAAGACGGTGTCGTTGATCTCGACGCGCGACGCCACACCGGTCGTGACGACCGGCACGGTGGTGGAGGTCGCCGGCGTCTGCACCGCATAGGACACTCCATTGCCGAGCACGCGCTGGTTCAGCGAGTCGGTGATGAACGGCGTCACCGTGATCGCCGCGCCCTTGAGGGTATCGGGGATCGTCAGCGTGTCGAGCACCGACACACTGTCGCGAAGCGGGGCCGCGAAGTTCGTGGAATCGGTATACGCGTAGGCGCCGGTGATCACGTAGCCCAGGGTACGCACCTTGTACCGGGCGCGCCCGGCCAGGGAGAGCACGAGCGACTTGCCGGTCACGACCGGCGAGTTGGCGACGGGACTGGTGATGGTCGCGAGCGGCGGCTCGAGGTTACCGATGGTGAGTGCCGTGCGCACGGTGTCCGACAGGTTGCCGGCACCGTCCATCGCGACGGCACGGGCGATGACCGTGGCGCCGATGGTCGCGCTCTTCGGCACCTTGGTCGTCACCGTGAACGCGAGCGTCGTCACCGCCGACGTCATCAGCGTGTCGTACGACGCCGTCATGCCGCCGGAGAGGAACAGGCGCACGCGCTTGAGACCGATGTTGTCGCTGGCGCTGATGTTGACGGAGATCAACGTGTCATCGACCGTGTTGCCTTTCGCGATGGTCACCCGAGGGGCGGCCGTATCGGCAAACGGCGGATCGATGACCTCGTCGCCCGTGCACGCACCGAGCGCCGCGGCGGCCACCACAAGGGCGACGCCGAGCACGCGGCCGCGATGGGCGCGAGGAGGCTGTGGGCGCGCCGTGGCGCGCCCGAAAAGAGAGGTCAGCATGGTGTGCGGAGTCCTCGTCGCCTTAACGGCCCGGGGGCACGACGCCCTCGTCCAGGATGTGCGGCGTGACCAGGATGAGCAGGTCGCGCTTGGTCTCGTTCTTGGTGTTCTGCGAGAACAGCTTGCCGACGAACGGCAGGTTCATGAGCCCCGGGATACCGCTGCGGAAGCGGGTGGTCTCCGTGACCGTAAGGCCGCCGATGACCGCCGCCTCACCGTCCGCGACCAGGACCTGCGACTCGGCGCGCTGGCGGTTGAAGATCACGCCCACGTCGGTGGCCGCGACTTCCGCGCTCGAATTCTCCGCCTTGATGTTGAGCAGCACCATCTTGTTGTTGGTGATCTGCGGCGTGACCGACAGCTTGATACCCGCCTCTTCCTTCGACACCGTGGCGCGGGGGAAGAAGGCTGCCGCGTTGGGCGAGTTCTGCCCGCCGCCACCACCGCCACCGCCACCGCCACCGCCCGCACCCGACGAGCCGGAGCTCGCGTCGATGACGCGAATCGGGATTTCCTGACCGACGAAGATCTCGGCGGCGCGGTTGTTCAGAATCGTCACGCTCGGCTCCGACTGGACGTCGGCGAGCGACGAGGTCTGGAGCGCGTTCAGGAACGACGTCAGCTGATAGCGGCCGAGCGCCGTGCTGTAGATCAGGTTGAGCGCGTTCGGCTTGATCGCGTTGTTCGCGTTGGCGATACCGGCGATCGCGTTGCCGCCGAGCGCGATGCGCGCCGGGCCCTCATACGCAGTCCCGCCGCCGACAGCGTCGGGCACACCGTCGCCGTTCGTGTCGATCGGCTTGAGCGTCGTCGGATCCACGCGCGGCACGAGCTGCTGAAAGAACTGCTTGTTGCCGGTGCCCAGATCGTACGCGAGACCGATGTCCTGGATGCCCGTGCGGTTCACGAAGACGATCTTCGCCTTGATGTTCACCTGCGGCGTCCGGATGTCGAGCTGCTGGATGCGCGACACGATTTCCGGGAGGCGCGACGGCACCTCGGTGATGATCAGCTTGTTGGTGGCGCTGTCGGCCGCGACGGAGCCGCGCACGACACACCCCTGCCCGCCCATCTGCCCCTGCTGCTGGTTGCCGCCCTGGTTGCCCTGGTTCATGGGCATCCCGAGGTCGCGACCCGTCTGCATCGTGGTGAGGCCCGTGCAGTCGCGCGCCAGGAGTGCCTGCACCGTCTGACGCAGCGTGATGGCCTTGGCATAGTTGATGTCGACGATCTGCGTGACCAGCGGCTCGAGCGCCTGGTTGACGGCGAGCTTCTGGTAACTGTCGACCGTGATGATGCCCGAGGCATCTTCGGTGGCCGCAAGGCCCTGCGCCTGCAGGATGGCCTGCAGCGCGACGTCCCACGGCTTGTCCTGAATGTCGGCCGTGACCACCCCTTCGACGTCCTTGCCGATCACGATCGTGCGGCCCGAGAAGGTCGCGAAGGCCGCGATCACATCGCGGATGTCGATCTTGTCGTACTGCACCGTGATGCGCGGCTTCTGGGCCTGCTGCCGGCGACTCGCCGACACGGGCACGCGCTTCTCCATCGGGTCATTCGACGTGTCCACGACCGGTTCGGTCTTCACCGGCTCGGCCTTGACCGGCTCGGCCTTGACCGGCTCGGCCTTCGGCGCTTCGAAGCGGCTCTCGACCTTCGGCGAGTCCACGACCGCCTTGGTGCTCACCGGCGATTCGAGGCGACCGGCCGCCACCGCGACTTCCGTCTTCATCCCCGAACCCCACGCGGCGAACGAGGCGCCGGCGGCTTCGAGCTCAATGCGAACATTCTTGCCATCGCGGCGCACACTGTAGCGGTGCGTCGCATCCAGATCGATCACCAGGCGCACGGTGTCGGCGCGATACTGCGACAGGCGCAGATTGCGGACCGGGCCGCGGGTCCTGCCGTCGTAGCTCGAGCGGATCGAAAGGCTCGCGCCCCCCAGGTCCACCACGATGCGCGACGGGTTCTCGAGTGTGAAGTGGTTCACGGCGAGGCCGCTGTCGGCCCCGATCACCACAGCCGCGCCATTGGCAGACGGTGACACTTCGATCGCGTGAACACGCCCGCGGGCGGTCACGTCGTCATGGTTCACGGCCATCCTGGCCGTCGGTACAGTGAGCGCCTCGCGCGCCGTGGGTGCCACACCAGCGGGCACCAGGAGCGCGGCGATCACTGCAACGGTCGTCGGTCCCATCATGGGTTCCTCACTTTCGTCGTGTCACTGCTCAGGAACAGCGTTTCCGTGCGATTGAAGCCGAATTCTTCCATCGTGAACTGCACCGCCTTCTGCTTGATGGCGGTCACCCGCAAGCGGCCCAGCTGCTGGCCGACGCGTACGCGGTACTGCTGCTTGGAGTAGCTGTCGCGAAGCACCGCGATGGAGTTGTTGCCATCGGGGTCGAGCGCGATGACGGCGAGGCGCAGGTCGCTGAGGAGCGGGCGCACTTCGCTGCTCGACATGAGCGACTTGTACGGATCGCGACGACCGCTGCCGCTGTACGCGAAGACTTCGCGCTGCAGCGTGATTTCGGTGGGCATCGTGGCCTTGCCCGGCGCGGCCTTGGGCGCACTCACGGTGCCGGCCGATTCGCGGGTCACCGTGGCGCTCACCGGCTTGGCCGGCGTCTGCGCGCCGGTGATCGAGGCCGCCAACGCCAGCGCGGAGCACAACACGAGGGGGCGCATCATGACGCACGCTCCTTGGCGGCGCGCGAAGCGGGCGCCGTCTTCTCGACGTAAGTCTGCAGGGTGATCGTGGAGGTCAGCTCGGCCTTGTCGCCCGGCCGGGCCATCGGCACGGGCATGCCGGGCTTGCGGGCCCCGCCGGTGGAGATGCCGAACTGCACCGGCGCCACGATGCGGGGGAGCGAGCCCACGTTCGCGAGGAACTCGCCCATGGCGTGGTAGCCACCGATGATCGTGACCGTGTAGCGATAGGTGTCGAAGCGCTCGCCGTTGATGACCGGCTCGGGAATCACTCCGCCGACATCGAGCCCGGCACGACGCGCCGCCGTGCTGACCTCTTCGAGGAGCGCCGGCACTTCATTGCCCGTTGGCACGAGGCGCCGCATGACCGTGAGTGCCGAACGATTCTCGGCGGCCTGCGTCCGCAGGCTCTCGATGCTGCCCGAGGCGAACTCGCGCGCCGCCTTCTGATTGCTCTCTTCGAGCTGCGTCACGCGCAGTTCGTCCGCCGTCAACTGCTCGGCCTTCGATGCGTACGGGTACATCCAGTAGAGCACGGCCAGGGAGATCGCCGAGAAGGCGATCAACAGCTTGATCTGGTCGCGCTGGGAGGAAGGAAGGATTGCCATGATTCGCTCAGGTCAGCGCACGGGAACAACGAGGGGCGCGGTCTTCACCACACCACTGGGCGGCACTTCGTAGTCGGCAGCCAGTTCGAACTGGGTGACGTCCTTGCCGTCGACGGTCACGATCTCGGACTTGGTGAGCGAGACGTGCTGGATGAACGGCGAGCTTTCGAGCTGGCGCATGAACATGGTGAGCGCCTGGATGTCGACCGTCTGGCCGACGAGCCGGAAGGTGAGCGGCGGATGCACGGTCACGCTGTCGGGCACCTGCTGCGCCTTGCGACGGGCGGCAGCGCCCGGCGCCGTGGCCGGCGGCTCGTTCGCGCCGGGCGTCGCGGCGTGGGCCGTGGTATCCGACCCCGGGGGCGACGGCGCCTTGCTCGTCTGCTCGAGCAGCGTGAGCCACGTGTACGCGGGCAGCGCGCGGCTCACCTCGTCGAGGATATGCGCCCAGTTGTAGCGATTGTCATCGATCGTGCGGATGATCTGCAACTGGCGATACACGGAGTCCCGCTCGGCGGTGAGGCGCCGACGGGCATCCAGCACCTTGGCGTAGCGCGTGGAGTCCTTGACGGCGTTCTCGAGACGTGACTCGATCTCGGTCGCCCGCGCGCTCTGCGAGGTGAAGAGGAGCCCCACGCTCGCGACGGCGATCACGACCGACGCCGCGGCGGCGAGCAGCCAGGGATCCTTGGCGCCACCGAGGGCACCGAGCTTGGAGAAATCGACGCCACCCTTCTTGGCCGAACCCTTCCGGCCACCGGGCAGCAGGTTGATCTGCAGCATCATGGGGACGGATTCCTCAGGCCGCGGCGCGGAGTGCGAGGCCGACCGGCAGCATGAGCAGCGGGGCGACTTCGTCGATGGACAGGAATTCGAGCGCGCCGTCCTGCACGGCGAGCTTGGCGAGCGCGTTGGCCGGCTGCACCGTCACGCCCAACCGCTGCGACAGCCACGGGAGCAGCCCCGGGACGCGCGAGCCACCGCCGCAGGCGTAGGCGGTGCGGATGGCGCTGAAGCTGCGCGACGAGGTCGCGAGGAAGGTCGCCGCCCGCTCGATGCCGATCGCGAGCTCCTCGCCGCGCATCGCCACGGTGCTGTCGAGCATCGGATGCTCGTCGACACCGCGAATCAGCTCTTCGGCTTCGTCGGCGGTGATGCCATGCTCGCGCTGCAGATCTTCACGGAAGCGGCGGGTGCCGACCGCAAAGTCGCGCGTGAGGATCGGCACGCCGTCATCGAGGATATTCAGGTTCGTGGACTCGTTTCCGATGTTGAGGAGCGCCACCGTGCCGCTCATCGCATCCGGATAGTTCGCCTCGAACGCGTTGTGCAGGGCGAAGGCGTCGACATCCATGACCGACGCGGGGGCGCCCGCTTCGGTGAGGAGGCTCTGCTTGGCGTCCACCAGATCCCGCTTGGCGGCGACGAGCAGGACATTCATGTCGAGGCCGTCGGCGTCGGGATCGAGCACCTGGAAGTCGATCTCGACCGAGTCGATGTCGAACGGCACGTGCTGTTCCGCTTCCCAGCGCATCAGCTCCCGCGCCTGCTGCTCCTTGACGCGCTCCATGGAGATCTTCTTGACGATGACGTCGCGGCCGCCGACAGCGGACACGATCTGCTTCGTCTTCGTACCGGTCGCCGCGACGGTCTGGCGAATGGCATCGACCACGAGTTCGTGGTCCATTACTTCGCCTTCGACAATGGCCGTGTCGTTGAGCGGCGTAATGATGACCTTCGCCAGCGCCGGCGTCTCACCGGAGTGGTCGATGACGACGGCCTTCACGAGCCCGGAACCGACATCGAGTCCGACGGTGAATTTCTTTCGGCTGAAGAGCGCCATGGAGGGATTCTCTGCTTGCACTGCTGTTTCACTCGGCGATTACCGGGTGCCAGCCGTGCGACACAATGGGTGGACACCCCCAAGAACGAGGGTGTGTCACTGATGAAACGACCTTCGTGCCGGTTGGTAACGCTCGTCCCTCTACCACGCAGGGACCCGCAAGCGCACTTCGTGACAGTCGGGGCCCCGACGCCATCGCCCGCATTTTGACGCGGCAGCGAAACGGGGTGTGCCGGCGCGGTGACACACCGGTCTACGGCGTGAGCCCCACCCACGTATGGAAGGGCGCCGATCGGGGCACGGCGACCGTGGCCAGCGCCATCGAGACGGCGCAGCGATTCCATTGCACCGTGGCCGCTCCGAGCCGCACCGGCTGCGCGCGTGGATCGTCGACCAGCACGGCCCCCGAGATCGCGAGACGCGCCGCCGAGGCGTCGAGCGTGCCCCGGACCACCAGCAGGCCACGCGCCGTGAACGCACCGACCAGACGCAGCGGGCCGTCGTGCAGCACGAGCCCCTGCCACCGCCGCGGCCCCAGGAGCACCGAGTCCCGGTCGGGAATGATGTGGACACGCCATCGCGCGTCGACGGGCGCATCGACGCTCCACGGCGTCGCGCGCGCGCGTGCGGCCGGCCACGATGTACTCCATGCGGGTCGCACACTGTCGACGGGGAGCTGACGGGCAGCAGCGATCGCCGCGTGACGCTCGGCGAAGCAATCGGTGCGATCGTCCATGAGCGTGCCGGTGAGCATCGCTCCGCTGGAGTCGATCGACGACGTGGA
>JBDHVK010000077.1:0-18724 GCA_039809645.1 Gemmatimonas sp.
AGTACATATGCGCAGTACATATGCGCAGTTCACCCGCCCCCCCCTATTTCCGCCGAGGCGCCCTCCCCGACGTCGTCCAGATCACCACCACCCCGCATCCCGCATTCGCGCCGGCAAACTCACCCGGCACATCGCTCGCTCCCGAGTACACCTCGATCCCCTGAATATCCCGGATCGGAATCGTCGGCCCGAACGCGTTGTCGACGCGCTCATCGACCACCCAGTCGGGCGGGCAGCCGAGCGGCGCCCGCGTCATGTGGGCGAGACACTGGCCGCCGGCGCAGGAGAACGACACCCCGCGCAGGGTGCGCAGCGCATCCTGCAACGATCCGTAGTTCCCCTTTTCCAGATCGTCGCGCGTGATGTACTGGCCGCGCCCCGTCTGGCGGCGTCGCTCGAAGTCCGCGTAGCGCCGGCCAATCGCCGGATCAGCCGTGACGTCGACCTTGGCCAGGCGTTGCGCGCCCGCCGCGCTGTCGGCCGGAGTCGTGATCGGCGTCCCGATCGGATCGAGTGAGAACTCGCGTTCCATGACCTCGCGCGCGGCAAAGGCCAGCGTGATGCCGCCGCGAGCGTACCCCTCTCGGCTCACCATGAACTTGTGAATGCCCACTTTGAGCCCGCCGAGGGCGAACCGTCCGGCGGAGTCGGTCTTGGTGCTCACGCCGGCCGAGGTCGAGGTGACCGTGGCATTGAACAGCGGCATCCCCGAGGTCGCATCCAGAATTCGTCCCTTCAGGGTCGCGCTCTGTCCCGCAGCGGTCGTGCTAATTCCCAACAAAAGTGTGACGCACCGCACAGACGCACGCCGCATGAAACAGCTGAGGTCGACTCTCATAACCGATAACTCCGTGCGGAATAACGACCTACGAAAAATGTGACGGAAACGCTACGAAATATTGACGGTTGTGCCAAGGCGGCGCAGAATGGGACGCGCGGTGCGACGAGTTGTTGAGCCGCAATAGACCGGGACGTTGGTCCCAACGAGCCAGGAGCCTGAATGCTACACCTTTCGCGTCGGTTGCTCGCCGCCGCTGTGGCGGTGGCCGCTGGAGCGGCCGTGTTGCCGCTCAGTGGGTTGGCGGCGCAGCAGAACGCCACCGTGACGGGCAGAGTCACGTCGAACGGCGAACCCCTCGGCGGGGCCCAAGTGGGCATCGTGGAGATCGGCGTGGGGTCCGTGACGGATGCGCAGGGGCGGTACACCTTTACGGTGGACGTCGCACGCGCCAGTGGCAAGCCGGTGACGGTTCTGGCCCGTACCATCGGGTACCGACCGAAGAAGCATGTGCTCACGCTGGTGGCCGGTCGCAACCAGCAGGACTTCGACCTCGAGAAGGACATCCTCAATCTCGAGGCCGTCGTGACGACGGGCGTCTCGGACGCCACGTCGCAGAAGAAGACGACCTTCGCGGTCGCCGCCGTCGACAACTCCCAGATCAAGGAAGCGCCCGCCACCTCGCCGCTCGGCGCGCTGAGCGGTCGCGTGGCGGGGGCGAGCGTGACCGCGGTGAACGGTGAGCCCGGATCCGCGCCGCGCATTCGCCTGCGTGGCCCGACGAGCCTGACGGGTGGGCAGGACCCGCTCATCATCGTCGATGGCACGATCTCCCGGATCTCGCTGGCCGACATCAACTCGGAAGACATCGAGCGCATCGAGGTCATCAAGGGCGCCGCGGCGAGCTCGCTCTACGGCTCCGATGCCGCCAACGGCGTCGTGCAGATCTTCACGAAGCGTGGCGCCACGCTGGCCGCCGGACAAACGAGCGTCACGGTGCGCAACGAAGTCGGCTCGAGCGAGCTGCGCCGCTCGATTCCGAACAACATGTCGCACGCGTGGAAGATGAACGCGGCCGGCACCGATTTCGCGCGTGACGCGGGCGGCAACCGCATCCGCGAGGACGACGGCATCTCCGACAACAGCTACCCGGTCGTGTTCGATCAGCTCGGCCAGGTGTTCCGCCCCGGCATGTTCATGACCAACTATGTGTCGGTCGGCCAGCGGAACCCGTCGTCGAACTTCAACGCGTCGTTCCAGAACACCAAGGACCAGGGCATCGCGAATCTGCTGAGCGGCTTCAACCGCCAGAACTTCCGTATCAACCTGGACCAGGAGCTGAATTCGCGTCTCGACTTCCAGACCGGCGCCTTCTACGGCCAGTCGAAGGCGGACCAGGCTGACGACAGCTCCGGCGATGCCTTCTTCGGCCTCCGCTTCCTCGAGCCCAACATCGACCTCCTGGCGAAGAACCCGGACGGCTCGCCGTACAAGGCCGCCATCCGGCAGACGCCGGCGTCGGGGAACGTGCTGAACCCGCTCTATACGTGGAACAACGTCAAGAACAGCAACGAGCGCACCCGCTTCACGGGCACGTTCAAGGCACGCTACCGCCCCACGTCGTGGCTCACCGCCGAAGCCAACACGAACTTCGACAAGGCCAGCCGCAACTACCGCTCGTATCGTCCGCTGGGCTTCATCGGCTCGACCGGCACGATCAGCAAGGGCAACATCTACAGCGAGAACGGCACGACCCGCGCGTACAACCTCGGCAGCACGCTCACGGCCATCAAGAGCACCTCGTGGTTCACCAACACCACGAAGCTCGCCTGGGTCTACGAGGACCAGCTCAACACGCAGGTCTCGGTGAATGGCACGGCGCTCACGGTGCCCAAGGTGACGGAATTCTCCGCGGCGTCGCGCGACCCCGAGAACCCGATCATTCCGGGCTCCTTCACGCAGCCGATCCGCAACCAGAACTACTTCGCGATCACCACGTTCGACATCAAGGACAAGTTCATCGTCGACGGCCTCCTGCGCCGCGACCAGTCCTCGCTGTTCGGCAAGGATCAGCGCAACAAGCTCTTCAAGCGCCTCTCCGGCGCCTACCGTCTCTCCGAAGACCTGCACATTCCGAAGGTCGATGAGTTCAAGGTGCGCGCCTCCTACGGTGAGGCCGGGTTGCGCCCGGTGTTCGATGCGCAGTACGAGCAGTTCGCCATTCAGGGCGGCAGCCCCGTCAAGATCACGCTCGGCAACCCGGACCTGCGTCCGGCCTTCTCGCGCGAGATCGAGGCCGGCTTCAACCTCACCATGCTCAAGCAGCGGCTCACGTTCGAGTACAGCTACTCGAGCAAGATCACCGATGATCAGATCCTGAACGTGCCGGTGTCGGCGGCGTCGGGCTTCCAGAATCAGTGGATCAACGCGGGCACGCTCGCCGGCAAGACGCACGAGCTCCTCGTGGGCGCGGTGCTCGCGTCGACCAAGGATTTCCAGTGGCGCCTGAACGTGGCGGGTGACCGCACGCGGCAGACGATCACCAAGCTCAACGTTCCGCCGTTCCTCGTCGGTCCGGTGGCGAACACGACGATCTTCCGGCTTGCTGAAGGCCAGCCGTTCGGTGTCGTGTACGGCGCCCGGTGGGTTCGCACCGCCGCGCAGCTGGCCGACATGGTGAAGAGCGGTGCGCTCTCCGGCGCGGCGAGCGACTACCAGCTCAACGAAGAGGGCTACTATGTCGCGAAGTCGGCTTGGCGCACGATCAACGAGAAGCCGATCAAGTACGTCGACGGGACCGGCAACTCGCTCTTCACCATCGCCGACGTCAATCCCGACTTCAACCTGAACTTCAACTCCCAGATCAACATCAAGAACTTCGCCATCACGGGCGTGGTGAACTGGGTGAAGGGCGGGCAGATCTACAACTACACGCGCCAGTGGCCGTTCTTCGACGAGCGGGATCCGGCGTTCGACCAGCGTGGCAAGAAGGCCGAGGAGAAGAAGCCGGTGGCCTACTACACCACGTTCTACAACAACTTCGACGCCAACGAGTACTTCGTCGAGAACGGCACCTACGTGCGGCTCAAGGAGCTGGCGGTGAACTACACGCTGCCGGCGGGCCTCGTGAAGCGCTTCGGCATGAGCGATGGACGCACTGCCCGCCTCGGCGTGGTGGGTCGCAATCTCTTCACCTCCACCAAGTACTCCGGCTACGATCCGGACGTGTCGGGCGGCGGCGCGAATCCGTTTGCGTATCGCGTCGACTACTTCACCTATCCGATCTTCAAGACGTTCACGTTCATGCTGGAGCTCGGACTGTGAGCGCCGCCAACCGGACCATTCAGATGAAGCGCATCCTTCCCTTCGGGATCGGCGCGTTGCTGCTCGCCGGGTGCAACTCGCTCGACGTCACCAACCCGAACGCCCCGGACGCCAAGCGCGCCCTCGCCGACCCGGCCGCCATCGAAGCGGTGGCCGCCGGCACGCTCCGCACGTGGTTCAATACGTTCGACGGCATGGAGGGCGGCGGGCCGCTCGTCACCATGGCGCAGACGTTCTCCGCGTCGTGGAACAACTTCAACATGAACTTCTACTCGTCGATCGATGCCGATGGCACGCGCAACACACGCGCGTACCAGAACGATCTGGCGTCGGCAGGCCGCACGACGGTGATTCAGTACTGGCAGGGGTACTACAGCGTGCTGTCGAGCGCAGTGGACGTGCTCACGGCCATCCGCAAGAACAATCTGGTCATCACGAGTGCCGCGCAGACCAAGCGTGCGGAGACGATCGCGGTGCTGATGCGCGGGGCCGCGCTGTCGGGCATTGCCCTCAACTACGACAAGGGCTACGTGGTCGATGAGAATACCGACCTCGGCAAGCTCGAGTACAAGACGCGCAAGCAGGTCCGTGACGCGGCGGTGGCGGCACTGAACGAGGCGGCGACGCTCGCCGCGGCCAACACGTTCACCACGCCGGCCGGCTGGACCAACGGCGTGGCGTACAGCAATACCCAGATCGCGGCGATCGCCAAGACGATGGCGGCGATGACGCTGGCCTACTATCCGCGGACCGCGGCCGAGAACGACCAGGTCGACTGGAACACGGTGGCCACGCTGGCGTCGCAGGGCATGTCGAGTGGCACGAGCGGCTTCGACTTCGTCTTCACCGGCGACGGCTGCAGCTCGTGGTGCCACGAGATCCTGTACTGGTTCGACGCGTTCGATGGTGGTCGTGTGAGCACGCGCGTGGCCAACCTGATGGATCCGGTGACGCAGAAGCATCCGTATCCGGACGGCGGCAATGGCCAGCCGAACAGCGCCGACAAGCGCCTCGGCAACGGTACCTTCGGTCCGAACGATCCCGGCTTCATCGACGGCTTCGGCTCGATCCCGAAGAATGCCGGCGCGGGAACGGACTTCGTGTACTCGTCCTACGAGATCTTCCGACCGGCGCGTGGTATGTACCACCAGTCGAACATCGGCCACATCCGCTACGATCGCACGGGTGAGCAGTCACCCTCGGGCATCTACGGCGGCTATGGTCCGGCCCCGGTGATCAGCGCGACCGAGAACGACCTGATCTGGGCGGAAGCGGAGCTCCGCCGCACGGGTGGGAGCTTGTCGACGGCGGCCACGCTGATCAACAAGACGCGCGTGGGACGCGGTGGGCTGCCGGCGGCAACGGCGGGCGAAGGCCAGGCGAGCCTGCTCACGAAACTCCAGTACGAGCAGGATGTGGAGCTCCTCGGCCTCGGCCCCGTTGGCTACTACAACCGTCGTCGTGTGACTGGCGGTCTGCTGGTGGGTACGCCGCGCGAGATGCCGGTGCCGGCCAAGGAGCTGGGCGTGAAGGGTGAGACGTTCTACACGTTTGGCGGGACGGGCCTGGCCAACAGCCCGACCCCGCCGTGATCACGGCGCGTTGACGCTCCTGATGACACGGGGAGGCCGGGCCGCGAGGTCCGGCCTCTCTGGCGTTTTGCGTCGAAGCGATTAGCCATAGGCGCATGCGACGTCGATTCACCGTTCTGCTGATGGTCGCGGGGCTGACCGCATGCACGGAGCGCGCGCCGGTGCGCGCGCCGGCGGCCCGCGCGCGTCTCTCGGATGTCCCGTCGATTGTGCCGCCGGCCTCGCTGACGCTCGTGGGTCGGCTCGCCCATGATGGCGCCGAGTGGCGCGCCGCTCGAGCGGCAACCGATTCCGTGGGTCTCGTGGTCGGCGACTCGGCGATTCGCCTTCGTCTGTGGCCGGCGGTCGCGACATCGGAGGACGTGCCACAGCCGCTGTGCGGAGCCATGGCGCTCGGACGCGTGCCGCTGATGGCGCGCACGGACACCCTGCTCCTGCCGGCCGACACGATCGCGCCCGCGCTGGGCCTGCGCGCCATTGGCGAGGCGGAGCGTATCGGCGTGCGATGGATCGTGCCCGGTGCGCAAGCGCAGTATCACTTCGAAGGCGTGACCCACGACGGGCGGCAACGCGTGAGCTTTCGTTGGCCGGTGCGCACGGATGCCTCCGTGCGCATTCCGGTCGGTGCTCCCGATTCGGTGATCGAGGCGGCGCTCCGGCCCTCGCCGGACTCGCTGGATGCGTTCATGCAGCGGGTCGTCGCCACGGGGCAGGCAAGGCCAGTCGTGCCCGCGCCGGCCGACGGAGCGCCTCGCCAGGCGGATGCCGTCCCGCTCGTCTCCGACCTCCCGTTCTTCACGGTGCCGCTCTCCGTGGCCTGTCCCACGGCCACGTTTCGTCTGACCGTGCTGGCGCGCACCGATCAGCGCATCCGGATTCCGGTGAAGGCCGGTGACGAGATCGATGCATTCGCCTCTGCGGCCCTCGGCGCGGTCCAGGTGTGGATCGAAGAGGCGGGGCCCCTGCCGGCGGGTGAGCGCTTCGCCAATGTCCCGCGGGCGCGCGCGCAGGCGGCGGCCGACGGTGTCGTCACGGTCCATCTGACGCTGTTGACCGTGTCGAAGCAGCAGCGCGCCGATCAGGAGGTGCTGTTACGCCTCACGCGCCGCCATCCGTAGGTCGTACTCAATGTCGTACGCGACGTCGTACTCGACGTCGTACCCGCTCTCGTACTCGATCTCGAACTGGCGAGCAGCGGGAGGGGCGCCGGGCGCGTAGTTTCGAGCGGACTCTCACCCTCCCTCACATGGCTCACCCGCCTGCTGTTGCTTTCGCTCCTGCGGCGCCGTGGCGGCGCCTGCTTCAGGCCGCCATCGGTGTCTCCCTCGCGGCCGCCCCACTCACGGCGCAGCCGATCAAGAGCATCGCCGGCTTTCTCTCGCCGGCCTCACCGCTCATGCTCGTCAGCGCCGAGAAGGCCGATCGGATTGCGTGGATGGCGTACGAGAAGGGCATGCGAAACGTGTACACCGCTGCCGCGCCGAGCTTCACGGCAGTGCGTCTGACGAATTTTCTCAAGGACGACGGCACCGATCTCACCGACGTCGAGATCAGTGCGGACGGATCGACGATCGTCTTTGTTCGCGGTGGAGCGCCGAACCGTACCGGATGGGTCGCGAATCCCGGACACAATCCCAATGGCGGCGAGCGCGCGATCTGGGCCGTGCGGGCGTCCGGCGGACCCGCGTGGCGCGTCGCTGTTGGCGCGAGCCCCGAGCTCTCCCCCGACGGCAAGTGGGTGCTGTACACGAAGGACGGACAGATCTATCGCGCACGGGTGACGCGCAGCGGTCCGGTCACGGCGATGGATACGGGCGGCGTGCCGTTCATCAATTCGTGGGGGCGCAACGGGTCGCCCAAGTGGTCGCCGGATGGCAAGCGCATCGCCTTCGTGAGTGATCGCGAGAATCACGCGTTCATTCTCGTGTACGACATGGCGACGCGTGCGCTCGCGTACGTGGCGCCCGGCGTCGATTGCGATGCCGGCCCGACCTGGAGCCCCGACGGCAAGCGGCTCGCGTTCTATCGCCGGCCGGGCACGCCGTTTGGTCTGCAGGCGCAGCGCGGCACGGGGGGGATCGGCAATCCGCCCGGACCGGCGGCCAATCTGGCGCAACCAGCGCCGGCGCTCGTCGGCAACCCGAGCGGCGGTTGCGGCGGTGGGTTTGGTGGCGGATTCGGCGGCGGTCGTGGCGGGGCGCCCGGTGATTCGGCCCCACGAGGCGGGAACCCGCTGCGTCGTTCGCCGGGCCTGTTCGCGTCGGCGTTTCCGGGTGGGCACACGCTGTCGCTCATGGTCGCCGATCTCACCGGCTCCGTGTATGGCTCGCCCGATGTCGCGAAGCAGATCCCGGCAAAGGAAGTCTGGCACAATGCGCCGCGCGACAGTGTGTTCACGAGCCTCAACAACATGCAGTGGGCCGGCGATCACATCATCTTCCCGGTCAACGTGCCCAAGGACGAGTGGGATCGCTGGTACTCCATCCCGGTCAGCGGTGGTCAGCCCGCGCGGCTCACCACCACCGATGGGCTCATCGAGGACGCGACCAGCGTGCAGCTCTCGCGCGACGGCGGGAAGACGCTCTTCTACTGCACCAACGCCCAGGATATCGAGCGTCGGCACATCTGGATGGTGCCCACCGGCGGTGGCGCGCCAGTGCGTATCTCGCAGGGCGATGGCATCGAGACCTATCCGCAGCCGCTGGCGAGTGGCAAGCAGGTCGCCGTGATCTACTTCGATGCCAGGACGCCGGCGTCCATTGCGCTCGTACCCACGAGCGGTGGCAAGCCGAACGTGATCTTCCCGAAGCTCACGAAGGAGTTTCCGCAGGTCGCGCATGTGGTACCGGAGGTGGTGCACACCAAGGCTGCCGATGGGCTCGACCTGAGCAACACGCTGTTCATGCCCAAGGACCTCAAGCCCGGCGAGAAGCGCCCCGCGCTGATCTTCGTGCACGGCGGCCCGCGCCGGCAGATGCTGCCCGGATACCACTACATGCAGTTCTATCACTGGGCGTACGCGGCCAATCAGTGGCTCGCCGACCAGGGCTATGTGGTGCTCTCCATCAACTACCGCAGTGGCATCGGCTACGGCAAGAGCTTCACCAATGCGCCCGGCACGCAGGCGCGCGGCAACAGCGAGTATCAGGACGTGCTCGCCGGCGCCAAGTTCCTGCAGCAGCACGCCAATGTCGACGCGTCACGCATCGGCATCTGGGGGCTGTCGTACGGCGGCCTGCTCACGTCGCAGTCACTCGCGCGCAACAGCGATATCTTCGTGGCCGGCGCCGATCTCGCCGGTGTGCACCTGTATGGCAACGTGATCGACACGACCAACCTTGCGTTCCGGTCGAGCGCCGTTGGAGCGATCGACGGCTGGAAGAGCCCGGTCTTTCTGGTGCACGGCGATGACGACCGCAACGTCGATTTCGCCCAGACCGTCGGCCTTGTGCAGCTCCTCCGCGCCCGCGGCATCTATCACGAGCTCATGGTCGTGCCTGATGACCAGCACGAGTCCATGATCCATCAGAACTGGGTCGACACCTTCGACCGGATGGGCGCGTTCCTCAAGCGCTTCGTCTGGAACAAGGAACCCGCCCCGAAGGCAATGCAGTAACTACCGCTTGACCGCCCCCGCCGCCCCTGCGCGGCGGGGGTCGGCGCCGGCGGTGACGGACTTGGCGTCGATCCGAACCGCCGCCCCGTACCCTTCGCGCACTTCGCCGCGCGCGGACACGAAACTCAGGTCATATCCGAGCGTGCGCAGGCGAGCAATGACCGACGGCGAAAAGCCGTCCTCCAGCTGAATCGAGTACGGTTGCGGCCGACCCCCAGCCGCACCCCCACCCCCGAATCCACCGCCTGGCAGGAAGCGCGGTTGCTCGAGTGCCGCCTGCGGCCCGAGTCCGTAATCGAGCGCGCCGAGCAGTGTCTGATACACCGCGCTGGTGATCCACGCATTTCCCGCCGCGCCCACGGCAAATACCGGCCGATTGCCCTTGAATGCGATCGTCGGCGCCAGCGTGCTGCCATGACGCGCGAAGGGCAGACGTGAGCCGTACTGCGCGGGGTCGGTGCCGTAGCTCGTGAGCTTGTCGTTGCTCAGGAAGCCGAGTCCGGGTGTGATGTAGAAATTGCCGCCCCACGTCCCGAGCGTTTGCGTGACCGCCACGGCATTGCCGTCGGCATCGGCCACCGTGAACGCCGTGGTGCCGGCCGCATGACAAAAGCTCACCTCGGCCGCGTGATCATCGCCGCAGGGGGAATGCGCGTCCTCGGCATCCGGCGCCGCCTTCGCGCTGTCCTTCTTCGCCGCAAGACAGGGCAGGGTGTCACCACGCACCGACGCCGGCGTGAGCGCCTTGTCGGCGTCATAGCAGCGCCAGCGCACCGCCGCGGTGTCCTTGGCGACGATGCTCGCGACATCCACCGGCCAGAGTGCCGGATCGGCAATCCTGTTGCGGCTCGATGGCACCAGGAACCACGCCGTCAGCGCCGCATGCATCGTGGCCGCATCATCGCGATAGCGCTTGGGCGCCTTGAACCGCTCGAGCAGGTTGAGCCGTGCGACCAGCTCCGCGCCACCGCTCACCGGCGGCGCACTCGAACAGAGGCGATACACACGATACGTGCCGCACACCGGCTCGCGCTCATTGGCGAAGTAGCGCTCCAGATCCGACACCTTCATGGCGTTGCCCTTGGCCCGCAGATCGCCGGCGTACTTTTTCGCGACGTCACCCTTGTAGAAGCCATCGGCGCCCCTGGCGGCGATCTGCTCCAGCACCCACGCCAGATCGGGGTTCTTCACCGTGTCACCGGCAACCTTGGGCTGGCCGTTCATGAAGAAAAGCGCGCGGCTCCCTTCATACTTGGCGAAGTGCTCGCGCTCGGTGGCGAGCGTGGTGGCAAGCCCCTGGCTCACGACGTATCCGTTCTTCGCTGCGCGAATCGCCGGCGCCACGAGATCGGCCCACGCGACCTTCTTGCTACCATGGCGTTGCCATGCCGTGTACATGCCATGCACCGTGCCCGGCACATTCACCAGCACGGGGCCGTCATTCGGATAGCGGCCGTTCTGCAGCAGGCTCGTGTTCGACAGGCCACCCTCTTCGGGGACGCGGCTCATGAACTCGATGAGCGTGGGCGCCTGGTTCTTGAGGGCGATGACCATCTCGCCATAGCCTCCCACGCCACTCGCGTCGGGCTCCACCACACCCAGGGCAAAGCTCACCGCGACCGCGGCGTCCACCACGTTGCCGCCCTTGCGGAAGATCTCGAGCCCCGCTTCGGTGGCCACCGGGTGCGCACTCGACACGGCCGCGCGGCCCGTGGCCTCGTCGCGCAGCGGTGGGCGCTGGATCAGCGCCGAGTGAATGACGTCCTGCAGTGCACTGTCGCTGGTGGCAGCCAGTGCCTGCGGACGGAGCTTGTCACGCACCGCGAGCCACGCCGTGTGACGCGACGTCGCGTCGTTGCCGCTGAAATACAGGCGGTCGCTGCGACTCCACACCCGATCGAACGCCGCCGCGTTCGCGGCCGCGCGATCGGCCGGCAACGCACTGGCGACCGCGGCGCGTCGCGCATCGGGGGCCGCGGGAGCCGGCAGCGTGTACACCTGTGTTGTCGCGGGCGCGCGCTCGCTCATCGAGCGATCCACGCCGCGATCGGGATCGCCGTTGTACCCCACGTTCGTTTCGCTGAACTCGGCGATCGTCAGGGTGGCGCCATCGGGTGACCAATCGAGGTCGCCATGCAGGCGCGACGCGAGATTGGTGTAGGCGGCGCCTTCGGTGGGCACGACCACCACGCCGGTGCGTGTGGAGAGCGCGATGCGCCCATCCGGCGCCCAGGCGAGATCTTCGAGGGACGCGTCGGTACTGAGCACCTGCTCACTCCCGCCCGTGATCGCCCGCACCACCGCCTTGCGGCCCGTCTCCGTCATCACGAGATACGCCACCTTGCTGCCGTCGCGATTCACGCGCGGGCGCCGTTCGTGCTGCTCGGTGGAGCCCAGGCGATGCTCGCGGCCGTCGGCCTCACGCACCCACAGGCGCGCGTCGCCGCCGAGTCCACGCTGAAACACCACACGCCCATCGGGGAGCGGCGACGGGCTCACATCATGCAACGGGCTCGTGGTCAGGCGTTCCGGTGCGCCGGTGGCAGCACCACGCGCATCCAGTGGAACGCGCCACAGGTCGTAGTTGCCGAGGGAGTCCGACGCGAAATACAGCGTGGATCCGGCAAAGGCGGCGTCGCGGTGCCACGCACTACCGGCACTGACGCGCATCGCCTGCGTTGCGCCGGCCATCGTGGTGAAGAGCTGCCCGTCGCGCTCGAACGCGAGCACGTTGGCCGACGATCGGGCCGGGCGGCGCGCTCCGCGCACGGCGAGGGAATCGGCAGGCTGCGCGGCGGCACCCGCGAGTGGCAGGCCGACGAGGACGGCGAGGAAGTGAAATTGAAGACGCATCGATGCAAATTGCGCCCCCTGCGGTCCGGACGCGAGCGCGTTGCAGGCAACTGCCCTCGCGCGTCGACTGATCGGACACGGCACCGGCCGGTATGTGCGCGACGACGCGCAATGGTCAGGGTGCCGTCCCTCCTGATCGTTATGACGCGCGTCCTTCCTCAATCCCCCGTCAGCTCGTCACCACCCGCGGCGGCACTCGCCAGCGAGATCCTCGATATCATGCTCGATGGTGTCTATTTCGTGGACACCGAGCGCCGGATCACCTTCTGGAGCCAGGGCGCCACGCGCCTCACGGGCTATCAGGCCAGGGATGTCGTGGGGCACTTCTGCTTCAACGGGATTCTGCGACACGTCGACGATGCAGGTACCAAGCTGTGCGGAAACGGATGTCCTCTCCTGGCGTGCATCCAGGATGGGGCGACCCGCGAATGCACCGTATGGCTCCACCACGCGGAGGGGCACCGCGTACCGGTGGTGGTTCGGGCGGCGGCGCTGCGGGACAGTGCGGGCACCATTACCGGCGCCGTGGAGGTCTTCAGCGACGCCACGGCGTTCAAGGCCCTCGAGCAGCGGCAGCAGGAGCTCGAGCGGCTGGCGCTCCTCGATCCGCTCACCGGCGTGGGAAATCGCCGCCACCTGCAGCAGGAGCTACGCGCGCGTCTCGAGGAGTATCGTCGGTACGGGTGGCCCATGGGCGTGCTGCTCGTCGACGTCGATCATTTCAAGCACGTCAATGATCGATGGGGACATGACATGGGTGACGAGGTGCTGCGCGCGGTGTCGCGCACCATGGCGGCCGCGGTTCGCGGGTTCGACTGCGTCGGGCGCTGGGGCGGCGTGGAGTTTCTGGTCCTGCTGCGCAATGTGGATGAGGCCGGGCTGATCGAAGCCGCCGAGCGACTGCGGGTGCTCGTGGGCGCGTGCAGCATCCCCATCGGCCACGACACCGCCTCGGTCACGATTTCGATTGGCGCGACCTTGCTCGTGAGCGAGGACGATGAGGCCACGGTGGTGAAGCGGGCCGATCACGGTACGTATGCCAGCAAGCAGACCGGGCGCAACCGCGTGACGCTCCAGCTCGCGGCATCGGGACGGGCGACTGGTGCCCGCGTGGCCTAGCCGCTACCGCCCAACTCCACGACGCGCGGGGCCGATGTGAACCGACTCGATCACATCGCCCTCTTGGATGCGGTCCATCACGTCGATGCCTCTCGTGATCGTCGCGAACACGGTGTAGTCGCCGTCGAGGCGCAGGTTGTAGATGAGGTTCATGTACAGCTGGCCGTCACCGGTGTCGCGGCCACGGGTGGAGATGCCGAAGGTGCCGCGCCGATTCTCGCCGCCCACTTCGTCGCGCATGAAATCGGTGGTGACGGGATCATACTCGTCGGCCCCGGGGCTGCCGCCCTGCACGACGAAGTTGGGCACGATGCGGTGAATCGTATTGCCCGTGTAGCGACCGACGCGGGCCATCTGCACGAACGTGTACGCCGCCAGCGGCGCCTCGTCGCCCAGCAGTTGCATCGTGATCGTGCCCTTGCCGCGGACGGTGAGCTGCACGGGGCCCACGCCGTCGAACGACGAGAGTGCGGCCGCACTGGGCACGGGCGCCGGCGTATACGTGCGCGTGATCGGCTCCACCGCGGTGCCGGTGAGCGCCTTGAGCTGATCGGCCGCGGCGCGCGCCACGCCCGGATCGCGATCGTAGAGGCGCGCACCCAGCCAGGTGAGCGAGGCCGCATCGCGCCCGCGCATGGCTTTCACGATACCAACGAGCGGGTCGCGCCACGTCATGCCGTGCGCGCCACTCAGGCGAGTGAAGGCGGCCGTGAGCGGCGCGGTCCAGCGCGCATCATACGCCGGCTGCTTGGCGAGTACTTCACTCGCCGCGAGCACCACACCCGCATGGTTGCGCCCAAGTGCCGCGAGCGCCTCGGCCGGCGTGGAGATTGCCGCAATGGCCACATTCGGCTCCGCGTCGCGTGCAAGCGTGGCGAGCGTGGCCGAGTCGCGCACCGCACGCGCCGCCTGCGCGGCCCATGCGCGCGCCTGCCACACCGGACTCGTCGCGAGCGAGCGCGCAGCGGTCCGTGCCGCCGAGGTGTCGACCTTGGTGAGCGCCATCGTGGCATGCGCGCGCTGGCGCCACGGTGTGGTGGTCGCGACCAGCGGGCGGAGCAGGGCGGCGTCGCACTTGAGTGTGCCCAGCTGATCGATCGCGAGCAGCACCACATGTTCACTGACATCCGTGAGACGCGTGCGCGCGCGATCGCAGGTCGGCGCCGCCGACAGTGCCTGCCATCGCACCATGGCGCTCGTGTCCTCGACCCAAGTGCGGCCGAGCGCGACCGCCGCCCGCCGCACCTCCGGATCGCGATCGCCGAGCGCGGCCGCGATGGTGAGCGAATCACGGTCACGCGCGCCGGCAAGCGCCAGCATCGCCACGAGGCGGGTTTCACTGTCACGGGTCTCGCGAACGAGGCGTCGCAATTCGCTCACCGTTTCCGGCGACGGGCGAAACGCTCGCGTGTTGAGCCGGATCATCGCCTCGAGCCCGCGCGCGGCGCCGCGGCGCACCATCGTGGACGGCTCTGAGAGACCGCGTACGAGTTCGAGTTCCCATTCCACCGACGCGCCCATCGCGCGGCCGGCCGCGGCGTACCACGCGCCACGAACATCGGGGTCCCGTTCGTTGGGGAGGGCCTTGCCCACCACCGGGGCCTTCATCTGTCCCACGGCTCTGGCCACCGCCTCCCGTACGCTGGCGGCGGGAGCCGTGAAGAGCGGCTCGAGCAGCGACGCATACTCGGGTTTTTCCAGGCGACCAAGCGCCCGAACCGCGAGGCGTTGCACCACGGTGTCCGGCGACTGCAGCGCCTGTCGCAGCACCGGCAATCCGGCCTCGCGGAGGTACTCGGCCGCGATGACATCGTAGCGGGTGACGGGAGGCGCGGGAGGCGCGGGCTGCGCGGCCTGGAGGGTGAGGAGGAGGAAGGGCCACATGTTCCTAAAGTGCAGCGGAGCGGGGGAGATGGGGAGCGCGGAGAGCCCCCAAGGTCTCAAGGGGGAAGGCTGTGGAGGGGGAAGGCATCGAGGATTCGTGCCTTGATGCCTTCCCCCTCCACAACCTTCCCCCTCGATTCCTGAGGGTTTCCGCTCGACTCGGCTGAACAGCATCGGGCCATCGTCCCACGTATCTTCCTCCAGCCACCACAGGTCCGTGGCCCCTCCCCCAGCACCCCGGAGCACACCCATGCGGCCCGTCCGCACTCTGCTGTCTCTCGTCTCTCTCGCGCCAGTTCTGGCACAGGCGCAGGCGCCGGCTGCCACGAACCGGTTCGGTAACCCGCAGAAGGTCCGCCCGGCGCCCACCACCGGCGCCATAACGGTGCGTGATCTGCAGGTCCGCCTCTATCAGTTCGCCGATGACTCCATGCAGGGGCGCCAGGTCGGCCGCGTCGGCAACAAGAAGGGCACTGACTACATCGCCGCCGAAGTGAAGAAGCTCGGCCTCGTCCCGGGTGGCGACAACGGCACGTACTTCCAGAACCTGCCGTTCCACGTGCGCAAGTACACCGACCACTCGCGCGTCACCGTCGACGGCAATCCGCTCGCGTGGAACGTCGATGTGGTGGCGGTCCCGGGTCAGCGCGCGCCGCGCCCCATCGCCGATGCGCAGGTCATCTTCGGTGGCGTTACCGGCGACACGACCACGCAGATCTCGGCGGCCGATGCGGCCAACAAGATCGTGGTGCTCCTGCCGGCGCCGGCGGCCGCGCGTCCGGCCGGTGCACCGGGCTTTGGCGGTCGCGGTGGGGCCCCGCCGGCCGTGCCGGCGCGCTTCGCGAATGCGGCCGCGATTGCGACGGTTGATCTCGACGCGCTCACGCCCGCGCAGCGAGTGGCGCTCAACGAACCCACTGTCGCCTCCCAGAGCACGGGCGGCCGCGGCGGCGCGCCGGGTGGTCGCGGCGGTGCCGCGGCGCCGGTCGACTCGCTCGCGCTCCTCAAGCAGCAGTTTCTCGCGCCGGCGGTGCTTCGCGTGACGAAGGACGGCGCGGCCAGGCTTCTCGGTCGCACCAGCATCGACGGCATCGCGGCCGGCGCCAAGGGTGGCATCGTGAACGCCACGCTCGATTTCGTGGAACTCCCCACCGACTGGGCGCGCAACGTCATCGCGATCCTGCCGGGCAGTGACCCGAAGCTCAAGGCGCAGTATGTCGCCATCGGTGCGCACAACGACCACGTGGGGATGACCACGCCGGTCGACAAGGACTCGCTCAAGGCGTTCAACGACATTCGCAACCGGTTGCTGCTCGCCAACAACATGAACGGGCTCGGTCCCGAGATGCTGTCCACCATCAAGGTGAACATGGACAGCATCCGGAAGCTGTATCCCAAGCCGCGCCTCGACTCCATCAACAATGGCGCCGACGACGACGGCTCGGGCTCGATGGGTGTGCTGGAGATTGCGGAGAATCTGGCCAAGGCACCGGTGAAGCCCAAGCGCAGCACGATCTTCATCTGGCACGCCGGTGAAGAGGCGGGTCTGCTCGGCTCGGCGTATTTCGTGAAGAATCCCACGGTGCCGATCGATTCGATCGTGGCGCAGATCAACATCGACATGATCGGCCGTGGTCGGGCGGAAGACCTGCCGGGCGGTGGCGACGACTATGTCGGCGTCGTGGGCTCGTTCTTCGACTCGAAGGATCTCGGCGAGACCGTGCAGGCGATCAACAAGAAGCAGCCCAAGCCGCTCACGCTCGACTACAAGTTCGACGAAACGATCTCCTGGGCTGGCTACAACAACATTTACGGCCGTAGCGACCACTTCAATTACGCGAAGGAAGGCGTGCCGATCGCCTTCTTCTTCACCGGCCTGCACGGCGACTATCACCAGCGCAGCGACGAGCCGGAGTACATCGACTATCCACACTACGCGAAGATCGCGAACTACATCCGCGACATCGTGGTGGAAGTGGGCAATGGTCCGCGCCCGCGCCTGAACGGGACGAAGCCGGCGAAGCCCAAGAGCATCACGCCGTAACCGGCGCTATTGGCGGCCCCGCGTCCAACGCAGCGTGAGGAGGTGCGAATTCATCCCCGGATTCGCGCCACCCATGCTCGCGTTGGACAGATGGTGGAGGACATATCCCACCGAGATTGCCTGGTGCGTGCCCACCCGGCGCTCCACGAGGAGCCCCGGGGCCACCGTGAAGTTGGCCTGCGTCGCGCGACCGTACGGTACCACGCGATTGAACCACGCACCGCCCGACGTCACGTTCACCACGAGATTGGTGCGGTGACCCAAGGCGCGGGTTGCCTCCGCACCGAGCGGCGCCAGCCCGATGCCGTAGCCGTTGTGCGGCGCATACCGTGCCATCGTGGTCGCGTCGCGCGAGACCGGATCGCTCGCCGCCGGCAAGCGGGTTGGCGGAGCCTCCGAGCGCACGAGCATGACCGGCAACAGTTCGCCCAGCCACGCCACCGAAAGGCCATGCACGCGAAAGACGGCCTTGGCGACCTGCACACTTGCCGTCCGGAAGCGCCCGTCCATGTACTCGTTGTGCGCCGCAGTGTACGTCGCGACTTCCGACGTGATCGCAACCGAGAGCCGCGCCGGCTCGCGGCGCGCATCGGCAAAGTGTCGCTGCCACTGCGCCTGCGCCGGTAGCGGCAGGCCCATGAACAGCGCGACGGCCAGCCGCGCGCGGCGACAGGACGAGAACGTCATCTACAGCCTCAGGAAGTTGGCGTGTGGCGGGTCCAGCGAATCACCAGCATTCGGGCGTTGATCCCAGGATTGGCCTTGCCGAAGCCGCCATTGGAGATGTGGTGCAGTCCCAGCCCCACCGCGAAGGCGCCGTGGGCGCGCACGCGATGCTCGGCGAGGAGCCGCATTTCAAACGTGTAGTTGGTGTGCGTCCCGTCATCACCATACGGCATGATCTGCGAATAGCGTGCGCCGCCGCCCGTCATCTCGAGCATCGCCCGCGTTCGCGAGGTCGTCATGTGGCCGAGCGGACGCGCGAGTTGGACGCCCAGCGGCGCGATGCCGAAACCCACGCCACGTCGTACGGCATACAGCGGCCGTAGTCCCGGTCCGATCTGCGCGAGACGTTCCGGGCTCGCGCCGAGACGGGCCGACATCAGCGGCGTCACCTCCACCACGTAGTGCCACTGAAGACCGGCCCAGTTCCCAAGTGGATGCGTGAACTGCACCGTCGCCCCGCGGAGCGACCCGTCGAGCGGTTCGCTCGGCTGCACCGACGCCGCGCCAACGGACGAGGTGAGGTCAACGCTGAACGTCGACGTGCGATCAACGGGCAACTGTGCCGGCGCAGGGGCGCTCCAGGACACGCCGAGCACCAGCGCTGCCGGCACCAGCCGGCGGCGCAACTGGAATGCAATGATCACGTGCGCGGCTGTCCTACTGCATCGTGGTGATCTTCTTCGGCTGATTGGCGTTCTTCACGTACTTGTCGAGCCACGCCACCCAGCGCGCCCACTGGTCCATCACCGTTTCCTTGGCGATGGGCCCGTGGTCTTCATAGGGGTACA
>JBDHVK010000078.1:0-18648 GCA_039809645.1 Gemmatimonas sp.
GCGGCCGCTGCGGCGGCGCAGACGGCGCCGCCGCCGAGGCGCATGCCCAGCACGCCCGCCGAGCCCGCACCGGCGCCCGAGCTTTCGCTCGTGCAGCAGCGGTGGGGCGCGGTCGCCGACGCGCTGCGGGCCAAGGGCCGCGGCATGGTTGCCGAAGCGGTGCAGCGACTCAAGCCACTCGGTGTGAATGCCACCGGCGCGCTGACCATCGGGTACGACGCCAGCGATGACACCTGGGCCACGATGACCGAGAACGCGCGGCCCGACGTGATCGCGGCCCTGCAGCAGGTCGTTCCCGGTCTCACAACGTTCAATCTCACGACGCACGGGGCGCCAGCCGCGGCGCCCGCCACACAGCGCCCCACGAAGCGCCTGACCGCCACCGACGTGCAGCAGCAGCGCACGGAACAGCTGGCCGCGAAGGACCCGTTACTCGAAGCCGCCGTAAAGGCACTGGAGTTGGAGCTCCTGGATTGAGGATCGCGGGCAAACCCACGACCCCGAACCTCAAACTCCCAACCCCAAACTGATCAGTTCACCAACGAGGGCTGGACGACACGATGGATTTGTTCAAGATGATGGGCCAGGTGAAGGACATGCAGGCCCGCATGCAGTCCATGCAGGACGAGATGGGCAACCGCACCTTCTCCGCCCTCGCCGGCGGGGGCATGGTCGTCGCCGAAGTCGACGGCAAGATGCAGCTCAAGCGCATCAAACTCGATCCGTCGGTCGTGAACGCGAACGATGTGGAGATGCTCGAGGATCTCATCGTCGTCGCAGTGGCCGAAGCGCAGAAGAAGGCGGCGGAAGCGATGCAGATGGAGCTGCAGAAGGTGACCGGCGGCATCGATCTGCCGTTCAAGCTTCCGTTCTGAGCCGCGGGGGCGCGTGTCGGCGATCGATGACCTCACCAGCGAGCTGGCGCGACTCCCGGGAATCGGGCGCAAGACCGCGCTGCGGCTGACGTACCATCTGCTGCGCCAGCCGGCGGGGCAGAGCCGGAGGCTGGCTGAGGCGCTGGTGCAGCTCACCGAACGCGTGCGGCAGTGCGAGCGCTGTCATAACCTCACCGAGGCGCCGCTCTGCGCGCTCTGCGCCGACCCGCGGCGCGACGCCACGACGATCTGCGTGGTGGAGGAGGCCAGCGACATTGCCTCCATCGAACGCGCCGGGGAGTATCGCGGGCTGTACCACGTGCTCGGAGGGCGGCTGTCGCCGCTGGATGGCGTCGGGCCCGACGATCTCACGATTGGGGGGCTCCTGGCCCGAATTGGCCCGGAAGGCGTGCAGGAGGTCATCCTGGCCACCAATCCGTCGCTCGAAGGGGAAGCGACGGCGCTGTACGTGCAGCGACAGCTCGCCCCGCATCAGATACGGGTCACCCGCATTGCGCGCGGATTACCGGTAGGTGGGGACCTCGAGTATGCCGACGGGGTTACGATCGCCCAAGCGCTCGCCGCTCGGCGGGACATGAACTAGCCCTCGATCAAGCGATCAAGGGGTCGGAGCTCTTGATCGCGCGATCAAGGGGTCGGAGTTCTTGATCGGGGCGATCAAGGGGTCGGAGTTCTTGATCGGGGCGATCAAGGGGTCGACGATCAAGGGGTCGGAGTTGTTGATCGGGGCGGTCGGGCACCAGAACCAGCGGAGGGCAGGACATGCGGGTACGGATTCGGGAATCGGGGAGGCTGTCGGACCGGAGCTGGCTGGGGCTCGGGCTCCTCGCGGGGCTCGCCGCCGGCATGGTCGCGTGGAGCGTCCAGCAGCGCCGTCACCGCCGTGCCCTCTTTCATTCCGAACCCCTCAAGCGACTCGCCGCGCTCGGTTACCTTCGGGCGCATCCGAGCGTTGATAGTGCGCGGCTCCTGCGGGACTATCTGGCGTGGGAACCTCACCCGTTGCTACGCCGGCGGGCTCGAGGGGTTCTGCGCCGGACGGAACGGTTGTTACGTTCGTAGCGTCGCCCGTTGTCCCTCCGCCATGCCGGCCGCGTGACGCGTGTCGCGTATCGCCGGTGGGGGAGCCCGAGCCCTTCGCCCATCCGTTCATGCCCATTGGCGCCGCCACCTGGTCGTTCACCGAGGACGACTTCGGGGCCATTACGATCACCCTGCAGCGATTCCTGTACGACGCCAAGGCGCGCTGTGCGCTGCTCGTCGATCGCAGTGGGCAGCTCGTCGCCACCGTGGGGGAACCGCCGCATTTCGATGCGACCGCGTTCGCCACGCTCACGGCGGCCGACTTCAGTGCGAATGATCAGCTCGCGCGCCTCATCGGCGAGAGCGACTTCAACGTGCTGTTTCATCAGGGGGAACGCGAATCGATGTACCTCGCCGACATTGCGCGGCGGGTCATCCTCGTGGTGCTCTTCGACAACCGCACCACGCTCGGGCTCGTGCGTCTGCGCATGAAGGCCGCCGTCGACGAGCTCTCGAAGATCTTCGAGGCCGTCTTCGCCCGCGGTGAAAGCGCGTCGTCGACGCCGCCCGGATTCCTCGCCGGTGCCGAGGACGAGATCGACCGGCTCTTTCAGTAAGGACGCGCGCGCATGTCGATGATCAATTACGCGTCCCGCGAAATCAACTGCAAAATCGTGTTCTACGGCCCCGGACTCGGCGGCAAGACCACGAACTTGGAGTACGTGTACGGCAAGGTCTCGCCGTCCACCCGCGGGAAGCTCATTTCCCTGGCCACCGAAACCGAGCGCACGCTCTTCTTCGACTTCCTCCCGGTCGACCTGGGGACGATCCGCGGCTTCCGTACGCGGTTTCACCTCTACACCGTGCCCGGCCAGGTCTACTACAACGCCAGCCGGAAGCTCATCCTGAAGGGCGTCGATGGCGTCGTCTTCGTGGCCGACTCGCAGGTCGAGCGAGCCGAAGCGAATCTCGAGTCGATGCAGAACCTGTATGACAACATGGCCGCGTACGGCTACGACCTGACGCGCATGCCCTTCGTCATCCAGTACAACAAGCGCGACCTTCCCAACTCGGCCTCCCTCGCCGAACTCCAGGCGATGCTCAATCCGGGCTGGGAACTCACCGACCCCACGCGCATGCGACCGCTGGCGGATCCCTTCCGTCCAGGTGAGTTTTTGGTAAGCCAGCTGCCCACCGGCGAGTGGGTGGAACGGGTACCGTACTTCGAGGCAGTAGCCGTGACCGGTGACGGCGTCTTCGATACGTTGAAGGCGGTCTCCAAGCTGGTGCTCAAGACGCTCGCCTAAAGGTCCTCCCGCGTGAACCTGCCGAACGCAATCACTGTTGGCCGCATTGCCCTGACGCCGCTGATTGCGTGGCTCCCGTTCACCACGTCGTGGAGCGCGCGCCTCGTGGCGTTCGTGCTCTTTCTGGTCGCCGCCATCACCGATTATTGGGACGGCCATCTGGCGCGCGAGCGTAACCTGGTGACCGACCTCGGCCGGCTGCTCGACCCGCTCGCGGACAAGCTGCTGCTGCTGGCGACGCTGGTCCCGATGTACATCCTGCAGAAGCACTACGCGCTGCTCGTGCCCGAGGGCAGCACGCCGTCACCGTCGCCGTTCCTCTTCGCGACTCCCTTTGGCAAGGTCTCGCTCCCGCTGTGGATCGTGATCGTGGTGCTCGGTCGCGAAGCGTTCATGACGGTCTTCCGGCAGGTCGCGGCCCGGCGCGGGCTCGTCATTGCGGCGATCGGCCCCGCCAAGTGGAAGACGGCCTTCCAGAGCATCTGGCTCGGGGCGGCGTACTTCTGGTTCTTCGCCATCACCTTCGCCACCCATCGCGGCTGGCTCGACGATTCCGCCTGGCGCGCCTTCGCGCTGTTCAACGGCTTTGTCGGTGTGGCCAGCATGATCGGCGCGGTGGCGCTGACGCTGTACTCGCTTGGGCTCTATCTCCGCCGCTACGGTCGTCAGGTGGTCCGGCTCGCCTGACCTGCAACCTCGACCGTTACAGATCAGACCGGGTGGTCGGTTGTATCGTTGGTGAAACAGAGTGTGGGAGGTCGACCACAAATGTGATCGCCTCATTTTTTTCATCTTGTCCCAATCCACAGATCGCAAATCTTGTGTATTATTGTGATCTCGCCCTCACGTTTCCGCGCATCGACGCTGTCACGGCGTGAGGATTTCCGAGGTGGTGAATATTCCTTTACATTGATGGTCCGCCGTCTGCAGCGCGCGGGGGAAACGCCACGAGCTTTCCCTAACCGCCGAGGAACATGATTCGACGCGCCCTCCTGCTCCTGACCGCTTCCGCGCTTGCCGCGGGTGACCTGACGGCCCAGGCCTGCTCCCAAACGCTCTCCTCGCTGCCCCCGGACTCCTTCGGCGGCGACGGCATCCCCACCGACCGCGTGATGATCAACTCCTGCGTGCAGGGGCTCACGCTCGGCATGAACGCCACCGCGCGCTACGACAATCCGTCGGTCACCGACAACGGCGCGGGGACGTACGCCGCCGCGGCGGGCGTCGACCCGAACAGCCCGGGCGGCTCCAGCTACGGCCGCTGGAACTTCAACTGGTTCATCGGCGGTGGCAGCTATCAGCAGTACAGCTACATCCTGCAGTGGGACGTCAATCCGGCGACCGGCAGCCCCGCCTTCTCGTCGCCGCTCAACATCGGTCCCATCTTCCCGGCGGGCACGGCGAACAGCTGGAACCTGGGTATGTCGTTCATCGACCAGAATGGCGCACTGGCCCCGAACTTCGACCCGAACGCGGCTGGTGAGTACGCCTTCAACCTCATCGCCTACAGCGGCACCTTCTCGCCCACCGAGGTGGCTCGCGTCTCGATCAAGGTGGTGACGGGCACCGTCCCCGAACCCTCCAGCTACGCCCTCCTCGGCACCGGCCTCCTCGGCCTCGTCGTCGCCCGCCGCCGCCGTCGCGTCTGAGTCCCGCACCACACGGTGCCACCACGCCCTCGCCATTCGGCGGGGGCGTTTGCGTTGGCGTGAGACCGTTGTGCCTGATCTGCGGAGGGACGGAGCAGCGGGGCAGCGGAGGGGGCTAGGGGACATATCGGTCGGTAGTGACTCGAGTGATGCCGTCGATCATTCGTGGCATCCCGAAGTTGAGCACGAGCCCAACTGGCAGTCGCATGAGTCGGAGATACGTGAGCAGCTGCCTCGCATGCACCGGCGCAGTGCGCTCCGCCACCTTCACTTCGACCACGACGCATTCATCGACCAGGAGATCGATGCGAAAGCCGTGCGCGATGTGTCGACCACGATAGGTGAAGGGGAGCTCGAGTTGTCGCCGCACCGCGCGTCCCCTCCGCGATACCTCGTCGGCGAGGAGCACCTCATACACCGACTCCAAGAGTCCTGGCCCCAACTCGCGGTGGATCAGGATCGCCGCGTCGACGACGTCGCCCGTGATCGATTCGTGGATGGGAATGAGCGCCATCGTGCATCGATACCGCTCCGCGTCACCAAACCGTCAGCTCCGCGCAATGGAGAGATTCCTCCGTCGCCCCGTTGCTCCGCCCCTCCGCAGATCAGGCGCAGCGAACTCTCAAGAGCGCAGGGACGGCCGAAGGCGGAACCCGCTAGATTCCGGGCATGAACCTCGAAATCGTCACCATCGGCGACGAGCTCCTGCTCGGCTTCACCATCGACACCAACGCCGCGCATCTGGCGCGCGAGTTCGCAGCGCTTGGTGTGCGGATCGTCCGCCGCACCACCTGCGGCGATGACGCCGAATCGATCCGCGACGCCGTGGAGCAGGCGCTCGCGCGGACCGGGGCGGTAATCACGACCGGCGGCCTGGGGCCCACGGCGGATGACATGACCAAGCCCGCCATCGCCGGCATTTTCGGCAAGGGCATGGTCATGGATGACCAGATCCTTTCGAATCTGCAGGAGCGCTGGCGCAAGCGCTTCAATACCGAAATTCCCGAGAGCAACAAACAGCAGGCGATGGTTCCGGAGGGCGCGACCATCCTGCCCAATCGCCACGGATCGGCGCCCGGTATCTATCTCGAGGACGACCGCAAGCGCTGGGTCGCGATGCTGCCCGGGGTGCCCCGCGAGATGCGCGGTATGCTCGGCGACACGCTCATTCCGTTCCTCCGCGAGCGGATCGCCACCGATGGACCCGTCATCCGGTCGCTTACCCTGCGCACGGCGAACATCGCCGAGTCGGCCGTGGCCGATCGACTCGGGGAACTCGCGCGCGGCGTGAACGGATTGTCGCTCGCCTATCTCCCCGGCAACGACGGGGTCGACCTGCGACTCACCAGCTGGAGCCTGCCGGCGCGCGAGGCCGAGGTCGCATTGCGTGATGCGGCGCGGCAGCTGCGCGAGAAGGTTGGCCGCTTCGTGTACGGTGAGAACAACGACGATCTCGCGGCCCTCATGCTCCTCGAGTGTCGCGCGCGCAACGCCACCATCGCCGTGGCCGAAAGCTGCACCGGGGGCATGCTGGGCGAACGGCTCACGGCGATTCCGGGCGCGAGCGCCGTCATGCTCGGGGGGATCATCGCGTATGCGAACGCCGTCAAGACGCGTGAACTCGGCGTCCCCGCCGACGTGATCGACGGCGAGGGGGCGGTGAGCGAGCCCGTGGCCCGCGCGATGGCCACCGGTGTGCGCCTGCGTTTTGGCAGCACGATTGGCATCGGGATCACCGGCATCGCCGGCCCCGACGGCGGGACGCCCGAGAAGCCGGTGGGAACCGTGTGGGTCGCCGTCGATGTCGATGGCGAGGTCCATGCGGTACGCGCCGTGCTCCCCGGTGACCGCAACGAGATCCGGTTCCGGGCCGCTCAGCTGGGGCTCGATCGGCTCCGCCGCGCCTTCGAGCGTGATCCTGATGCCACCGGCTGGACCTCCCGGAGCTGAGGAGCCCCCAATCGGCGTGCCACGCCTTGAGTCGGCCACGGGAAGGCCCGAACTTTCCCGCTGAACCCTACGTACGCTCTGCCATATGACTGATCCCATCGCCAGCGACCCCCTCGACCCGACCGCCGCCGTCGACGCGCCCGAGACTCAGGCCCAGCCCCAGGCGGACGGCGCCGCCCCCGATTCCGGGGTGGCCGCCGAGCTCGAGGCGTCCAAGGACAAGTACCTCCGGCTCGCCGCAGAATTCGAGAATTTCCGCCGCCGGGCCGTCAAGGAGCGGCAGGAAGCCGGCTGGCGCGCGCAGGGAGACCTCGTGCGCGGTCTGCTCGATGCCCTCGACGACATCACGCGCTTCGCGCACGTCGACCCGTCCACGGTGGATGCGAAGACCGTCGTGGACGGCGTGGCGATGGTCGAGAAGAAGCTCTTCAAGTCGCTCTCCGGTCATGGCTTCGAAGTGGTGGATCCCACCGGCCACCCCTTCGATCCTGCGCTGCACGAGGCGGTCACCACGGCGCCGGCGGAAAGTGCGGAACAGGACGGCATCGTGGCCGTCTGCTTCCAGGCGGGGTATGTGATCAACGGCCACGTGCTGCGTCCCGCGCGCGTGATCGTCAAGCAGTTCGCGGGCAACTGAACGAGCAGGGCCACCCCTCATCATGGCCAACGGCACCGACTACTACGCAGTCCTCGGGGTCTCGTCGTCTGCGACCGCCGACGAGATCAAGAAGCAGTATCGCCGTCTGGCGAAGCAGTACCATCCCGACGCGAATCAGAACGATCCCAAGGCGGCGGAGCGCTTCAAGGAGATCTCCGAGGCGTACAACGTCCTGGGCGACGCCGAGAAGCGAAAGCAGTACGACGAGATGCGTCGGCTCGGGGCGTTCGGGGGTATGAGCGGATTTGGCGGCGCGCGAGCGTCGTCGCGGCCGAGTGCGGGCGGCCGCCCGGGGCCGGGGCAGGCCGGGGCGGGCACGTTCACCGATTTCGATATCGGTGGCATCGGCGGGCTGGGCGATCTGTTCTCGTCGATGTTCGGCGGGGCGGCGGGCGGTGGCGCGCGCGCCCGCCAGAAGGGCCCGGAGAAGGGGCAGTCGGTCGAGCAGACGGTGGAAGTCCCGTTCCGTACGGCCGCCACCGGTGGGAAAGTGCCGGTCGAGATCGACGTGAACGAAGAGTGCGGCATGTGCCGCGGCACCGGGGCCGCACCCGGCGCGCAGGTCAAGCCATGCGGCGAGTGCGCCGGTCGTGGCGTAATTTCGTTCGGGCAGGGGAGCTTTGCGGTGAATCGTCCCTGCCCGGTGTGCATGGGGCGGGGGAGCGTGCCCTCGGAACGGTGCCCGACGTGCCGTGGCACCGGTGAAGCGCGTGCGCGGCGCACCGTCCTGATCACCGTGCCCTCGGGCGCGGAAACGGGAACCAAGGTTCGCCTGCGGGGTCAAGGAGGCAAGGGCGCAGCCGGTGGACAACCGGGCGACCTGATCATCACCTTTGCCGTACAACCGGACCGGTTCTACAAGCGCGACGGGCTCGATCTCATCGCCACCGTGCCGATCAACATCGCGCAGGCCACGCTGGGCTCGCGGATCAGCGTCAAGACGCTCGATGGCAAGAAGGTTGCCTTGCGCATTCCGCCGGGCACGAGTGCCGGCAAGCGGTTCAAGGTGGCCGGGCAGGGCATCGAGAAGGATGGCAGCAAAGGCGATCTGCTGGTCGAGATCACGATCACCGTGCCCGAGACGCTCAGCGCCGCACAGGAGAAAGCCATGAAGGATTTCGCCGAAGCGAGTGGACTCAAGTACTGATGGGCGCCGACGCATGATGCGGGCGCGTCGCGTGGCGGGCGTGTGCGGCCTGTCGCTCCTGGCCTCGGGCACGTCGCTCGCGGCGCAGGTATTGCCGCGCCGCGCGGTCAGCGACAGCGAGAGCGTGCATACGCCGACGGTGCACTGGCAGTTCGATCAGTGCATGGGCGGACTCACGTACGGCGCTCCCCTCAAGTGGGCGCTGTCGTACGGCATGGGGTACGTGCGCGAATCGGCCACGAGTGACTGGTGCGTGCTCGGCGCGGCGAAGATCGGGCTGGGCGGCGCCGGCTTCAATGTGGGCGTGGCCAACTCGCTCGGGCACTTCGGGAGCGGCGCCTCGCTCACGGCGGGCATCCTGCGAACGTTCGACAATCCGCTCAAGGCGAGCGCCAAGCGCACGTACGTCGGTGGTTCGCTCCACGTGTGGCCCATCCTGGGGCTCGGTGGCGAAGTGGGGGTGTACACACGCGTCGGTGCCGATCCCGTTGGCTTCAAGAGCAGCCGTCGCATCATCACCTGGTCCACCGGCTTCGGGTTCTGACGGGTGGCCGTCCACCGGCACGTGTGGGACGGTGGCTGGTGGGAAGTGGAGCAGGCCCTTCCCGACGTGCGACTGCGCCGGCATGTGGTGGGGCCATACGTCGCGTGGCGTGAAGGCACTGTTGCCCCCACCGTCCGTCGGGAATGTGCCGCCGCGATTGTCCCGCTGATCGTGAACTTCGGTCCCGCGTATTCGCTCACGTCGCCAGCGCACAGCACGCAGCGGCACGCGAGCTTTATCGCCGGGGTGTACGACACGTGGGTCGATGTTGCCGGCGCGACGACGGCCGATGCGGTGCAGGTCAACCTCACGCCGCTCGCTGCCCACCGCGTCTTCGGCGTGCCGATGTCGGTGCTCGCCAACGCGTCCGGCGCGGTGGATGACCTCGGTGGCCGCTCGCTGATCGAGGAGCTCGGCAATGCGACGACCTTTGCCGAGCGCGTGCGACTGCTCGATGCCTTTCTGCTGGAGCGCCTGCTGCGTGCACCGGCCGCGCCGCGCGCGGTTCGGTACGCCTATGAGACCTTGGTCGCTGCACGAGGCCAGGCGCGCATCGCGCAGCTCCAGCACGACACCGGTCTCAGCCCGGCGCGACTTGGTGCCGCCCTGCGCGACGCCTGTGGGATGACGCCCAAGCAGTTGGCCGGAGTGCTGCGCTTCGAACACGCCGTGCGCCTCGCGCGCCGCGCCGGACGCGGCTCCTGGAGCGCCATTGCCTTCGAGTGCGGGTATGCGGACCATGCGCATTTGACGCGGGCCTTTCAACGATACGCCGGCGAGTCGCCTCGCGCTTGGGCCGCGCGCGCTGCGGTCGCTGTGCCGGAGCCCGAGTTCTAGTGGTGCTGAACGACTGTTGGACCTGATCTGCGGAGGGGCGGAGGGACGGAGCAACGGAGTTTCTGTTCTGATTTGTCGCCCTCCGTTTCTCCGATGCTTCGCCCCTCCGCAGATCAGTCACAGCGATCCAGAACCCGCACGAAAATTTGTTCAAGCGCATCGACCGTCGCCCAGATACCCTAGGCGGAACACCGCCGAGGAGCCACGCATGATCGAGTCCGCCAAGTGCTACCCCTGCCTCTCCTACCGTGACGCCAACGCCGCGATCGAGTTTCTGAAGCAGGCGTTCGGCTTCACCGAACACCTGGTCATGCGTGACGACCACGGCGTCCCGCAGCATGTTGAACTCGCACTCGGCACCGAGATCCTCATGCTCGGGACGAACAAACCCGAACTGGGGTGGGTCAGTCCGCTCGATCTGCCGGCCCGCAATGCGACGCTGTTCTTTGGCGTCACCGGCGATCTCGATGCGGCCTACGACCGGGCCATCGCCGCGGGGGCCACCTCGGTGCGTGCGCCGTACGACACGAGCTACGGTGCGCGTGAGTGGAGCGTGCGCGATCCCGAAGGACACGAGTGGCACTTCGGGTCGTACCGCCCCACGGTGACGTCAGGGTGACTGTGGCGCCGAGCGGGGCCGCGGCGTAGCTTCGCCGCCATGACGGCTCCCGCTCCCGCAGTACGTTCCCCCCTGCGTTCGCAGGGGGTGCAGGTCTCGATCGGTCTCGTCGCCGGATTGGCGATCGGCATGTGGCTGTCGCGTGATGTCGATCCGTCGGCCGTCACGAAGCAAGTCGTCGCCGTGCTCGACACGATCGGAACCGCGTGGATCAATGCCGTGCGGATGACGGTGATCCCGCTCGTGGTGCCACTGCTCATCGTGGGCGTCGCCGGCGGCGATGATGCCCGCACCACCGGCCGCGTCGGAGCCCGCGCGTTCGCGTGGATGCTCGGCATGCTCGTGGCCTGTGCAATCTTCTCCGCGCTTGCGGCCAAGTTCTGGTGGGCCGGATTCACCGTGGATCCGGCCGCATCCGAACGCCTGCGCGCCAGCGCGCACATCGACGTGCCCGCCGGCGACACCCTGTCGGCGCGCACCTGGTTCCTGTCTCTCATCCCGCTCAATCCCGTGAAAGCCGCCGCCGACGGCACGCTGCTGCCGGTGGTCCTGTTCACGCTGCTCTACGCCTTTGCGCTTTCGCGCATCAACGCTGACGGAAAGCGCGCGCAGCTCGCGTTCTTTCGCGGCATGGCCGATACCATGCTCATCGTCGTGCGCTGGCTCCTCGCGCTGGCCGGTATCGGCATCTTCTGCCTCGCGCTCGTGCTCGGCGAAAAGCTGGGGACGGCGGCATTGGGCGCCATCGGCTTCTACTTCCTCACGCTGATCACGCTGCTCGTGGTGCCGGTGATCGCCTGCTACGGCGTGATCGCGGTGACCGGTCGCGTGTCGCTGGCGCGCTTTGCGCGCGCGGCCCTGCCGGCCCAGATGGTGGGCGTGGGCTCGCGCAGCTCACTCGCCGCGCTCCCCGCGATGGTGAAGGGCGCCACTGACGTGCTCAAGCTTCCCACCACGGCCACCGGCTTCGTGCTGCCGCTCTGTGCCTCGGTGTTCAAGTTGAACAGCGGCATCTACTGGGCGGTCGGCGCGTTCTTCACGTCGAAGCTCTACGGCCTGCCGATCAGCGACGGCCAGCTCGCGATCGTGGCCCTCGCCGGTGTGGTGCTGAGCTTCAGTACGCCCGGCATCCCGAGCGGCGGGCAACTGCTGCAGGTGCCCGTCTACACGGCACTCGGACTGCCGGTGGAAGCGGTCGGCATCATGATCGCGCTCGATACGCTCCCCGACATGTTCAAGACGCTGCTCAACGTCACGAGCGACATGGTGGTCGCCGTGATGACGACCGAGCCGCCCACGATGTCGGCGACTTAGGCCGCCAGAATCGGCAGCCGGCGGCCGGGCTTCTCCCGCATGCCGCGCTCGATGACGCCGCCGCCGAGGACCACGGGGCCATCGTACAACACCAATGACTGTCCGGGCGAAATGGCCTGAATCGGCTCATCCAGCGCGAGCTCCACGCGCGTGTCATCGATGGCCACGACCGTGGCCGGTGACGGCCTGGCGCGATTGCGCACCTGCACGCGCACCTGATCGCCAACCGACGGACGCTCGTAGAGCCAGTTGAGCTCGCGCGCTTCGAGGCCGCGCCCGAGCAGAGATTCGCGCGGACCGATCACCACGGCGCGCTCGTCGGGCTGAATGGCCACCACGAACATCGGCGCCGCGAAGCCGCCCGGCAGCCCCTTCCGCTGGCCGATCGTGAAGCGCGCAAAGCCGTCATGCTCGCCGACGATCTCACCGGTCTCGAGCCGTACCGGGCCGCGCTGCAACGCCGGCGCATCGCTGCCCAGCTGTTCGGCGATCACGCGCACATGATTGCCATCAGGCACGAAGCAGATGTCCTGACTCTCAATCTTCTCGGCGGTGCGCAGCCCGAAGCGGCGCGCGATCTCGCGCGTCTCGGCCTTGGTCTGTGTGCCGATGGGGAGCACGAGGCGATCGAGCACGCCGCGATCGATCCCCCACAGGAAGTAGCTCTGATCCTTGTTGTCGTCTTCACCACGCAGCAGCACCGCCTGGCCATCGGCTCGGGCGATGCGCGCGTAGTGACCGGTGGCCATGTACGGCGCGTCGATGGCGTCGGCCTTCGCGAGCAGGTCGCGGAACTTCGTGAACGTGTTGCAGCGCACGCACGGTATCGGCGTGCGCCCGCGGGCGTACTCGTTCACGAAATCGGCGAGCACATCCTGGCCGAAGTGGTCGACCAGATTGGTAACGTAGTGCGGAATGCCCAGCGTCTCGCACACGCGGCGCGCATCACTGGTCGCGTCGAGCGAGCAGCACGGACGGTCGGGCACCTCGGCGCCGTCGCCATGCAGTTTCATCGTCACGCCCACGACATCGCAGCCGTGCTCCACGAGCAGCGCGGCCGCGACCGACGAGTCCACGCCGCCGCTCATGGCGACCAGCACGCGCGCCCCCCTGGGCGGCATCAGCGTGGCGGTCATACGCGCCCTAGAACTCCACCGTCTCGAAGACGGTGGCCGCCTTGGGCGCACGCGCCTTGTCGGCGAGTGCGGCCATGGTGTCCACAATGCGCGGAAGTTCCGCCTCAGTGCTCAGGCAGCCGAACGACAGGCGAAGCGCCGCGTTCGCGAGATCGGTCGACACGCCCATCGCCGACAACACATGCGACGCCGAGACACTGCCGCTCTGACACGCCGAGCCCGCACTGCAGGCGATGCCGCGCAGGTCGAGCGCCATCAGCATCGACTCGCTGCTCGTGCCGGGAATGGAGACGTTCGACACATGCGGCGCCCGCGCGACGGCGCTGGCATGGAATACCGCATCGGGGACGCGCTCCTGCAGCATCGCTTCGAACTGGTCGCGCAGCTTCGAGAGCCGGGCGTGTTCCGCTGCGTGCTCCGCGAGCGTGAGCTCGCAGGCCGTCGCAAGCCCCACGGCAAACGCGACATTCTCCGTGCCTGGGCGACGACCACGGTCCTGCGATCCGCCGTGGAACATCGGCTCGAGCGGCGTACCGCGGCGGATGTACAGCGCACCGATGCCCTTGGGAGCGCCGAGCTTGTGTCCGCTGATCGTGGCGAGGTCGAAGGGCACCGTGCGCGCGTCGACATTCAGCTTGCCGAACGCCTGCACGGCATCGGTATGGAAGACCGCACCGGCGGCCTTGGCCTGCGCGGCGAGCGCCGGGACATCCTGCACGACGCCGACTTCGTTGTTCACCCACATGATGCTCGCAATGGCCACGCGCTCGTCGAGCAACTGCGCGAAGTGCGCCGCGTCGACCACGCCGTTCGCATCCACGCGAACGATCCGTTCCTCGCCGCCTTCGTGCGCCACCTGATGCACGGCAGCCAGCACGGCCTTGTGCTCGATGGGCGTCGTGATCGCCGCCGTGCGGCCGGTGGGGCGCAGCGTGCGACACACACCGAGGATTGCGAAGTTGTCCCCCTCCGTTCCACCGGACGTGAAGCAGATCTCGTCGGCGTTGGCGCCGAGACACGCGGCAATGCGCTCACGCGCGTCGTCCAGCGCGACGCGCGCATCGCGCCCCCAGCGGTGCACACTGCTGGGGTTGCCGAATCGGGCGCCGAAGAACGGCGTCATCGCCGCCAGCACCTCGTCCCGGATGGGCGTGGTGGCAGCGTGGTCGAGGTAGATCGGGGAGGGCGCGGCCGGGGAGGTCATCCCTTAAAATTAGTGCAGGCGCCTATCCATGTTCACTACCTGCATTCATTGCACGGCGCCCCTGGGCGCCAATGAAGCCTTCGAAACGTTCCCGGTGGGGTCCCGCCTGGCCTTCGACGGCCGCCTTGGGCGCCTCTGGGTGATTTGCCGAGGCTGTGACCGCTGGAACCTGTCCCCGCTCGACGAGCGCTGGGAGGCCATCGAGGCCATGGAACGGCGCTTCCGGGACACCCGCCTGCGGGTGAGCACCGACAATGTCGGGCTCGCGCGGCTCAAGGAGGGGGTGGACCTCATCCGCATCGGGGAGCCACAGCGTCCCGAAATGGCTGCGTGGCGGTACGGCGACCAGTTCGGGCGACGGCGCAAGCGGCAGATGCTCATCACCGGCGCCGTCGTGGGCAGCGCCGCGGCCATTCTGGGTGGCATGGTGGCTATCGGGGTCCAGGTCGGCTCATTCGCCGGCATCTACGCCAACGGCGGCCTTTGGGACGCGCTCGTGAACGGCCGTCAGGGTAAGTCGATTGGCCACATTCGCCTCCCGAGCGGTCGGCTGGTGGACGTGCATCGCCGCCATGCGCGCATGAGCACGCTCGTGCGCTCAGCACCCGAGGGCCCGCTGCAGCTGCGATTGGAGCACGAGCACGGCGCGGAGCTCATCACCGGCGAGGACGCGATGCGTATCGCTGCGCGGCTGATGCCCACGGTGAATCGCTTTGGGGGCTCGCGTGACAAGGTGCAGGATGCAGTCGGCCTGCTCGAAGAAGCGGGCGATCCGTATCAGGTGCTCTGGCGCGTCCAGCAGCGCCATGGCTGGGTGCACGGCGATGAGACCTGGGGCGGCGGTGGCATGATGTCGACGAATACGCGCAAGCAGCAGGTCAAGAAACTGCGCGGCGCACTGCATGCACTGGACGTCCGCGAGCGCCTCGCCATCGAGATGGCGCTGCACGAAGAGCAGGAACGTCGCGCCATGGAGGGCGAATTGGCGGCGCTCGAGGCGGCGTGGCGCGAAGCCGAGGAGATCGCCAAGATCGCCGACAATCTCTTCACGCCGGCGCAGATCGAGTCGCGCTTGAGCGAACTGCGTCTTGGTGCCGACGACCGCGCGGAGCGTGAGTGACCGACGTGGTGATGTATCGCTCGTGCATTCATTGCCGGGCGAAGTTCGCGACGAATGAGGCACTGGAGGCGCTACCCATCGGTCGTCGCGTGGCGTTCGATGCGAAGCGCGGGCGCCTGTGGGTGGTATGCCGACAGTGCGAACGCTGGAACCTCACCCCCTTCGACGCGCGCTGGGAGGCCATCGAGCAAGCCGAGCGACTCTTTCGTGACACCCGCGTGCGGGCGAGCACTGATCACGTCGGGCTCGCGCGCCTGCGCGACGGCACGGAGCTGGTGCGCATTGGTGATCCGCTGCGGCCAGAGTTCGCAGCGTGGCGGTACGGGGACCAGTTCGGGCGGCGGCGGCAGCGCGCGGTGCTGATCGGCGCAAGTGTCGTGGCGGGAGGCGCTGCCGTCGTGAGCGGCGCCGCGGCGCTCGGTGCGGGTGTGGCGACGATCCTGCCCGCCCTGCAGCTCCTCAATGTGTTCAACGTGCTCAACCTGATTCGCCGGCCGACGCAGGAACGGCAGCTGCCCGATGGTCGGCGTCTGATTCCCGTTGGCACGCCGCGCCTGATCGAGTCGGCCAGGGGGCGCTGGGGCATCGAGGTGGGCTACGCCATGCTCCGCGCCTCGGGCGACAGCCGCGGCCCCAGGCCATTCTCGCTGTTCGGCGAGGGAAAGAACGAGCAGGGGCGGCTGCAGCTGTATGAGCAGGACGCGTTGCCGCTGTTGCGCGAAACGCTGCCGCGGGTGAATCGGACGGGCGCCTCGCGCACCCGCGTGCGCGACGCGGTGCAGCTGCTCGAGGAGGTGCGCGACGTGGATGACTTTCCGCGCTGGGCCGTCAGCATGCGGCGCAGCTGGTCCGCGCAGGCGACCTGGGGAGATCCGGGCGACATCAACTACATCCCGGAGCCCGCGCGTCTCGCCTTGGAGATGGCGCTGCACGAATCGGCCGAGCGACGCGCGCTCGAGGGCGAACTGGCCGAGCTCGAGCGCGCGTGGGCCGAAGCCGAAGGCATCGCGGCCATCGCCGATTCGCTGGCGATTCCGCCGGCGATCGACACGAAGTTGGCCGACCTACGGAAGCGCGCGGAGTAGGGCCCGCACCGGCGCTGCATCCGCGCCGTGCACCGCAAGCGGTGGGGCGATGAGTTCGTAGCGACCCGCCGACACGCCACGCAGATCGAGATTCTCCAGCACGAACGCGCCCGCGCCGAGCAGCGCGTGATGCACGTCGAGTGTCTTGCTGTGGCGACGATCCACACTCGGCGCGTCCACGCCCCAGAGGCGCACGCCGCGCGCCACGAGCCACGCCGCCGCTGCTGGGGTGAGACACGGCCAATCGTCAGGGAACGCGCCGGTCGCGATGCTCATTCCCGTGCGGAGCAGCAGCCGCGGTGCCGGCGCGTCGCCCACCAGCGCGGCGATGTGCACCACATCGAGGTCGTGGGCGACCAGGTGCGAACTGGGGACGATCACGACCTCGCACGGGCCCACGAACGCCGCCGCGTCGAGCGCCTCCGATGCCGCCCACGCGCTCTCGACATGCACGGGCGCATCGGCGTGCGTCCCCACATGCAGGCTGGTGGTCACGGCGGCGAGATTCACACTCTCGCCGCCTTCGCGTCGCAAGGTCCACCCGCAGGAGAACGGTTGATCACCCGGCCACTCGGGCGTTGCCGCGCTCAGCGGAATGGAGATGTCACGCAGTGGGCTTGCCATAGAACTTGGTACGAACGGCCCACAGCTCCGGGAAGAACTTCTGCGAGACGGTGCGCGACAGATATTTCGCCCCGAGGGTCCCGCCGGTGCCCCCCGTGCTGATCCCGATGATGCGCTCGACGAGTTGTACGTGTCCGAATCGCCAGCGCGCGAATCGCTGCTCGAACTCGAGGAGCCCCTCCACGAGCAGGAAGAGTGGCGTCGGGCTGGGGCCGAGATAGAGGTCTTCGAGCGCGACGCCCTCGTGGTCGATCAGCGCCAGAACGAGCGACTGCAGGGTCGGTCTCGCGAGCGCCGCGACGACCTCGGGCGGCGGATCGCCGTGGTCGCTGATCGCCTGCATGAAGTGCGGATCGCGCAACCCCGCCGTGGCTTCGATCGCGCGGAACTGATTGCTTTGCGAGCCGCTGCTCGAGCCCAGATACCCGCGGAACTGCGCAAAGCGCTGCGGCGGCAGGGTGTCGAGCGACGTGAGCTGCTGCGCGATGATCTCGGTGAGCACATTCACCCGCTGCACCGCGAGCAAGGCGCGCATCGCGTCGAACTTTTCGAGCGCCGTGATCAGCGTGTCCATCTCATGGCGCAGCACCTTGAACCACAGCTCGCTCGCCTGGTGCACCACGATGAACAGCAATTCGTCCGGATGCTCCGGGCTCGACTGCGGCGTTTGCAGCGCCAGCAGTTCGTCGAGGCGGAGATAGGAACCGTAGTCGATGTCGGTCATGCTGCCGAAACTACGGGGCAGTGCGACCGTTGGTCATTCGGTGTCTGTTCGTTTCGGGCGCCATCGGCCCCGCCGGCCGCTCAGAAGGTGGAGACGCCGAGCCCCGTCACGTCGTCCACGGCCATCGTCTCCTCGGTATGGAACGGCTCTCCGTACTGCACACGAATGAGCGACCCATACCGCGCCGCGTGGTGGCGCACGATGTCGTACAGCGGCTCGCCGTTCGGGTACACTTCGCCCGCCTGAATCGCGCCGTCGAACTGCGAGCCGTAGCACTGGATGGCGGCGAGCTTCCGCTCGAACTGCGCCGAGATGTCCACAACGAAGGTGGGCTTCACCGCATCCTCACGATACGTGAGCACATGCAGCAGCTTGAACGGTCGGAACGCCGGATGCTCGCCGGGGGCGTACTTGGCGAGACCGGCGAGAAAGCAGGCATCGCGCACGAGCTCGGTCGTGCGCCGATGATCCGGATGCCGCCCGTTGAGCGCCGGCGCGATCACCACGCGCGGGCGCAGCGCGCGCAGCCGATGCACCAGCCGGGCGCGCGCATCATCATCATTGCGAATGCCCGCATCCGGCAGCCCCAGATTCTCGCGCACGACCAACCCCATCAACCGTGAGGCGTTCGCGGCCTCCGATTCGCGCAGCGCCGCCGAGCCGCGCGTACCCATCTCGCCCTGCGTGAGATCCAGAATCCCCACGCGCTTGCCGGCATCAACGGCCTTGATGAGCGTGCCACCACACGTGAGCTCGGCGTCGTCGCGGTGGGGAGCCACCGCCAGAAGGTCCAGGTGCATGCTGGAAGGTG
>JBDHVK010000079.1:0-18379 GCA_039809645.1 Gemmatimonas sp.
CCGTCAGCCGCAGGAAGATCTGTTCGAGGTCGTCGTCGCTGCCGGTGCTGGCGCGAATCTCCTCCATCGTCCCGCAGGTGACCAGCTCGCCGCGCTGCATGATGCCGATGCGATCACACATGCCCTCGGCAATTTCGAGCGTGTGCGTCGACATCATCACGGTGTGCCCGCGCCGCGTGTACTCACGGAAGAGATCCTTGAGGATCCGCGCCGACTTGGGATCGAGCCCCACCATCGGCTCATCCACCACGATCACCGCCGGGCGATGCACGAACGCACTCGCGATGATCAGTTTCTGCCGCATACCGTGGCTGTAGCTCTCCACGAGTTCGTCGCGCCACGGATCGAGATCGAAGAGCGCGAGCAACTCGTGCGCCCGTCGTTCCACCTCCGGGCCCGCTTCGCCATACAGCCCGGCGCTGAAGCGCAGGAATTCGATCCCGGTCAGCTTTTCGTAGATGAACGGACGATCGGGGATGAAACCGAGCGCTTTCTTGGCGCGTTGCGGGTCCGCGAGCAGATCGTGCCCCGCAATGCGAATCGATCCGGCGGTTGGCTGCAGGATCCCGGCAATCATCCGCATTGTGGTGGTCTTGCCGGCGCCGTTGGGGCCGAGAAACCCGAACAGCTCGCCGGCGGGTACCACCAGGTCGAGGGAGCGAACGGCCGTGAACGTGCCGTACCGCTTCGTGAGCGAGGCGATTTCAATCATGCCTTCCAGACGACCAACGGCACCCTCGGCGCAACCGCACCCAGCCCCAACTGTCACACCGTGGTCGCCCGGCTCGTACCCGACGTCTGACCCGAAGGGGTTGTCTCCCTTTCGGGTTTCCTTCAGTTTCCGTGGTTATGGCCGACCCCATCAAGCCGTCCGATGCCCTCGTCGTTCGCGGCGCCCGCGAGCACAACCTCCGCAACGTCAGTGTCACCATTCCTCGTGACAAGCTGACGGTCATCACCGGGCTGTCGGGGTCGGGCAAGTCCTCGCTCGCCTTCGATACGATCTACGCCGAAGGACAGCGCCGATACGTCGAGTCGCTCTCGGCCTACGCGCGGCAGTTCCTGGGGCTGATGGAAAAGCCCGATGTCGACGCCATCGAAGGGTTGTCGCCTGCCATCTCCATCGAACAGAAGTCGGCTGGGCACAATCCGCGCTCCACCGTGGGCACCGTGACGGAGATCTACGACTATCTCCGACTGCTCTACGCCCGTGCCGGCACGCCGCATTGCCCGAATTGCGGTCGCGCGGTGCAGCGGCAAAGTCCGGTGCAGATCGCGGAGCAGGTGCTGGCCTGGCCTGAGGGCACGCGCATCGAGATTCGCTCGCCACTCGTGCAGGAGCGCAAGGGGGAGTTTCGCGAACTGTTCGAGGGTGCACGCAAACAGGGGTTCGTACGTGCCGTGGTCGACGGCGAGCTGATCGAGCTCGCCAATCCGCCCAAGCTCAATCGTCGGCTCAATCACTCCATCTCGGTCATCGTCGACCGACTCGTGGTGCGCGGCGACGATCGTGGCCGCATCACCGATTCCATCGAAACGGCGCTGCGGCTCGCCGAAGGGCTCGCCGAGATCGTCCGCCACGATGGTGCGACGCCCACCACCGAACTCTTTTCCGAACGCTACGGCTGCCCCAACTGCGGCATCTCCATGCCGGAGCTCGAGCCACGGCATTTTTCGTTCAACTCGCCCTTCGGCGCCTGCGAGACGTGCAGCGGCCTGGGGACCACGCGCAGCGTGAGCGAGGATCTCGTGCTCGGCGATCCGAGCATCTCGATCCTGGAGGGCGTCGTGTTGCCATGGGGCGAGCCCGACGGCTATCTGCGCAAGGTCATCCTGCCGGGACTCGCCAAGCAGATCGGATTCGATCTCAACACGCCCTGGGGGAAGCTGCCGGCCAAGGTTCGGCAGCAGCTGCTGTACGGCGTGGGCGACGCGGCGCCGCGTGCCCGCAGCGGGGTCAAGAAGGCGGTCAAGGGTGCCAAGGCCAGCGCCCGGAGCACGGCCAAGCCCGAGAGCACATGGGAAGGGATCGTCACCCACGTGCAGCGCCGGTACGATGAGTCGAGCAGCGACGGCGTCCGGCTCGAACTCGAGCAGTACATGGTGGCGGCTCCGTGTCCGACGTGCGAAGGGAGACGACTGCGCGCCGAATCGCTGGCCGTCACCATTCACGGCCGCAATGTCGGCGAGTTGGTGGAGCAGAGTGTCGTCGATGCGCTGGCGTTCTTCGAGGAGGTGCCGGTGCGGAGTGCCGGCCATCCGGGGCTCGACCCGGGGATCGCCGCGCCGATTCTCAAGGAGGTGCGCGAGCGCCTGCGCTTTCTCGTGGATGTCGGGCTCGATTACCTCACACTCAATCGCAGCGCCGAATCGCTCTCGGGCGGGGAAGCGCAGCGCATTCGTCTGGCCACGCAGATCGGGTCGCGACTCGTCGGCGTGCTCTACATTCTCGATGAGCCCAGCATCGGCCTGCATCAGCGCGACAATGGGCGATTGCTCGCGACGCTCAAGCAGCTCCGCGACCTCGGGAACACCGTGATCGTGGTGGAGCACGATGAGGAAACGATTCGTGAGGCCGATCACCTCATCGACCTCGGCCCCGGTGCGGGCAAGCACGGCGGTGAGGTGATTGCCGCCGGCACGGTCAAGCAGGTCGCCAACACGGCGGCGTCGATTACGGGCCAGTATCTCAAAGGCAAGCGGCGCATCGAGGTGCCGGTGCGCCGCCGCCCGCGGGATGCAGCACGCATGATCACGGTGGCAGGCGCCCGTGAGCACAACCTCAAGGATGTGACCGCCGAGTTCCCGCTCGGCCTGTTCGTCGCGGTGACCGGCGTGTCCGGATCGGGCAAGAGCACGCTCGTCACGGACATCCTGCAGAAGGCGCTGTCGCGGCACTTCTATCGGGCGCGCGTGATTCCCGGTGCGCACGCGCGCATCAGCGGGCTCGAGCATCTCGACAAGATCATCGACATCGACCAGAGCCCCATCGGGCGCACGCCACGCTCCAATCCGGCCACTTATACCGGCATCTTCACGCCAATTCGCGAGCTGTTTTCGGAGCTCCCCGAATCGAAGATTCGCGGCTACGGGCCCGGGCGCTTCTCCTTCAACGTGAAGGGCGGCCGCTGTGAGGCGTGCCAGGGCGATGGCCTCGTGAAGATCGAGATGCACTTCCTGCCGGACGTGTTCGTCCCGTGCGACGTGTGCAAGGGCAAGCGCTTCAATCGGGAAACACTCGAGGTGCGATTCCGCGGGCTCAGCATTGCCGAGGTGCTCGACCTCACGGTTGAAGACGCCTGCGGCGTGTTCGAGAACCAGCCGCGCATCGTGCAGAAGCTCGAAACGCTGCGCGATGTCGGGCTCGGCTACATCCATCTTGGTCAGAGTGCCACGACCCTGTCGGGTGGCGAGGCGCAGCGCGTCAAGCTTGCCACCGAGCTGTCGAAACGGGACACCGGCCGGACGCTCTACATTCTGGACGAGCCCACCACCGGTCTGCATTTCGAAGACGTCCGGGTGCTGCTCGACGTGCTGCACAAGCTCGTCGATCGCGGGAATACCGTGCTCGTCATCGAGCACAATCTCGACGTGATCAAGACCGCCGACTGGATCGTGGATCTCGGTCCGGAAGGTGGCGTGCGCGGCGGCACCATCGTGGCGCAAGGAACGCCCGAGGCCGTCGCGCAGGTGAAGGAGAGTCACACCGGACGCTATCTGCTTCCCATGCTCGAATAGTTCAGCGAACGAGGCGATGCCGCGTCGATCCGAGCGGCATACGCATTGCTCCAATGGCGGGTGCGCGCGAAGGCGCATTGTTCGTTACCGCCAGCCAGGAGTATGCATGCACGCCCTTGTTCGACTGTCCGTTGCGGCCGTCGCCGCCGTTGCGCTCGCCAGCCCCGCGAGTGCGCAGGTCACCTTCACGGGGTACACGAACGGTTGCTTCTACACCGGCGTTACGGCGTGCACGCCGGAGACGACCACGGGTGCGAAGACCGACGTGCTGGGGCCGCTCACCTACACGAACTCGACCTTCAATGTCGTGTCGTCGGGTGGCGTCGCGGCGCTCGGTGAAGTCCCCGCCATGTCGAACCTGAACAACCTGGGATCCATTTCCCTCCCGGCCAACGCGCCGCTGTTCAATTTCAGCGGGAACAGCTTCGCACTGAACGTGTTCTTCACGGCGCCCGACGGCACCGCGCCGACGAATGCCACCTTCCTCGCCACCCTGACCGGCAACGTCGTCGACAACTCGGGCGGCGTGCTCTTCGATTTCAACAACACGCCGCAAAACTTCACCTATAGTGGCGGCACGTTCACCCTGCAGGTGAACGACGTCAGCCTGACCAACACCGGCGGCGTGAACGCCGTGCCGCTCACCGGCTTCATCACCGTGAACGCCACGACGGTCCCGGAACCGGGGACGTACGCACTGGTCGCGGCCGGCCTCGTCGGCCTTCTCGTGACGGCGCGTCGCCGCCGCGCGGTGTAACGTGCTCGACGTGTCCTGAGCGAAGCGAACCTGCGCAGGACGGGAAAGCGGGTGTTCGGTCGACGGACCGGGCGCCCGCTTTCTGTTGGTGCGTCCCGGACCCTAGATTGCGCCGCATGGTTTCTCTCCTCGACATCATCGGTCCCGTCATGGTGGGGCCAAGTTCGAGCCACACGGCGGGCGCCTGTCGTCTGGGCCTGCTGGCCCGCTGCCTCGTCGGCGGTACGCCGGAGCGCGCGCTGATCGAACTCCACGGCTCGTTCGCGCGCACCGGTGAGGGCCATGGGACCGACAAGGCCATCGTCGGGGGACTCATGGGGTTCCGCCCAGATGACGAGCGGTTGCGCACCGCCCTCGACATCATGGAGCGCGAGGGGCTCGAGTACCGCTTCGAAAAGACGACCCTCGATGACGAGGCGCATCCGAACACGGTGCGCATCACCCTCGAACGCGGCGATCGCAAGTCGCAGATGGTCGGTGCCTCGCTTGGCGCGGGGCGCGTGGTCGTGCAGGAAATCGATGGCTATCCCGTGGAAGTGACCGGGAATCTCCACACCATCGTGCTGATCGCGCAGGACGTGAAGGGGTCGGTGGCGCGCATCGCGGGATTGCTCGCGGACGCCGATCTCAACATCGCGACCCTCAAGCTCACGCGAAAAGAACGCGGGGGCGATGCATTCATGGTCATCGAAGTGGACCACGAACCCGGCGAAGTGGTTCGCGACGCCATTCGTGCGCTCCCCTGGGTGACGTGGGCCTTTCGTCTCGACAAGGTGAGTGCCTGAGATGGGCCACCGCATGGAGTACCTCTGATGTTTCGCTCACTGGCCGATGCCATTCGCGAGGCCGAAGCGCGTCGCCTCACCCTCTCGGCGGTGGCGCTCGAAGCGGAGGCGAAGGATCAGGGTCGCCCGGTCGCCGAGATTCGAGATGCGCTGCGTCGGGCGCTGCACGTGATGCAGGGCGCGGTCGAGCGTGGCCTCACCGGTGATCTGCGCTCTTCGTCGGGGTTGGTCGGTGGCGACGCCGCCAAGATGCGCACCGGTCCGGCCGGTCCGCTCGCTGGCACGCCGTTTCGCGATGTACTCGCGCGCGCGCTTGCGGTGCAGGAGGTGAATGCGGCGATGGGCGTGATCGTCGCGGCGCCCACCGCCGGCGGTGCCGGCGTGCTTCCCGCAGTGCTGACCGGCCTCGCCGCGGCGCGGGGCATCGGCGAAGAGCAGGTGGTGGATGCGCTCGCCACCGCAGGGCTCATCGGTGCGGTCGTGGCGGAACGGGCCTCGCTCTCAGGCGCTGAAGGCGGATGTCAGGCCGAAACGGGTGCCGCCGCCGGTATGGCGGCGGGCGCGGCCGTCGAAATGCTCGGGGGCTCACCGCGTCAGGTTGGACACGCCACCGCCCTCGCGCAGCAGGGAACGCTCGGACTGGTCTGCGACCCGCTTGGCGGTCTGGTGGAGCTTCCCTGTGTTTTTCGTAACGCCACCGGCGCGGCAATCGCGCTGGCGGCGGTGGAGATGGCGCTCGCGGGCATCGAGTTCGCCATTCCGGCCGACGAGGTCATCGACACCATGGGGGAGATCGGCGCCTCCATGGACGTGCGTTACCGCGAGACGGCGGGCGGCGGGTTGGCCGCCACCCCCACCGGGCGGCGCTTGGCGCGCGAGCGACTGTACGAGCTGAAGCGCGGATGAGCCGTGCCAGGCGGACGCGCCGCGTTGCGTCGATCGGCCTGGCAAGCCTCGCGATGCTCGTCGCCTGCTCGCGCGAGTCGAAGCACACGACGTGGGTACGCGACGGCGAACCCGCGTTGCGTGAAACGACGACGACAGGCACGCTGGACAACGAGGCGCTGAACGAAGGGTCGGGTATCGTGGCGTCGGCATCCACGCCCGGACTCTACTGGGCGCTCAACGACAGCGGCAACGACGCCGATCTCTTCGCACTCACCGCGGAGGGACACGTGCGCGGCGCAGTGCGCGTCAGTGGTGCAGTCAACCGGGACTGGGAAGCGCTGGGTGTTGGCCCGTGCCCCGAGGGCGCCTGTCTCTACATCGGCGACACGGGTGACAACAGCGCCCGCCGTGATCACGTCGTGCTCTATCGCCTCCCTGAACCGCCCGCGCCGACCGGCGTGGCGAGTGCCTCCGTCGCCGCGACGACGGAGGTGCGTTTTGCCGACGGTGCCCACGACATCGAAGCAATGTACGTCGCGCCGGATACCAGCGTCTGGTTCATCACCAAGCGCCCGGCGAAAGGCGCCGACGGGGCACCGCGACCGGTGCATCTGCATCGCCTTCCTGCCGCCGTCTGGCAGGACACCACGTCGCTCCCGATCGTGGACTCGCTGCCCATCATCCCGGTGAAGGACGGCGGACTCGGACGGGACTGGCCCACCGACGCGAGCCTGAGTGCCCCCGACGCCCAGGGGCAGCGGCGCCTCGCCGTGCTGACCTACGGGGCCGTAACGGTGTTCACCACCGACGCCGCCACCGGTCGCCCGGGCACCCGCGTTGCGCGCTGTGCGTTGCCCATCCGGGAGAAGACGAGCGAGGGGGTCACCTGGATGGCCGACGGACGCCTCCTCATTCTCAGCGAGGGGGTCGGTGCCCGACTGTACGCCGGGAAGTGCCCCTGACGGCCGGATCGCGTACTTTTCGCCGGTCCCACGGCGTGTCGAAACGATTCACCTGCACCCGCCGTACGGTCCGGTATCCGAACCCACAGGGAATCAGCCATGGTCACGCGTGAAGACATCCAGGACTTCCTGGATCGCCTGCAAGGCGATGGGGCCACCCATCAGGAAGTCGAACCCGGTCTCTGGATCGTCAAGCCCGGCGGCTCGCTCGACTTCGATGTCGTGGTGACGCACAACCCGCCAGTCGTCGTCCTCCGCGTGAAGGTGATGCCAGTACCCGACGATGCCGCCGAGGCCGCGTCGCTCAACCGGCGACTGCTCGAACTCAACGCCACCGACCTGCTCCACGGCGCCTACGGCATCGATGGCGACGCGGTGGTGCTCACCGAAGCCCTCGAACTCGCGCACCTGGATTTCGAAGAATTCCTCGCGGCGTTCGAAAGCATGACTCTCTCGCTCACGGGGCACCTCCGTGAGCTCGCCGCCTTCCGCGAGGCTCGTTGATCCATGGGCATCTTTGATCGCCTGTCGACGCTCATCAAGTCGAACCTGAATGACCTCATCTCCTCGGCCGAGAATCCCGAGAAGATGCTGAACCAGATCATCGTCGACATGCGCAACCAGCTGGCCAAGGCCAAGCAGCAGGTGGCCGCCGCCATCGCCGACGAAAAGCGCCTCAAGGACCAGGCCGACGCCGAGTTCAAGCTCGCCGACGACTGGGAGAAGCGCGCCATGCTCGCCGTCCAGGAAGGGCGTGACGATCTCGCCAAGCAGGCGCTGCTGCGCGGGCAGGAGCATCTCGAGCATGGCCAGGCGCTGGCCACGACGTGGGAAGCGCACAAGCTCGAAACCGAGAAGCTCAAACAGTCGCTGCGCGATCTCAACGACAAGATCGAAGAGGCCAAGCGCAAGAAGAACCTGCTGCTGGCACGCCAGCGTCGCGCCGAGGCGCAAGCGCGCATCTCGCAGACGATGTCGGGCATGTCGGAGAACTCGGCGTTCGAAGCCTTCGCCCGCATGGAAGAGAAGATCACGGCGAACGAACGGCAGCTGCAGGCCGCGCAGGAAATCGACGAGGAGTTCAGCGGCGACAACCTCGCGAGCCAGTTCAAGCAGCTCGAGCGTTCGTCGGGCGGCGCGTCGGCCGACATCCAGCTGCTGCAGCTCAAGCAGCGCATGGGCATGCTCCCCGCCGGTGCGCCGGCGGCCGCCAAGCAGCTGGCGGCTGGCGCGTCCGAAGCGGCGCCGGCACCGGAGGCGCCCGCCGCACTGCCGGCGTCCACGCCGGAGCACAAGACCGCCGAGGCGGATCTGATCGCCGAAATCGAACAGCTGCGCGGCATCAATCCGCGCTCCTGATCCTCGACTCACGCAGGTGAACGGCGGCTCTCACGGGAGCCGCCGTTCGCGTTTGCTCTCGTCTTTCCGCCGGCCGCCGCCCATGACACGTCGCTTCCTGATTCTCGCCGAGGGCCAATTCGGCCCGCAGTCATCCAAGACGGCCAACGCGGCCATTCGCTACGCCGCGCACGAGGTGGTGGCGGTGCTGGACAGCACGCAGGCGGGGCGCACCGCGCAGGAGGTCGTCGGCTTCGGCGGAGCAATCCCCGTGGTGGCCACCTTCAGTGAGGGCCTCGCCCACGCACCCACCGCCCTGCTCATCGGCATCGCGCCGGCGGGCGGCCAACTGCCCGATGCCTGGCGAACGATTGTGCTCGACGCGCTCCACGCTCGGCTCGACGTCTGGAGCGGCCTGCACACCATGCTTGGCGATGACGCGACCTTTGCCGCCGCGGCACGCGCGGCCGGGGTGAGCATCCATGATCTGCGACGTGCACCTGCCGATCTCGACATCGCCACGGGACGTGTCTTGTCACTGGATGCAACGGTGATCCTCACCGTCGGTACCGATTGCAACATCGGCAAGATGACCACGCAGTTGCAGGTGCAGCGCGCCGTGGCAGACCGCGGACATCGCACGCACTTCGCCGCCACCGGGCAGACGGGTGTGCTCATCGAGGGACGCGGTATCGCGGTCGACGCGGTCGTGGCCGACTTCATCGCCGGTGCCGCCGAGGCCCTCACGGTGGAAGCGGCCACCGACGCCGACATCGTGCTGGTCGAAGGGCAGGGGTCGCTCCTGCATCCTGCGTACTCGGGTGTCACGCTGGGCCTCATGCACGGCAGCCTGCCGCACGCGATGGTGCTCTGCTGTCAGCCTACCCGTCGAACGATTCATCGGTATCCCTGGGTACGCATCCCCACGCTTGGCGAAGTCATTGCGCTGTACGAGCACACCATGCGCGGTGTGCGCGCCGCGCCAGTGATCGCGCTCGCGCTCAATACATTCGATCTCGATGACGCCGCGGCACGGGCGGCGATCGCGGCCGCAGCGCGGGAAACCGGGCTCCCGGCGACGGATCCGGTGCGCTTCGATCCCGCTCCGATCGCCGAGGCCATCAGCGCGTTTCACGTGATGCGCGCGTCGAATTGATCCAACGCGCGTAGAAACGGTGACACAGGAGCGCCGCGAGCTGCGCACTGTGTGGCCATGCCGCTCCGTCACTACTCATCAGCATCCGGGGTGCCGTCGTCGCCCGCCGTTCCGCGTCCGTTGCTCGCGTTGCGCGGGGCCAGTGCCGAATGGCGCGTCGGAGTTACGCCACATTGCGCCGCCACCGTGCGCCTGCTCGATCGCGTCTCGTTCGCGGTGGCAGCGGGAGAATGTGTGGTGGTGCAGCATCGTGATCCAGCCGGTGTGCGGGTGCTGCTCGCCGCCTTGGCCGGCGAGCTCCATCAGCCCACGGCCACGGTTCGCGGTACACGCATCGTGCGAGCGGGCGTGCGCGTGCGGCGCACCAGCATCCGGACCGACCTGGTAGCAACGCTCGTGGCCGCTTGGCAGGCGCCCGCGACTGCGCACCGCTCCGCAGCACCCGCGGTGCATCTGCTGCGCGCGTCGCGTCGGGCCACGGGCAGCGAGCACGATCATGCGGAGTGGTTCGCGTGGGCGGCCGCGCAGCGGGCGTCGGGTGGAGCTCTGGTGATCGTCGCCGACCTCGATTCGGACACGGGTCCGCCTGGCCGGCCGGTCAGGGTCCCCCGAACTCCCTCGGGCGTTCATGAGTCCTCCCGCGCCTACGCGCATCCCGGAAACGATGAGGCCCGCACAGCGGGTGCCGTGCGGGCCTGTCGATGGCGTTTCGGACGGCTCGCGGACGCGACGGACCGGGAGCCGGTGCTCGATTACTGCTGGCCGAGTGAGGCGCCTGTGGTGCTTGGGCCGTAGAAGCGGTGCGCCACCGCCGAGCGCTTGGTGTCCATCCCCCAGAGCGTTGCCTGCACCATCACCGTGCGGATGCGGCGCGTAGCGCCGGCGTGCGGCGCGTTCGTCGTACCGACCGTGGCCGGCGCAGCGGCGAGCGGTTCGCCAGTGAGCGCCATGGCCACCGTCTCGATCTTCTTCGTGCCGTCGGTCTTCTGCATGATGAACACCTTGCCCACGACCGGCTCGCCGTTGATCAGCGTCTGGCCGGTGGCGGGATCCACGGGCCACTCGGTGGGCGCCGCTGCCGGAGCCGGCGCCGGAGCGGCGGCCATCGTCGCGTGCATCATCGAATCCATCGCCAGCGTGGAATCCATCTTCATCGTGGAATCCATGACCATGGTCGAGTCGTGCTTCGTGGTGTCGATTGGCGCGGCCGTGGGGGCCGGGGTCGCCGGCGGCTGCGTGGCGGGCGTCTGGGCCGGCTGTTGCGAGCGAGCGGCGAGGCTCACCGCAATGACGCCGGCCAGCAGGGCCAGAGTGCGGGCGCGGAACGGACGATCCGGCGAGACGGGCTGCGACATGGATGGATCCGGTGGAGGGAAGGGCGCAGGGGTTCTCGTGACCCCATTAGATTCAACGCAGGAAATTGTCGGTGGATCCCGGTCCACCCACAAGGCCCAGAATCGCGCGGCAACCTTCTCCAGATCGCACCCCGATGCCCGAGTTCCGTCTGTTCAACACGCTGACGCGCCGCGTCGAATCATTCGCACCCGTCGATGGTCACACGGTGCGTATGTACACGTGTGGACCGACGGTCTATAACGCGGCCCATCTTGGTAACTTTCGCACGTTCCTCTTCGAGGATCTGCTGCGGCGTGTCTTCCGCCTGGCGGGGTGGCAGGTGGAGCAGGTCATGAACCTGACCGACGTCGACGACAAGATCATCCGAAAGGCGCAGGCCGAGGGGATCTCGATCACGCAGGTCACCGAGCCGTACACGGCGCTCTTTCATCAGGACCGCCACTACCTGCGCATCGAGGACGCCGAGCGGTATCCCAAGGCCACCGAGCACATCCCGGAGATGATCGCGTTGGTGGAGCGGCTCGTGTCGAACGGCGTCGCATACATCGCCGACGACGGCTCGGTCTACTTCGCGATCGATCGCTTTGCCGACTACGGCAAGCTGTCGCAACTCGACAAGCGCGAAGTAAAGACCGGCGCGCGCGTGGCGCAGGATGACTACGCGAAGGAGAACGCGCAGGACTTTGCGCTCTGGAAGGCGGCCAAGCCGGAAGACGAACAGACCGGTGCGGCGTGGGATTCGCCCTGGGGGCGCGGCCGCCCGGGGTGGCATCTCGAATGCTCGGCGATGGCCATGAAGTACCTCGGCGAAACATTCGATCTGCACGCCGGGGGCATCGATCTCATCTTCCCGCATCACGAGGATGAAATCGCGCAGAGCGAGGCGGCGACCGGCAAGCAGTTCGCGCGCTGCTGGTGCCACGGCGAGTTCCTGCTCACCGACGGCGCAAAGATGGCCAAGCGCGTTGGCAACGTGTCGAATGTGGTGGGGCTGCGCGACGCCGGCATCAGCGGCACGGCGTATCGTCACTTCGTCTTCAGCGCGCACTATCGCAAGCAGCTCAACCTCGGTGAGGAGTCGCTCGAGAGTTCGCGCGTGGCCGTCAATCGCGTGGGCGCATTCGCGCGGCGTCTCGCCGAGGCGGCGGGGGGGACGGCGGCGCTCGCCGAGGCGGCCACGCGCGCGGAGCAGGCGTTCATCGAGGCGCTGTTCGATGACCTGAACGCGCCGGAAGCGATGGCGACGCTGTTCACGTTCATCACCGACGCGAACCGCGAGCTCGACGCTGGGGGCACCGATGCCGCGGCGCTCGAGCGGGCGCGGGCGGCGTTCCGGTTGATGGACGGCGTGCTGGATCTCGTACCGGAGCAGGAAACGGACGCCGAGCTGGCGGCCTGGGTCGAGGACCGGCTGGCGGCCCGGAAGGCGGCCCGGGAGCGTCGCGACTGGGCGGCGGCCGACGCCGCGCGTGACGAACTGGTCGCCCGGAACATCATTATCGAGGATGGCCCGCAGGGGACCCGCTGGCGGAAGGGGTAAGCCCCCATTATCCTACGGGACTCTGGGAGTTCGGGTCCTTCTGCTGACGTAGCTCAGTTGGTAGAGCAGCTGATTTGTAATCAGCAGGTCATGGGTTCGAGCCCCATCGTCAGCTTTGGGCCGTGCCGGCCTCGAGCCGGCGGGCGTAGGTGGGGTACTCAAGTGGCCAACGAGATCAGACTGTAAATCTGACGGCGCAAGCCTTCGAAGGTTCGAATCCTTCCCCCACCATTGCAGCAGCGCAGGACCGATGGCGCGACCATCGGGTATGACGGACAACGCGGGAGTAGCTCAGTTGGTAGAGCGCTAGCCTTCCAAGCTTGATGTCGCGGGTTCGAGTCCCGTCTCCCGCTCTGCAAACACGAAGGGGCCCGGCATGCGCCGGGCCCCTTCGTGCGTTTGCCCAGGTGATGACGGGGTTTGCGCCGCTCCTGCGCAATGGAGGAGGTCCGCACGTCTGTCCCTCCAACCCCGCCTGCCATGTCGCTCCGCTTCATGCTCTCCATCGCCGCCGCTGCCGTGCTCGGCACACAGACCGCCTCGGCCCAAGGCTTCACGACCGGCGCGATCTACGCCGGGCCCCGGATCTGGACCGGGAACCTCAATGGCGCCACTGCCATCGGCGTGCAGGCCGAGAAGGGGCTCACCGCTCCCGGCAAGTACGGCAGCGGCATCATCTCCGGTGGCGTCGGCGTCGACTGGTATTCCTGGGACTTCAGCTATCCCGGGGGCAAGTACGAGTACTCGGTGATCCCCATCCAGGCATTCTCGAACTACCACTTCACGGTGAAGTCGCAGCCGAAACTCGATCCCTACGCTGGGCTCGCCCTGGTGTATTCGGTCGTCAGCACCAGTGTGACGGGAGTCGCCACGGGCGGCGCCAGCGCGAGCAGCGCCGACTTTGCCGGCCAGCTGGGCGCCCGCTGGTTCTTCTCCGAGAAGTTCGCCGCGCAGGCGCAGGCGGGCTTCGGATACGGGACGCTGTCGGTGGGGGCCACATGGAAGTTCTGATCCCCTCCGCGGCGTGGCGCTGGCGGTTGGCCACCCTGCTGTTGCCGCTGCTCGCGGCCTGTGGCGGGAGCGACGCGACCAGTCCGGCCGTCTCCTGCGCCTTTACACCACCCAAGGGCACGATGACCGCCCAGGTGAATGGCAAGGCGTTCACCGCCGATTTCAGCACTCAGGCAACGATTCAGAACGGCACCGCACTCGGACCGAACATCGTGCAGGTGAGCGGCGTGGGCTGCGTGGAAGGGACGGCCACGCGCGTGCAGCAGATCCTCATCACGGTGGGTCGCCTGACGCCGATCACGCCGGGCACGTACCCGCTCGATCCGGCCAGCCAGGGCAAGCCCGCGGGCTCCGGCTACAGCGGGATCGGGCAGTTCGTGTCGGCGCCCAATCTCTGGTACACGAACATCAGCGACGCCGCCGGGCCGGGCTCCGGATCGGTCACCTTCACGACCGTCACGACCACGCGCCTCGCGGGGACGTTCAGTGTGGTCTTCGCGGCGAACAGCGCCAACACGTCGGGGAACACCGGACGCGTCACGGCCACCGGCAGCTTCGACATTCCCACGCCGTGATGGGACCAGACGGCTCGCGCATCACGCATCGAGGGCGCAACTTGGCGGGCGATACCCTCGTCGACCGTCTCCCCTGGCTCTCCGTCGTGATGCACGATCCGTCGTCCTCGATCATCGAGGAGCAGGATCGCGCTGAACTCGATCATCTGTTCAGCGTGACCTACGAGGAGTTGCATCGCCTGGCGTCGGCCGTGCGCCGCAGTGATCCCGGCGCGTCGATCACGCCGACGGCGCTGGTCAACGAGGCGTGGCTCAAGCTGTCGCGGACGCCGCGCGTCGCGCACACCTCGCCGCTGCATTTCCGCCGCATCGCGGCGCGCGCCATGCGCCAAGTGCTCATCGAAGCAGCCCGTCGTCGTGCCGCCGGCAAGCGCGACCCGTCGGCGTGGCACGTGACCTTCGACGAGGAACTCGCGAACGTCCAGTGCGATGCCGATGAACTGCTGGCCCTCGATGCGGCCCTCGGCCGACTGGCCGCGCTGTCTCCCCGGCAGGCGCAATTGGTCGAGGCCCGGTTCTTTGGCGGACTGAGTATGCCCGAAACCGCGCTCGCACTCGGGGTCAGCGAATCGACGGCGCTCCGCGAGTGGCGACTCGCGCGTGCGTGGCTGGCCCGCGAACTCGCCAGTGAGCGCTGACCGAGTGCCGCATACGCCGGATCCCCTGGCGGACCCCGCGTGGACGCGCGTCCAGGCCGTCTTCGATGCCGTCGCGGATCTGCCGCCTGACCAGCGCGCCGCGGCGCTGCCTGCCGCGTGCGAGGGCGACGCCGAGCTCGAACGGGAAGTATGGGCGCTCCTGGATGCGCACGATCATGGATTGCCGCTGCTCGATCGCTCGCGCGCCGAGCTGGCATCGGCGCTGCTCGCCGGCCGCGTCACCGGCGTGCCGACGCACATCGGCCCCTATCGGCTGCTGCATCCGATCGGCGAAGGGGGGATGGGAGTGGTGTATCTCGCCGAACGGGACGATGTGGGCCGCCGCGTGGCGATCAAGCTGCTGCGCGACGCGTGGCTGTCACCGGCGCGTCGCGCGCGATTCATCACCGAACAGCGCGCGCTGGCCCAGCTCGATCATCCGAACATCGCGCGGCTATTCGACGCCGGGACGCTCCCGGACGGCACGCCGTGGTTCGTCATGGAGCTGGTCGAAGGGGTGCCGCTCACTGAATACGTCACGCAACGCCGCGCGTCGCTCCCGGAACGGCTGGCGCTCATGCGCGCGGTGGCGAGCGCCGTGCAGCATGCGCACGATCAGGCCATCGTGCATCGCGATCTCAAACCGTCGAACATCCTGGTCACCGCCGACGGCGTCGTGAAGCTGCTCGACTTCGGAATCGCGAAGCGTCTGGTGGTGGATCAGAAGCCGGGCGGTGCCGCGGACGTGACGCGAACTGGCGTGCGTTTCATGACGCCGGCCTACGCCGCGCCCGAGCAGCTCCGCGGCGAACGCGTGGGTGTCTTCACCGATGTCTACGCACTCGGCGGGTTGCTGTACGAGCTCGTGGTGGGGCATCCGCCCTTCGATGCGACCGGGCTTCCCGCCGCCGAGTTCGAGCGCCAGGTCCTCGAGCAGGCGCCCACCGCACTCACGCGCGCGTTGCGGACGCACGAGGCCGCGCGACTGGCGTGGCTCCCGCCCGCGCGGTGGCGAGAGCTGGAGCTCGTGTGCGGCTGTGCGCTGCAGAAGGAGCCAAGTCGTCGTTACCGCACCGTGGATGCGTTGCTGCGCGACCTGGACCACTTCGAGGCGCAAGAGCCGCTCGATGCGCATCCCGACTCCTCGGGCTACCGGGTGCAGCAGTTCGTCCGTCGGCGATGGCGGGGCCTGGTCGTATCGGCCGCGCTCGTGATCGCGGCGATCGGCGCGACGGTGGCGTATACCGTGCGGATCGAGCGGGCCCGAGTCGCGGCGGTGCAGGAGGCCGATCGACGCGCGCGCTTGCAGCAGTTCCTCCTGTCCCTGTTCGACGGCGGCGATGAAGCCGGGCCAGCCGACAGCCTCCGCGTGCTGACGCTGGTCGACCGCGGTGCGCGGGAGGCGCGGCTGCTGCGCGGCGATCCGGGCGGACAAGCGGACCTGCTGGCGTCGCTGGGCGGCGTGTACCAGAAGCTCGGGCGGTTTGCACGCGCGGACTCGATGCTCGACGAGGCCCTCGCGGCGTACCGCCGCGCGCCCGATGGCGGGCCCCTCGAGGCACGCGCGGCGCTGTTCGTCACGCGGGGCGATCTGCGGATCGATCAGGCCCAGTTCGCCAGCGCGGACTCGGCGTTGCGCGAGGCGAGCCGGCTCGCGGAGCGCGCGCAGGCGCCCTGGCGTTTGCGCGCGCGCATCCTGGGCACGATCGGCCGACGGCTCGAGGAGCAGGGGCAGTACGATTCCGCCACCGCGGTGCTCGAGCAGGCGCTCGCCTCCTACCCGGTGGGTGACACGGAGCCGGACGCGCGCGCCGCGCTCCAGGGTGAGCTGGCCAACGTGCATTTCTATGCCGGTCGCTACGATGCGAGTGACTCGCTCAATCGCGATGCGTTGCGCTGGTACGAGCGTCGGCGTGGCGGATCGCACCCCGCCGTGGCCGAGATCTACATCAATCTCGGCGCGACCGAGTTCGAACGCGGGCGCTACGCCAGCGCGGCGCAGTGGTATGCACGGGCCTTCGCCATCGACTCGGCGTTCTACGGCGCCGATCATTTCCGCACGGCCGCGAATCTCGTCATGCTCGGCCGCGCGCAGGTGCGATTGGATCAGTACGATGTGGCCGAAGCCACGTTGCGGCGTGCGCTGGCCGTGCAACAGGCCACCTTCGGTGACGCGCATCCGCGCGTCGCCAGCATCCTCAATGAGCTTGGCAACGTGGCCATCAAGCATCAGGCGTTCGACAGCGCTGATGCGTACTTCACGCGCATGGCCGACGTCTATCGCTCCGCCAACGGTGATGCGCATTTCACGGTGGCCGTGGCGTTGTCGAACCGCGCCACCGTCTACAACGAGCAGAAGCAATACGCGCGGGCCGAAGCCATTTATCGCGACGTCGTGCAGCGCTTCACGCGTGCACAGGGTGCCGAGCATCTGAACACCGGGATCGCGCGCATCAAGCTTGGCCGCTCCCTCATTCGGCAGCGACGATGGCGGGACGGTGCGCGGGAAAGTGACGCCGGCTACCAGATCGTGTCGCGCCAGTCCGAGCCGGGGGTCAGCTTCCTGCAGGCCGCCCGCAAGGATCTCGCCGAGGCCTATGCGGCGCTGCAGCAGCCCGCGGTGGCCGCGCGATGGCAGCAGCTGTGGGAGCAGCACACCGCGAAGCCCTGACAGGTCTTCACTGAGGTGGGCCGCTCGCACCGTGCAGCGCATCGCGCACCGCCTGCAGCAGCGCCGCCGGGCCGACTGGTTTGGTGAGGAATACGTCGACGCCGGAGCTCGCCGCTCGCGCGCGATCCTCCGGCAGCGCGTGGGCGGTGACCATCACGATTCGAATCGCGCGCGTGGCCGGGTCGCGCTTGAGCTCGGCGGCGACCGCAAATCCGTCGCGCTTGGGCATGCCGACGTCGAGCACCAACACCGCGGGCTGCGCCGACTGGGCCGTGGCGAGCGCCTCATCACCATCGACTGCCTCCACCACGCGCAGCCCGGCATGACGCAGGATCGTCGTGACGATCAGGCGACTGTCGTCATGATCCTCGGCCACGAGCACCAGCGGCGAGGCGAGCGCAGCGGCAGGGACAGACAGAGAGACGGACACGGTAGGGACCAGGTGCAGGGACAAACGCTGCAGCCGCGTGGCGGCATGTTGCGACGGCGACCCGTGATGGCATACTGCGTTGTTCGCCGCGTCTTTCAGCCACACCGCGTTTCGCGGTGGAGCGTTTGGTGACGACCGTCATGCGCCGCCCGCCCATGGTACCGTGATCGCCTCGTTCCCGGCAAGTCGTTGGTCGCTCGCGCAGCGTGTCTCGCTGTTGTTGTTCACCGTGCTCACGCTCATCGTGACCTCGTTCGGGGTGGCGGCGTATCGTGAGGTGCAGGGGGTCACGCGAGCGAGCGCCGGTGATCGTCTGCTCGGGGTCGTCCGTGAAACCGCGCGAAGCGCCGGTCGCAGCATCGCGCAACGCATCGCGGAAATGACGGCGCTCTCCGCCGACTCGCTGCTCGTGAATGCGGTGCGCGACGGGACGGTGCCGGCCGCGCCACTGCTCGCGCGCATCCAACAGTCGCGCACGAGGCTCGACAGCACGCTGGTCGGACGCGCGCTGCTGCGATCCAATGGCGAGTTTCT
>JBDHVK010000080.1:0-17631 GCA_039809645.1 Gemmatimonas sp.
GCGCGACATCGCGGACGCCGTGGCGGCGGCGCGCGCGAGCCAGGTCGCCGTGGTGGTCGCCGGCATCGAGGAGGGCGAGTTTCGCGATCGCGCGAAGCTCGGGCTTCCGGGTCGTCAGGAAGAGCTGATCCGTCGCGTTGCCGCGACCGGCACCCCCACCGTCGTGGTGCTGGTGGGGGGCAGCGCGATCACGACGCCGTGGATCGATCAGGTCGACGCCGTCCTCGATGTGTGGTATCCGGGTCAGGCCGGTGGCCACGCGGTCGCTGACGCCCTCTTCGGTCGCGTGAATCCGGCCGGGCGCCTGCCGCTGACCTTTCCGATGCATGAGGGGCAGGTGCCGCTGTACTACGCCCACAAGCCCACCGGCCGCGGCGACGACTATCTCGATCTCACCGGCCACCCGCTCTTCCCGTTCGGCCATGGATTGAGCTACACGACGTTCGCCTATCGCGACTTCGCGGTGGACGTGCGCCCCAAGGGCGACGAGATCGCGCTTCGGGTCACCTGCTCGATCACCAACACTGGGCGGGTCGCCGGCGACGAGGTGGTACAGCTGTACCTGCACGACGTGCTCGCCAGTGTCGCGCGCCCCGTCCAGGAGCTCATGGGGTTTGCCCGCGTTTCGCTGGCCCCGGGCGCCTCACAGCGCGTCACCCTAGAGGTGCGTCGCGATCAGCTGCGCTTCCTCGACGCGTCCATGCGCCTCGTGGAGGAGCCGGGCACCTGGCGCATCATGGTGGGCGCGTCGAGCCGGGACATTCGGCTTCGGCAGGACGTCGAGGTGCCTTGACGTAGCTGGAACTGATCACACAGAGAAAAAGTGAAAAGGAGAAATCCTCGGCCCCATCTCAATGGCAGTCGAGGATTTCTCCTTTTCACTTTCCCTCTGTGTGATCAGTTCAATAGCGCACGACTAGCTCACCGACGCCGGCTGCTCCATCAGGCGCGACGCGACCACTTCGGCGATGTCGAGCACCGGCACGTCCTTGCCGGCTCCGGTGACGCCGTCGGTGATCATGGTCATGCAGAACGGGCACGCCACCGCGATCTGATCCGCGCCCGTGGCGAGGAGTTCCTCGGTGCGCTCCACGTTGACGCGCTTGCCGGTGTTCTCCTCCATCCACATGCGACCGCCGCCCGCGCCGCAGCAGAGGCCCCGGCTCTTCGTGCGTGCCGGCTCCACCAGCTCAACGACCGGCAGCGCCTTGCGCAGCGTGTTGCGCGGCGCGTCGTACACGTCGTTGTAGCGGCCGAGGTAGCACGAGTCGTGGTACGCCACCTTGAGGCGCTGCCCATGCTCGGTGTCGAGCGGTACACGTCCAGACTCGAGCAGGCGCTCGATGTACTCCGTGTGATGAATGACCTCGTAATGCCCGCCCAGATCGGGGAATTCCTTCCCCATCTGATGGAAGCAGTGCGGACAGAAGGTCACCACGGTCTTCACTTCATAGCCATTGAGCGTTTCGATCACGCCCTTCGCGAGCATCTGGTACAGATACTCGTTGCCCATGCGGCGCGCCGGATCGCCGTGACAGGTTTCCTCCTGCCCCAGAATGGCGAACCTCACGTCGGCCGCCTGCAGGATGCGGGCGAACGCGACGGTGATCTTCTTGGCGCGATCGTCGAACGATCCAGCGCAGCCCACCCAGAAGAGGATGTCGGGCTTCTCACCGCTCGCCGCCAGTTCGGCCATGGTGGGGATGTTCATCCCCTCGGCCCACTTCTCACGGTCCGACGCGCTGAAGGCCCACGGACTGCCGTTGCGCTCGAGACTCGTGAGCGCCGGCTGGATTTCCTCGGGGAAGCGCGACTCCATGAGCATCAGGTCGCGCCGCAGCTCGTTGATGATCTCGAGCTGGTCGATGCTCACCGGGCACTCCATCACGCACGCGCGGCACGAGGTGCAGGCCCACAGTTCCTCCTCGGTGATCCAGCTGTCGAGGAGCTTCTTGTCGAGCACCGCCGTCTGTTCGTCGGTGGCCGTGCCCCCCGCGGCGGCGACCGCGTCGAGCACCGTGGCCTTCTCGGTGAGGCGCGCGCGCGTCTTCACCACGATCATGCGCGGCGAGAGCATCTTGCCGGTGATGTTCGCCGGACACGCCGCCGTGCAACGACCACACTCCGTGCACGAGTAGCCGTCGAGCAGGTTCTTCCATGACAGATGCTCGATGTCCGCGGCGCCGAACTGCTCGGCGTCTTCGGCCTCGAGATCCATCGGCTTCATGGCGCCGACGCGCCCCGGTCCGCTCGTGTTCGAGAACCAGACGTTGATCAGCGACGTCAGCACATGCAGGTGCTTCGACTTGGGCAGGTGGTTCAGGAACCACAGAATACCCAGCGCGTGCAGCCACCAGCTCACGCGCGCCATGGCTTCGGCGGTCTCGGCGTTCATGCCGCTGAAGAGCGGCATGAGCAGCCCGCTGATCACATGGCCGCTGTGATTCGCGCCCGGCTGCATCCCTTCGCCCACGAAGAGCAGCAGCAGCGTGATCATGAGGCCGGCGATCACGCTCAGAATGAGCACCGCCTCGCCGCTGTGCACCGCGTCCACCGTAAAGCGGCGCGGCTTGATCACCAGGCGGCGATACAACAGATAGCCCACCGGGATCAGCACGAAGACGGCGAAGATCTCCTGCGAGAAGACGAACGCCGTGTACAGGAAACCGGGGAGGATCATCCCCCAGGTGAAGGGCGTGTAGAGCCCCTGGATCATGATCTCGATGGTGCCGAGGCCCAACACGCAGAAGCCCCAGAACACCAGCGCGTGCATCATGCCGCCCAGCGGATCGCGCAGAATCTTGCTCTGCGCGAGCCCAATCAGCAGGAAGTTCTTCGTGCGAACATCCGGGTGATCGGTGCGATTCTCTTCCTTCGCCAGCTTGAGCCAGCGGATGAGCCGTTGCGCCTGCTGTGAGAACATCCACAGGGCGCCGGCGAGGATCACCGCAAAGACGGCATTCTGCACACCCATCCGGTCAGCCCTGCGCCTTGGCGGCCTTCACCGCCGCCGTCAGCGCCGGCAGGACTTCGAACACGTCACCCACGATGCCATAGTCCGCGACCTTGAAGATGGGCGCGTCCTTGTCCTTGTTGATCGCGACGATCGTCTTGGACGTGCGCATGCCGGCGAGGTGCTGAATGGCGCCGGAGATGCCGACGGCGATGTAGAGATTCGGGCTCACATTGCGGCCGGTCTGCCCGATCTGCACCGAGTGTGGACGCCACCCTTCGTCGGTCACCGCGCGCGTCGCACCGACCGCCGCGTTGCCGAACGCTTCGGCGAGATCGTCGCACAGCTTGAAGTTCTCGGCGGCCTTGAGGCCACGGCCACCCGCGACGACCACCGGCGCATCACCAAGATCGATGGCGCCTGTATTGCCCTGCTTGAGCTCCACCACCTTCACGCGCGACGCCGACGGATCGGCGGCCGACGTGATGGCTTCGGTCGCGAGCGGCCGGGCCGCCACCGCCGGCTGGAACGCCGACGGACGCACCGAGAGAATGGCCGGCGAGCCCGAAAGCGCGAGCGTGGCGATCGTCTTGCCGTTCATGTTGAAGTGCTGGCCCATGACGGTGCCGCCTTCAACCGTGAAGCCGGTGAGGTCGGGGGCGAGCCCCACTCCACACTTGGCCGCCACACGCGGCGAGAGGTCACGACCCTGCGCGGTGGCGCTGAACACGGCGTAGCCGTACGTGCCGCTGCCAAGCCGCTGCGCGAGCGTCGCCGCGAGCGCTTCGGGATTGTACTGCGCGAAGCCCGCGTGCTCGAGCACCAGCACACTGTCAGCGCCGTGCTCGGCGAGCGCCTCCGCCTTGGCACTGATACCGGCCGCGCCGGCGAGCACCGCGTGCACACTGCCGCCCCCCGAGAGATCGGCCAGCGTGCGCGCCGCCGTCACGGCTTCGAGCGCCACCTTGCGCAGCTCACCGCTGCGCACTTCCGCGAAAACGAGAACGTTGGCCATGGCTCAGAGCACCTTCGCTTCGGTCTGGAGAAGACGGACGAGCTCCGGCACCGCGGCCGCGCTGTCGCCCAGAATGCGGCCCGCGGCGCGCTCCGGCGGCAGCACCATCCTGGCCACCGTCACCTTCGCATCGCCCAGCTGCGCCGGCTTCACATCGAGCGGCTTCTTCTTGGCCGCCATGATCCCCTTGAGGCTGGGGAGGCGTTCCTTGTTGAGGCCGTCGTCGATCGTGAGCACCGCCGGCAGCGGGAACTCCACCACTTCACTGGCGCCCTCGAGCGCGCGCTCGGCGCGACCCGTGCCACCGCTGATCTCGAGCTTGCACACATTGGTCACGCACGGCAGGTCGAGCAGCTCGGCGACCATCGGGCCCGTCATCTGATTCATCGAATCGATGGCGATGCGGCCAAAGAGCACGAGGTCGTAGCCGCCGTCCTTGAGTTCCGCCGCCAGCGCCCGCGCGACGGCCAGGCCGTCCGCCGGCGTCGACGCGGCCTGCAGCAGCACCCCGCGATCAGCGCCCATCGCGAGCGCCTTGCGGATCTGCTCCTGCGCCGCGTCCGGACCGAGCGAGATCGCCACGACCTCACCCGCGTTGTTGTTCTTTTCCTTGAGCTGCAAGGCCGCTTCGATGGCCCACAGGTCGAAGTCGTTGACGTCGTACTTGAGCCCCGTTTCGTCGACGCGCGTGCCATCGGCCGCGATCGCGAACTTGGTTTCCATCACGGGGACGCGCTTGATGCACACGGCGATCTTCACCGCGGACGCTCCGTCAAAAGTCAGGTGGGAAAGGAACTGCCGAGGGGAAGCTAGGGAGGGGTACGGGCCGCCACAATGCGACGGTCCCGTCATATTTACAATTCCCGCGACCGCGAATGCTGGGGTCAGCTGGAATAGCTCAGAACTTAACTAAACCATTCCCTGCCATCAATAACGAATCGGGCGGCGCCAGCGTTGGCGCCGGTGCCTGAGGTTCGCTGAACTGATTGCCACGGACACTCTGGAGTACGCGGACACGGCCACGGAGTCTATGCAGTCTCCGTGGCCGTGTCCGTGAACTCCGTGTGATCCGTGGTAGTCAGTTACAGCGCTTACTTGAACGCGTTCAACCCCGTCAGCGCCTGCCCGAGAATGAGCGAATGCACGTCGTGCGTCCCCTCGTACGTGTAGACGCTCTCGAGATTGGCCATGTGGCGCATCGCCGAGTACTCGGCGAGGATGCCGTTGGCGCCCAACAGGCGGCGGGTTTCGCGGGCGCAGTTGGTGGCGATGTCGACGTTGTTGCGCTTGGCCAGCGACACCTGCACCGGCGTGAAGTTGCCGGCGTCCTTCAGGCGCCCCAGATGCAGCGACACCAGCTGCCCCTTGGTGATCTCGGTCAGCATGTCGGCGAGACGGACCTGCTGGATCTGGAAGCCGCCGATGGGCTTGTCGAACATCACGCGACTCTTGCTGTAGCTCACGGCCTCTTCGAGACACGCCATCGCGGCGCCGAGCACGCCCCAGCTGATGCCGTAGCGCGCCTGCGTCAGGCACATGAGCGGGCTCTTGAGCCCCTTCGAATTCGGGAGAATCGCGTCAGCCGGTACGTGCACGTCCGTGAGCACGAGCTCCGACGTGTCGCTCGCGCGGAGCGAGAGCTTTCCCTTCTGGTCACGCGCCTGGAACCCCGGCGTGTTCGTCGGCACGACGAAGCCACGGATGGAACTGTCCTCGGTGCTGTCTCCCGTCTTCGCCCAGACGATGGCGATATCGGCCTTCGAGCCGTTCGTGATCCACATCTTGGCACCGTTGATGACCCAGCTGCCATCGGCCTGCTGCCGGGCGCGCGTGATCATCCCCGACGGATTCGAGCCGAAATCAGGCTCGGTCAGTCCGAAGCAGCCAATCAGCTCGGCCTTGGCGAGCTTGGGGAGGAGCGCCTTGCGCTGCTCCTCGCTGCCGAAGGCAAAGATCGGGTACATCACCAGCGCGCCCTGCACCGAGGCGAACGAGCGGATCCCCGAATCGCCGCGCTCGAGTTCCTGCATGATGAGGCCGTACGCGACGCTGGACAGACCGGCGCATCCGTACTCTTCCGGCAGGTTCGCACCGAGCACGCCGAGTTCGGCGAGTTCCGGAATCAACTCATCGGGAAATCGGCCCTGCACATAGCAGTCACCGATGATGGGCAGGATTTTTTCGTTGACAAACGCCCGAATGGTGTCGCGAATCGCGCGTTCTTCCTCGGTGAGCGCCGCATCGATGTTGAAGAGATCGCCAGGGTGCGCGGTCAGTTCGACGGAAGGAAGCGCGGGAATCGCGGCGGCAGCGAAAGCGTCGGTGGCCATGATGGGAGCAGCGGAAGAGGCGGAGCGATGCGCGCAAAGCGGCGCAGTGCAAATGTAACGCGAGACAACAGCTGTGCTCGTCTCCGGTCGAATTCTGCAAAAGTCATGGGTAATTGGACCCTTATGAAGCGACCGTTTGAATCGCATGTTATCGTCGGTTCACCAGCCCCGCCATGTCGGCGTCGGCGTGTCGTCTTTGGCCTTCTTCCCTGTGACTCCCATGCTGCGAGTTCCCCGCGCGATGCTGCGCGCCAGTGCCGCTCGATCATCCGTCCGCACCGCGACTACGTGGTTGGCGGCGCTCACGACTTCGCTGCTGGCGGCGTGCGGCGGCGGAGACGGCGGCACGACGGCCCCGCCGCCCGTTGCCAGCATCAGCGTTTCCGTTGGTACGGCCAGTCTCACGCTCGGCCGCGGCACGAGCGGCACCAGCGCCATTACCGTGGCGCGCACGAATTACTCCGGTACGGTGACGCTCACCGCTACCGGCGCGCCGGCCGGTGTGACCGTCGATGTGGCACCATCCTCGTTGACGAGCGGCGCCACCGCCGCCACGGCCACCGTGTCAGTGAGCAGCAGCGCGACTCCGGGCACCTACACGATCATCGTGCTGGCGTCGGGCACCGGCGTCTCCTCGAGCGGCACGATCAGTCTCACGATTCCGAACCCCACGATCACCCTGACGGCGGGCAGCAGCACGGCCAGTGTCGTGCAAGGCGCGTCGACTACGGTGCCGGTAACGATCACGCGCGGCGGCGGGTTCACCGACGCCGTCACGCTCGCGGTGTCCGGTCTTCCGACCGGGGTCACGGCGACGTTCAATCCAGCGTCGATCGCGAGCGGCTCCACTACGAGCACCCTCACCCTTACCGCCGCGGCGAACGCGACGGCGGGAACGAGCGCGCTCACGATCACGGCGTCGGGAACGGGTGTGACGGCGCAGACGGCGACGGTCAACCTCACCGTGACCGCGTCGGCCACGCCGGCGATTGCCGTGGCGGCGGCGCCGGCGGCGCTCAGCGTGCAGGCCGGTGCAACGGGCACCAGCACGGTGACGCTCACCCGTACCGGCGGCTTCGCCGGTGATGTGGCGCTGGCGCTTTCGGGCGCCCCGACGGGCGTCACCGGTGCCTTCGCCCCGGCGAGCATCGCGGCCGGCGCCACGACCAGCACTCTGACGCTCACGGTTGGCGCGGCGACCGCGCCGGGCGTCTACAACCTCACGGTGACGGGCACGGGTACCGGGGTCACGGCGGCCACGACGACCGTGGCGCTCACGGTCACGGCGGTGCCGTCCATCGCCATCACCGCGAACCCCACGACGATTTCCCTGGCCGCGGGGGCGACGATCACGAGCGTGATCACGCTGGCGCGCACGAACTTCACGGCCGACGTCGCGCTCGCCGCGACGAACTTGCCGACGGGTGTCACCGCGGCGTTCAGCCCGGCCACGCTCTCCGGCGGTACGCTGACGAGCACGTTGACGCTCACGGCCGCCGCCAACGCGTCGCTCCTGACGCAGAACATCACGGTGACCGCGAGCGGCACCGGCGTGAGCAACGCCACGGCCATCCTTGCGACGACCGTCACGGCGGCGCAGAGCTACACGCTCGCCGCGACGGCGGCCACCGTGCAGCAGGGTGCCACAGGCACGAGCACGATCACCGTCACGCGGACCGGTGGCTACGCCGGCGCGGTGTCGCTGACGGTCGGCGCCCTCCCGACGGGGGTGACTGCCACCGTTTCGCCGAGCTCCGTCACCGGCACGAGTGCCACCGTGACCTTCACGGCGGCGGCCAACGCCGCCACGGGCGCGTCGAACGTGACGATCACCGGCGCCGGGGCGGGCCTGACCGGCAACGTGACCACCACCGTGCCGCTGACGGTCACGGCGGGCGGCGGCGGCGGTACGGGGAACGTGAACCTCCGCTTCTGCGATCTCTCGGCGTTGCCCTCGTTCGTGGCCTATCGCAGCGGCTCCAGCGGCGCATGGACGCGGGCGACGGCCGGCGCCAACAACACCTACTCGTTCACGATCACCGGCGTCGGCGGCATGGCGTGGGTCACCGTGGATGCGCAGAACTCACCCACCGTCAACGTGTGGTACGGCTCCGCGGCTGAACTGACCACAACGGCCAGCAGCCAGTGCACGACGAACGCGGCGCGGAAGAGCCACACCGGCACGTTTGCCGGTGTCGGCCCCACACAGACCGGTCAGGTCGCGCTCGGCGGCAGCCTTGCCCAGGGCTCCACGGGTGGATCTACCTACTCCATTCAGAACGTGCTCGACGGCGCGACCGACCTGATCGCGTTCCGGTCGTCGTTCTCGATCGTTGGGTCGACGGTGGCCACGGTGCCCGATCGCGGCGTGATTCGCCGCAACGTGAACTATGCCAACGGTGCCGCGATCCCCGTGATCGACTTCGGGGGCGCCGAGTCGTTCGTTCCCGCGTCTGCTACGGTGACCGTGGCCAACGCGGCCGGAGCCTCTCAAGTTATCGCCACCGCCAGCCTGCTCACCGGTAACGGCAGCACAATTGGTGGCTTTACCTTTGGCACCTTCGGTGGCTCCAGCGCCACGAACACGGTGTATGGCCTCCCCGCGGCGCTGACGCAGTCGACCGATCTGCATGTGGTCTCCGCTTCGGCCATCACGTTGCTCGGTGGCACTACGCTCAGTGAGCAGCGTACGGCCACGCAATTCAACCGGCTGTTGGCCGATCGCACGCTCACGTTGGGCCCGTCGCTTCTGTTCCCCACGCTGACCACGATCACGACGACTCCGTACGCGCGAGTCCGGGCGGTCGGCAACTGGCAGGCGGAGTACAGCGATCAGATCTTTGCGATCTTCTCGCAACGGGCAGGCGGCGTGGCGCGTGGTTGGTCGGTGTTTGCGACCCGCGCGTACTTCTCGGGCGCCAATTCGTATGATTTCGACGTCCCTGATTTCTCGGGTGTCTCGGGCTGGAACAACGCCTGGGGCCTCGTGGGCGGGACGGCCGTCGATGTGTCCGCCTTTGCGACGTCGGCTGGCGGCGGTGTCACCAGCATCGAAGGCCTCGTATCCCGCAGCGCGGCGCGCTTCGGAACTTACACGCCCTGATCGGCTGAGCTGACCTGTAAGTCCACAGCGCCGTTGCTCAGTCGAGCAACGGCGCTGTGTCGTTCGCCACGGTGTGGAGTGCATCACAGAGCGCGTCGGGAGGGACCACGATTTGCGACGCAGCGGGGGCTCGATGCTCCGCGTCGCGGGGCCAATTTCTCTCGATACTTCGAGGTATTCATGCGCGCTTGGATTCCCCTGCTCGCCACTGCCGTGCTGGCCACGGCCGCCTGCGATGACAAGAACGACACCACGGCGCCGACGGGCGCCGTCGCGCTCACCTCAACGAGCACGGCCGCCACGGTCGGCATCGGCGGGACCACAACCGTGCCGCTCAGCGTCGCGCGCTCCGGCGGATTCACCGGCTCCGTCACGCTCACCGCGGAAGGTCTTCCCACGGGTGTCACCGCCAGCTTCGATCCGGCGACGGTCACGAGCACCGGTACAACCTCCACCATGACGCTGACCGCGGCGAACACGGCCACCGCGGGTACGAACACCATCACGGTGCGCGCCTCGGGGAGCGGCGTGAACTCCAAGACGGTCAGCATTCCGCTCGCCGTCGGTGCCGCCGCGGGCATCACGTTGAGTACGGGTGCGAACAGCTGGGCTGCCACGCAAGGGAATGCGATCACGGTGCCGGTGGTGATCACGCGCACCGGCGCGTTCAACGGCGACGTCACGCTCGCGGCGGAGGGGCTGCCCACGGGCGTCACGGCCACGTTCGCGCCGGCCACCATCACGGGAGCGAATCGCATCGCCACGTTGACACTGACGCCGTCGGCGACGGCCACGACCGGCCCGGCCACGATCACCATTCGCGGAACGGGCACCGGCATCAGCGCGCAGACGCAGACGCTCACGCTCAACGTGGGGGCCTCGACGGCGACCGGTTTTGGCTTCTCGTCGGCACCCGCAGCCCTCACGGTCGCCGCCGGACAGTCGGTAACGAGCACGGTGACCGTGTCACGCACGAATAGCTTTGCGGGCAGCGTGCAGCTGACCGCGACCGGTGCGCCCACGGGCATGTCGGTCACGATGTCTCCGAATCCGGCCACGGCGAACACGGCCACGGTGACGGTCGCCACCACGGCGGCCACGGCGCCTGGCGTCTACGTGATCACCCTGAGCGGCGCGTCGACGGGTGCGTCGGACGCCTCGGCGTCGATCGTGGTCCTTGTGACGGCCGCGTCGGGCTCGTAAGTCACTGGCCTCGCGCGCAGCGCGAGGCTAGCCGACGTGACGCCGCTTCTTTTCGAACGGCGTCACATCGCGCCGGGCCGCGGGGGTGATTCCCACCTCGCGGCACTTGGCGCGGAACTCGGTACCATGATCGACGGGGCGCCCCGTCTCATGCTGCCACTGGTGCACCATCTCGTGGAGCAGCGTGTGCATCGCCTCGCGCCAGCCATGTTTCGCAATGTGCTTGCGCGACATCACGATCTCGGGCGGCGTGTGCCGTGAGCCGGGATCGAAATGACCGAGACGCGTGGCCATGCGTCCGGAGAGACGGATGGGGATCGCCCGCAGCTGGTTGCTGAACCACTCGGCGTTGAGCTGCCGATGGGCTTCCATCAGCTGCGCGATGAGCGCGACGTCGCCCGGTCGCGCGGGCTCCTCGCGACGCGCGGCCGGTGCGCGCTCCACGTCGTGCGCGAGGATCACCTCCTTGGCCGCGGCGCGCTCCTGCTTGTTGCGCGCCACGGCGAACGCCACGACGGCCCGCAGCACCGACTCCGGCGCTTCCGCGTAGCCCTCGTGTACCCGAAGCGTTCGACCGATCAGCGACACCATCACGGTGCGCGTGCGCATGAGCACCAGCGTCTCGACCCCGCGCAGCCCCAGATCCTGCAGCCGGCTGAAGAGCACCGCGGTGCGTGCGCGAATGGCGGTGCGGCCGATCGCCCGGCGCTCCTCGAGCTCCTCACGAGCCGATGGCGCCGCGGGGACGGAGACCGTCGGTGGGGCGGGTGCCGGAGCGGACGATGAGGCGGGCGCCGATGGCGGCGCCGCCTCAAATCCGAAGAACCCGAGCTGCATGTCATCCGCCATGGCGGCGAAAGATGACGGAGTTACGCGACCGCAGCAACCATCGCGGCGAGTCGCGTGATTTCGTCGCCGACGATGTCGTGTCCGACAGCGGCATAGAGCTGCAGGTCCACGGCGGCACCGAGTGCCTGGAAGATCTCGGCACTCTGACGCACGCGCGCCTCCGGGATGTGCAGATCGGCCGTGCCGCACGCCAGCAGCACCGGCGTCTGCTGGAGCGACCCATTCGGCGGCACCGCGAGCCAACGCGCGACTTCGTCGTCGCTCCCGATCAGCGCCCCCGCGAGTGCGGCGACACCGCCGAATCGCCCATGGCCCTCGGCCTGTCTTGCCACATACTCGAGGGTCAGACAGGCTCCCTGCGAGAACCCCACGAGGATCACGCGCTCCCGGGGGATCCCCGCAGCGGTGGTCATCGCCACCGCCGCATCCAGTTGCGCGAGCGCACTCGACAGCCACGGTTCGTTGCGCGCCATGGGTGCCAGAAAGCGATCAGGATACCAGCTGTTGCCAGCGGCCACCGGCGCGATCAGCGCCGCACCGGTGGCCTTGGCCGCTCGGGCGATCGGCAGCATGCCCTCGGCGCTCCCTCCGCGCCCGTGCGTGAGCACGAGCGCGTGGGTGGCCTCGGTCAGGGAGGCACCGGCGATCACCGGCGCGGAACGGTCATGTGGCCCGGTCATACGGCGACCGTCCACTCGGGCCGATCGAGCGTCGGCAACCGCCGCTCGATTTCCGCTCGCTGCTCCTCGAGCCACGGCGGGAGACGCAGTGTGGATCCCGTCGTCGCCACCGGTTCGTCGACCAGGAAGCCGGGGCCCATGGTGGCGAGTTCCACGATGTGGCCATCCGGATCGCGCGTGTAGATGCTCTTGAAGTAGACGCGGTCCATGACCGGCGACACCTGATGACCGGCATCGAGTAGCCGATCACGCATCGCCAGCTGCGTCGCGTCATCCGCGACCGCCAGCGCGTAGTGGTGCCCTTGCCCCGCCCCCATGTGCGCGCGGCGCTCGGTGGACGGCCGCTCGAGGTAGGTCACGAGCGACCCGGGCCGGGCGTCCGGCGTGCCCCACGACCAGTGGCGCGTCCCCGGATCATCGAAGTTCTCCGTCTTCTTCACGAGCGTCACACCGAGCGTCTGGCGCAGGAACGCGTCGGTGCGCTCCACGTTGGTGGTCATCGCCGTCAGATGGTGCAGACCGCGAGTCAGTGCCATGGCCGCATCGATGCTCGTGACCGGCTCGGGCCACGTCAGCGCGGCAATGGCGGCTTCGTCGCGCCCGCCCTTGACCAGCGTGCTGGGCGGCGTGCGGTGCGGCAATTCCGTGCCGGCCACTTCGTTGAAGAGCATCCCAGGACCATCGGTCGCGATCTCGATGATCACGCCATCCGGATCACGAAAGTAGATGCTCGTGAAGTACTGGCGATCGTACGGCCCGATGATCCGCAGCCCGTGATCGGTGAGGCGCCGCTTCCAGCGCAGCAGCGCATCCTGATCGGCCACGCGCAGCGCGAGATGATGCGTGCCACCGATGCCCGTGCGCCCACGCGGCGCATTGGGCCACTCGAAAAACGTGACCACCGTCCCCGCGCCGCCCGTTTCGTCGGCGAAGTAGAGGTGGTAGCTCCCCGGGTCGTCGAAGTTCACGGTGGTCTTCACGAGCCGAAGACCCAGGACGCGGGTGTAGAAGTCGACCGTCCGCTGAGCGTTGGAGGCGACGAGGGTGATGTGGTGCAGACCGAGAATGGACACGGGGTCCTCCTGCCCGACTCGCGGGCGGTTATTATCTTAGGACTAAGATAATATCTCAGTACTGAGACGCAAGGGTCAGATCGGCAGGTTGGCCGAAAGCGGTCCCGGAGTGAACTGCCCGTCGGCAAACACCCAGGCGGTCGCCGAGACGACCCCCGCTCGCTGCTCGATGACGTTCAGCGCACTCGACCGATGCCCGCGCATGCGGCTCGACAGCGTATTGGCCGCACTCAAGAGAAAGCGCCCGGTCTTCCGATCCACCACCTCGATGCGCTCTTCGTGATCGTGACCAGTGCACACCACGTGCGCGCCGCTCGCCGCCACCGCATCCAGACGCGATTCCGGCCGCTTGAGCCCCCATCGTCGAGACAGGCGTCCGCGCACCACGTTGTGGTGCACCACGAGCAGCCGCAGATCCCCGGCGGGGCTCGCCGCCAGTCGACCCGTAGCATCCCGCAGCTGCGCGTCGGTCAGTCCACCCTTCACGCGCCAGTCCCGCGGATTCCAGGTGAGCGCCGGCGGATTCATCCCCCACGCCGAATTGAGACCGACAATCGACACGCCGGGGACGCGGAGCGTCGGTTCGGTGTCCGGGTTGATGTGCGCACGGTACCCGGCGTGCACGCGCGCAAAATCACCGAACCCGAAGGGGGCGAACCACCAGGCGGCATCGTGATTGCCCGGCACCACCAGCACCGGCGCAATGGCGCGGAACTGCTCGACGATGGCCCGCGCCGCGATGAATTCCACATCGCGCGCCCGCTGGGACATGTCCCCGGAGATGACGATCGCGCTCCACGTCCCCGTCCGTGCGACTTCGAGCGCGGCACGGACGTGGGCCTCGCGGAATGGACGGCCACAGTGAATATCGGAGACGTGCAGGACGCGCACGCCTCCAGTTTCCGGCAGGTCAGCCAAGGTTCGCGATCACTTCATCGGTGAACGCGTCGGTACCGGCGGTGCCGCCGAGATCACGCGTGAGCACCTTGCCCTCGCGAATCGTGCGTTCGAACGCCGAGCGAATGCGCTGTGCCCGCTCGCCGTCGCCGATGTGTTCGAGCATCATGCACGCGGCGAGCACGAGTGCGCCCGGATTCGCGATGTTCTTGCCGGCGATGTCCGGCGCCGTGCCATGCACCGCTTCGAAGATCGCGGCATTCTTGCCGATGTTCGCGCCGGGGGCAAGGCCGAGTCCTCCCACCAGCCCCGAGATCTCATCGGACAGGATGTCGCCGAAAAGGTTCGTGGTCACCACCACGTCGAACTGCTCCGGTCGCATCACCAGATGCATGGCCATCGCGTCGATGATGCGCTCCTCGAACTGGATGCGCCCTTCGTACTCGCGCGCCACCATGCGGCCGACGTCGAGGAACAGCCCCTGGGAGAACTTGAGGATGTTCGCCTTGTGCACGAGCGTGACCTTCTGGCGCCCGTGGGCCACCGCATATTCGAACGCGTAGCGCACGATGCGTTCGGATCCCTCGCGCGTGATGATCGCCACCGACTCCGCGGCAGCGCGCGGGTCGTCGCCGATGCGCACGTAGTGCTCCACCCCGATGTAAAGCCCTTCGGTGTTCTCGCGGACGAGCACGATGTCGATGTTCTCGAAGCGCCCCGGCACGATCGTGTAGGCCGGTCGCACGTTCGCGTAGAGATCGAACGTCTTGCGCAGCGCGACGTTGATGGAGCGGAATCCTTCGCCCACCGGCGTTTCGAGCGGGCCCTTGAGGGCCACACGGGTGCGCTTGATGGAATCGAGGGTGGCGTCGGGAATGGGGTCATTCCAGCGCGCCACGCCGGCCATGCCGGCCACCTGGCGGTCCCATTCGATGTCGGCGCCGGCGGCAGCCAGGATGCGGACAGTGGCTTCGGCGATCGACGGGCCGATGCCATCGCCAGGAATCAGGGTCACGGGAGTGGGCATCCCTCATGATAGCCACCTGCGCGGGGGCTTTCAGCCCGCCCTCCCGATCAAGGGGTCGGAGCTGTTGATCCGATCTCGGGGTCGGCGTCGTTGATCCGTCCCAGCCACCCGCCCGACAACGCCCCCCTCGGGGTCCGCGTTCATTGACAACGGCCGGTGCTGGAGCGCATATCGGCTGTCCCACCTCCTTTCCCACCTCGGCGTCCCCCGCGTGCTCAAAGTCCTTCCCTGGCTCGGTGTCGCCGCCCTTGGCGCCGGCGCCCTCGCGACGGTGGCCCTGTCTCAGGGCGAATCCATCAGTGCGGCGTGGCTCCTCGTGGCTGCGGTCTGCACCTACCTGATCGGCTACCGCTTCTATAGCCGCATCATCTCCCACGACATCTTCGGCCTCGACGCCAAGCGGGCGACCCCTGCGGAACGGCTCGATGACGGCCGCGATTTCGTCCCCACGAACAAGTGGGTGACCTTTGGTCACCACTTCGCCGCCATCGCCGGCCCCGGCCCCCTCGTTGGCCCCACGCTCGCGGCCCAGTTCGGCTTCCTCCCCGGTGCCCTCTGGATCCTCGTCGGCGTGGTCATCGGCGGCGCCGTGCAGGACTTCGTGATCCTCTGCGCCTCGATGCGTCGCGACGGCAAGTCACTCGGCCAGATGGCCAAGGAGGAGATCGGCACCGTTGCCGGTGCCACCGCGCTCATCGCCGTGCTGGGGATCATGATCATTCTGATCTCGGTCCTGGCGCTCATCGTGGTGAATGCCCTCCGCGACAGCGCGTGGGGCGTGGTGACGATCGGCCTCACGATTCCCATCGCGCTGCTGATGGGCGTGTACATGCGCTTCATCCGCCCCGGTGCCGTCCTCGAGACGACGGCGATCGGCCTGGTGCTCCTCGCGCTCTCGCTCTACGCCGGCAAGTGGGTCTCGGAGAGCGCGACCTGGGCGCCGGTGTTCACGCTCAACGCGACGACGCTCTCGCTCAGCGTGATGGCCTACGGCTTCCTCGCCTCGGTGCTGCCGGTGTGGCTGCTGCTCGCCCCGCGCGACTATCTCTCGGCGTTCGTCAAGATCGGCGTGGTGGTGGCGCTGGCGGCCGGCATCCTCATCGTGCTGCCGCCGCTCGAGATGCCGCGCGTGACCAAGTTCATCGACGGGACGGGCCCGGTGTTCGCCGGCAAGCTGTTCCCGTTCGTGTTCGTCACGATTGCCTGTGGCGCGATCTCCGGCTTCCACGCCCTGGTCTCGTCGGGCACGACGCCCAAGATCATCCGCCGTGAGCCCGATGCGCGCCTGGTGGGCTACGGCTCGATGCTCACCGAGTCGCTCGTCGCCACGATGGCGCTCATCGCCGCGTGCGTACTGACCCCGGGCATCTACTTCGCCATCAACTCGCCGGCCGGCGTCATCGGCACGACGGCTGCCGGCGCCGCCGATGTCATCAACAACTGGGCGCTCTTCAAGCCCATTACCGGCGCCGAGCTCGAACTGCTCGCCCAGCAGGTCGGCGAGCACTCCCTGCTCTCGCGGACCGGCGGCGCGCCGTCACTGGCGGTGGGCATGGCGCATCTCTTCGCGCAGGCGATGGGTGGGCCGGGCGCGATGGCGTTGTGGTACCACTTCGCGATCATGTTCGAGGCGCTGTTCATCCTCACCACGCTCGACGCCGGCACGCGCGTGGGCCGCTTCATGCTGCAGGACATGCTGGGCAACATCTGGAAGCCGCTCGGCAAGGTGTCCTCCACGCCGGCGAGCATCTTCACCAGCGCGCTGTTCGTGAGCATGTGGGGCTACTTCCTGTACCAGGGCGTGACCGACCCCCTGGGCGGTATCAACTCCCTCTGGCCGCTGTTCGGCATTTCCAACCAGCTGCTGGCGACGGTCGCCCTCTGCGTGGGCACGACGATCATCATCAAGATGGGCAAGCAGAAGTACGCCTTCGTGACGCTCATTCCGATGGCCTGGCTCGTGATCGTCACCATGAGCGCCGGAATCATCAAGGTGTTCTCGAGCGACCCCAAGATGGGCTTCCTCGCGCACGCCCGGGTGATCTCGGAGCAGATTGCCACGAACACCCTGCCGGCCAACATCAAGTCGGTCGAAGCCGCGCAGCGGATGATCTTCAACGACCGGCTCGACGCCGGTGTCGCGATCTTCTTCCTGATCTCCGTCGTCGTCATCCTCGGCGCCTCGATCAACGAGTGGATGAAGGTCACGAGCGGCAAGAAGGCGGCGCAGACCAGCGAGTCGCCGTTCGTCCTCACGCAGCTCCGCGAGGAGGCAGCCTGACATGACGTGGCGTGAACGTCTGCGCCGATTCGCGGTCATCGTGCGCCGGATCATGGGCGCCCCTGACTACGACACCTATCTCGCGCACATGCGCGCGAACTATCCCGGGTGTACGCCACTGGATCAGCAGACGTTCGCGCACGAGCGCTGGAAGGCCAAGTACACGCGAGCTGGCCATCGCTGCTGTTAATGCGACAGCGAGGTTGACGAGCGGTCTTCT